>NZ_JBFTIO010000014.1:0-168588 GCF_056394985.1 Variovorax sp. 10N412
TGGCAGCGGACGCGTCTTCTCCGCAACGATTGAAGGGGCACGTCCGACCCTGCAAGACACGATGGTGGCCACCAGTGTTTATGTGGGGCATCTGGAGGAAGCGTTTCCCGACGCGGCCGAGCTGATCGCATGTTTCAGCGCCTGGCAACTGGAAGACAGCCCGGATCGAGACGGCTGTTCGCATGCCGACTCCGAGCGTTCGCTCAGATGGCAAAAGGCACATGGCACGGCACAAAGCGCTGGACGGTCGTGGCTCAGCAATCCCCTGGAGCAGACCTTTCGGTTCAGGCTTCACGAGGTTGCGGCGACTCGAGGGCAGCCGCTTCCAGCTTAGGGAGCCGGGTGCCGAGAGTCCTCCGCAAGCATCTCTTCGGGGCGCGCAGTCGAAGCATCTTGCTGGGCCACGCGCGCCGACGCCTATATGAGACCTTCCTTGGAGCGGACCCGACGAAGCGTCGCAATGAAGCTTTCGCTGGCGGCCGACAGCGAACGGCCTCGCTTTTGGACCACAAAGACATCGCGCGACACGCGCGGCGCGCTGATCGGGCGGATCACGAGCGAGTCGTCGCTCGCGGCCATCGCGTAGGCCGAGGGCATGATCGACGCGCCCATGCCGCTGGCCGTCATCCACAGCGCTGTCGACAGGAACGACACTTCGTTCATCACCTTCAACTCGACGCCGGCGCGCGCCGCGGTGGCGTCGATCAAAGACCGGATGCCATAGCCGGGCCGTACCGTGATGACTTGATGATTTGCCAGGTCCGCCCAACGCACCGCGCGGGCCTGCGCCAGCGGGTGATCCCGTAGGCACACCAACGCCAGGTGATCGCGCAAGAGGGTCTGCGTCTCGACTTCGGCACCTGGCCGCTCGGGCGTGCCGATGCCGAAGTCGACCTGCTCGGCGATGATCCGCGCGATGAACTGATCGGGTGCACAGTCGTCGACGACGATGCGCACCTGCGGATGGCTCTCCATGAAGCTGCGGATCGCGGAGGGCATCAGGAATGACGCCAGGGTCGGTGTAATCGCCACGCAGATGCGCCCGCGCTTGAGCGTCGACAGTTCGCGAAAGCCACCGGACAGCGCGTCGACATCGCGCAAGATGCGCTCCGCTATCGGGAGCATGTCGGCCGCCGCGGCGGTCGGCTGCAGCGAGCGCGTCGTCCGATCGAACAGCCGGGTGCCCAGCCCTTCCTCGAGCTGGCGGATCAGCATGCTCACGGCAGACTGAGTCACAAAGAGCCTTTCCGCAGCGGCGCTCAGCTTGCGCAGGCGATGCACCTCCACGAAAGCGCGCAGCTGTCGAATGCTGGGGGTGAAGGTCGGATTCATCAGAGAACATCATATTTGCTTCTGAATTTGTTGATTTACGAATGAATCGCTGCGGTGTTCAATGGGTGCAACTACAAGCAAGGAGACATCGCATGCATCACATCCAACGTCGCCGCACAGGGCTCTTTGCCGCGCTTCTGGTCGCCGCCCTGTTTGCGCCCTGGGTCGCCGGTCCCGCTGCGGCGCAGGCACCCACGGCCTTTCCAGCCAAGCCGATCCGTGTCGTCGTGACCTTTCCGCCGGGTGGCAGCACCGACGCGGTGGTACGGATGCTCACGCCCCGCCTCAACGAGAAACTGGGCCAACCAGTGATCGTCGACAACCGTCCGGGCGCTGGCGGCAACGTCGGCTTGTCGCTGGTTGCCAAATCACCAGGTGACGGCTACACCCTCGGCCTGGGCGCTGCAGGCGGACTGTCGGCCAACGTAAGCCTCTATGCGCAGATGCCCTTCGACCCGGCGAAGGACTTCAAGCCGGTCGGCATGGTGGCCGCCATTCCGTTCGTCCTCATCGGTCACCCTTCGATGACGGCGCGCACGCAGTCCGAACTGATCGCTCTCGCACGCAAGGAGCCGGGCAAGTTGTCCATCGGGCACGGCGGCAACGGCACAGCCATGCATCTGTCGGTTGCGCTGTTCGGCCAGATGGCAGACGCGCGATTCACCGAGGTGCCTTACCGAGGCTCCGGGCCTGCCGCGCTCGACACGCTGGGTGGCCAGATTCCGCTGGCGATGGTTGACCTGCCTTCCGCTCTCCAGCAGATCAAGGCCGGCAAGCTGATCGCCTATGCCGTGACCAGCCCGCAGCGCCTGCCGATGCTGCCCGACGTGCCAACCGTGTCGGAGTCCGGCCTGTCAGGGTACGACTCGACCGGCTGGTTCGGCTTGGTCGCGCCCGCGGGCACGCCCGATGCCATCGTGGCGCGGCTCAACGCCGAGCTCAACGCCGCGCTGTCCGATCCGCAGATACAGGCTGCCATGCGCAACCTTGGCGTGGAGCCGTCGCCGGGCACGCCTGCCGCCTTCGGCGCCTACATAGCGTCGGAAACCACGAAATGGGCCAAGGTCATCCGCACCGCCCACATCAAGCTCGATTGAGGACACCCTGGACATGGAAACATTGAATACCGACGTGTTGATCGTGGGTGCTGGCCCCGTGGGCCTCACTCTGGCGATGGACCTGGCTTCCCGCGGCGTGCGTGTGGTCATCGCCGAGATTCGCCACTACGCGGAGCCGCCCAACGTGAAGTGCAACCACGTCGCGTCCCGCACCATGGAGCAATTCCGCAGGCTCGGCGTTGCGCAGAAGCTGCGCGACGCGGGTCTGCCGGCGGACTACCCGAACGATGTCGTATTTCGCACCAGCGCCACCGGCCTTGAATTGACGCGAATTCCGATCCCCTGCCGGCGCGACCGCTTCACGGAAACCGAAGGCCCCGACGGCTGGTGGCCGACCTCGGAGCCGCCGCATCGCATCAATCAGATATATCTCGAGCCGATCCTGCTCGAGCATGCCGCGGCGCTGCCTGGCGTGACGCTGCTCAATCGCACGCAGGTCACATCTTTCGCTCAGGACGACCAGGGCGTGACAGCTGCCCTGGTTGATCTCGACACGGGTGCGACCCGCACCGTGCGCAGTCGCTACCTGGCCGGATGCGATGGCGGCAGCTCGGGGGTGCGCAAGCAGATGGGCGCAAAGCTGGAAGGCACACCCGTGATCCAGCGTGTGCAATCGACCTGCATCCGGGCTCCGCAACTGCGCGCGCTGCTGCCGGGCAAGCCGGCATGGTCCTACTATTCGATGAATCCGCGGCGCTGCGGCACCATGTTTGCAATCGACGGGCAGGACACCTGGCTGGTGCACAACCATCTCAACGCCGACGAGCCCGAGTTCGATTCGGTCGATCGCGACCGATCGATCCGCGAAATTCTCGGCGTCGGTGACGACTTCGGCTACGAAGTGATCAGCAAGGAAGACTGGGTCGGACGGCGTCTCGTGGCTGACCGCTTCCGCGAGGGGCGCGTGTTCCTCGCGGGCGATGCGGCGCACCTGTGGGTTCCCTACGCAGGGTATGGCATGAATGCCGGCATCGCCGACGCCATCAATCTGGGCTGGCTGATGGCCGCGGCAGTTCAAGGCTGGGCGGACGAAGCCATTCTCGACGCCTACGAGGCCGAGCGCCGACCGATCACTGAGCAGGTGTCACGGTTTGCCATGGACCATGCGCAGAAGATGATCCGTGCTCGCCGCGCGGTGCCGCAGGACATCGAGGCACCTGGACCCACAGGCGACGCACTGCGCGCAGAGTTGGGACGCGAAGCCTACGAGCTCAACGTGCAGCAGTTCTGCTGTGCCGGACTGAACTTTGGCTACTACTACACCGGTTCGCCCATCATCGCCACCGACGAAGAGCAGCCACCAGGCTACGCGATGGGAAGCTTCACGCCCTCGACCGTTCCAGGGTGCCGCGCGCCGCATTTCTGGCTGGCCGACGGGCGCTCGCTCTACGATGCCTTCGGTGCTGGCTACACACTGCTTCGGAGTGACCCGGCGGTCGACGTCGACGCGCTGCAAGCCGCAGCCCAAGGCGCGGGCATGCCGCTCACCTTGATCGACGTGACAACCGAGACGCTGCCCGCCGCGTACGTCCACAAGCTGGTGCTCTGCCGAGCGGATCAGCACGTCGTGTGGCGTGGCGACAAGCTGCCTTCGCAGCCCGAGTCGCTGGTCGCGAATCTGTGCGGGCGCGTGCTGGCTGCGTTGTCGACCTGATTCTGAGATGGCAACCCACGGCGCGTGCAATGGGGTCTGCGCGATCACGCCCCATGTTTCGGAGTACGGCTGAAACCGCCCCACGGAGTTCACGATCGTGACAGGAGCGCCTATCGACGTGTTCGTCGGCGATCATCTAGAGCCCCAACTCGCGCTTCGCGATGATGTTGCGCTGGATCTCGTTGCTTCCGCCGTAGATCGACATCGCGCGGCGCCAGAAGTAGTTGGGCGCCGCGCCCTGCACGCTGGCCTCGATGCCGTCGAGCTCGCCTTCGCCGCGCATGAGGGCGGGGTCCAGCACCTGGCCTTCGGGGCCCGCGGCCTCGAAGATGAGCTCGGTGATGCGCTGGCCGATTTCCGTGCCGCGGATCTTCAACGCCGACGCCAGGCCCGCGCCCGGCGAACTGCCGTTGCCCATGCTGGACAGTGCACGCAGCGTGGTCACTTCGAGCGCCTTCAGCTGCGCTTCGACGCCCGACACCTTGGCGCGGAACACAGCGTCTTCCATCAGCGGCTTGCCGCGCTGCGTCACGCTCGACGCGACGCGGTGCAGACGCCGCATGGCGAAGGTCGAGAAGCCGATGTTGGAGTTTTCCACGCGCTCGTGCTCCAGCAGGAACTTGGCATAGCTCCAGCCCTGGCCTTCTTCGCCCACCAGGTTGGCCTTTGGCACCTTCACGTCGGTGAGGAACACGGCGTTGAACGAGTGCGTGCCCTCGAGCATGGGAATCGGCTGCACCACGATGCCGGGCGACTTCATGTCGATGAGCACGAACGAGATGCCGTGCTGCGCCTTGGCGTCGCGGCTGGTGCGCACCAGGCAGAACATCCAGTCGGCGTAGTGCGCGTACGAGGTCCAGATCTTCTGGCCGTTCACCAGGTAGTGGTCGCCGCGGTCTTCGGCGCGCGTGGCCAGCGAAGCCAGGTCGGAGCCCGAGGCCGGCTCCGAATAGCCCTGGCACCACCATGTGGTCGAGTCGCGAATGCCTGGCAGATGCTGGGCCTTCTGCGCCTCGTTGCCGAAGTTGAAGATCACCGGGCCCACCATGCGCGGCCCGAAGGGCTGGATGGTGGGGCAGTCGAGCTCCGCGCTGATGGTCTCGAAGATGTAGCGCTGCGTAGCGCTCCAGCCCGGGCCGCCTTGCGACACTGGCCAGGTGTAGGCGTGCCAGCCGCGCCGCCCGAGGATCTGCTGCCAGCGCATGAAGTCCTCGCGGTGCAGGTGCAGGTCGTGCGCCACGCGCCGTGAAATGTCGCGCGGCAGGTGGGTCTTGATGAAGGCGCGCACCTCGTCGGCGAAGGCGCGCTCTTCGGCGCTGAAAGCCAGGTCCATGAATTTTTCCTCTCGGGCTCAGTGGTGGATGCGCAGCATGAAATGCACGCCGCCCACGTGCACGCCCGCGGCGTCGGTCTTCAGGCCGCGCTCGCGCGCGGTGGCGTGGATGGCGCTTGCGGCCTGCGCGTCCTGCACATCGACGACGATGCCGTACAGCCCTTCGCCCCGGCCGTCGTGCTGCGGCATGAACTGCAGCGTGGCGTTGTCGAGTGGCAGAAACGGGTCTGCCGTGGGTTCGCTGTCTTGCGTGCCGTGGTGCACGGTGCGCTCCAGGATGCGGCCCCAGCGCTCGGCCAATGTCTCGGGGGCGTCGCCCTGCAGCACCGCGCCCGCGATGCCGCGCACCCGCGCGTCGCAAACGGCATCGGGCCAGTGCGGGCCGGCGGGCCAGTAGGGGCCGTGCAGGTCCGCGCCGTTGCGGGTGGTATTGATCTCGAGCAGCGCACCGCCGGTGTCGCGCGGGTGCAACTGCATGCCCTCGTAGTCGCCCAGGGCCAGCGGCGCGGCAATGCGCACGCCGATGCGCGCCACGTGGGCGCGCCAGCGCGGCAGCGATTCGCTGTCGAGGATCACCATGTAGCCGCCGTCGCCCCCGCGCCGCTCCAGGTAGCGGCCCGCCGTGGTGCCCGCTTGCAGCGGTGCCACCACCTCGACGAAGCTGGTGCCGAAGGGCATGAGCGCGTTGTGCAGGCCGAACTGGCCCACCTCGGGGTCGCGGTGGCACACGCGCACGCCGAACACGGCGCACAGGTCTTCCTCCACCGGGGCGAGTTCGCGTGCAACCAGGCAAAGCTGGCGCAGGCGAAGGTAGTGCGCAGGGCGGGCCCCGGGCGCGGATGTGGTCGTCGTCAAGCGTGTCTCCTTGAATTCATGGGTTGCCGAATTCTTCTAATTTTGAATATGATATAACAAATTACGAAATCAACGAGACAAGGCCGACCCATGACATCGCTTGCCGGAGTGCGCGTGCTCGATCTCTCGCGCTTCATCGCCGGGCCCTACTGCGCCATGATGCTCGGCGACATGGGCGCCGAGGTGGTCAAGATCGAACCGCCCGGCGAGGGCGAGTACGCGCGGCGCGCGCTGCCCGCCGTGAACGGTCAGAGCCTGTACACCTTCGTGGTCAACCGCAACAAGAAGAGCCTGGCCATCGACCTGCGCCATGCAGACGGCCTGCGGGTGCTGCACGAGCTGGTGGCGCAGGCCGACGTGCTGGTGGAAAACTTTCGCCCCGGCACCATGGAGCGCATGGGCCTGGGCTGGGACGCGGTGCACAAGCTCAACCCCCGGCTGGTCATGGCGCGCATCTCCGGCTTCGGGCAGGACGGCCCGCTGGCCGGCAAGCAGTGCTTCGACGGCGTGGCACAGGCCATGAGCGGGCTCATGGACATGACCGGCGCGCAAGACGGCCCGCCCACCATGATCGGCTCGTTCATGTGCGACTACACCACCGGCATGTACGCCGCGCTCGGCATCCTGGCCGCGCTGAATGCGCGCCATGCCTCGGGCAAGGGCCAACTGGTGGACGTGTCGCTGCTGGAAAGCGCCACCTCGATGCTGATGACGGCCATCCCGCAGCAGAAGCTCTTCGGCACCACCATGACGCGCGTGGGCAGCCGGGACCGCTTTGTAGCCCCCTCCAACACCTTCGCCACCGGCGACGCCCGCTATGTGCTGATGGTGGGCGGCGACGACAACATGTTTCCGCGCGTGGTGCGCGCCATGAAGCAGCCCGCGCTGCTGGACGACCCGCGCTTCGCCTCCATGGCGTTGCGCCTCGAACACCGCGACGCGGTCGAGGGCATCGTCGCCGAATGGATGCGCGCGCACGACGCCGACGACATCGTCGCGCGCCTGGAGGCCGAAGGCGTGCCCTGCGCCAAGATCGCGACCGTCGACGAGGTGGTCGACAACCCGCAGCTGCGCCACCGCGGCGCCATTGCCGACATCGCGTTCGGCGACACCGCGGTGCCGGTGCAGGGCGTGACCATTCACCTGTCGGACACGCCGCTGTCCATTCGCGGCGCCATGCCCGACGTGGGCGCGCACAGCGGCGAGGTGCTTGCGCAATGGCTCGGCTATGCGCACGCGCGCGTCGACGCCCTGCGTGCCTCAGGTGCGCTTTGACTTCGAGATTTCCACGACAACCTTTGCAGGAGACAAGCGGATGACGACTTCCACCCAGCAGTTCGACGAACTCGCAGAGCACTTCAACCACGGCGTGCTCACGCTCACGCTGAATCGGCCCGAGCGGCTGAACGCGCTGACCGTGCCGATGACCGAGGCGCTGCTTGCGGCGCTGCGCCGCGCGGCCGTCGACACCCGGGTGCGCGCGGTGGTGCTCACCGGCGCGGGCCGCGGCTTCTGCGCGGGCGGCGACGTGAAGGCCATGGCCGACGACGACGCCAGCCGCCATACGCTCGAGTCGCGCACGCTGCAGCTGCGCGAGCACATGGAATGCGCGCGCCTGCTGCACGAAATGGCCAAGCCGACCATCGCCGTGGCGCGCGGCGCGGTCGCCGGCGCGGGGCTGTCGCTGGCGCTGGCCTGCGACCTGCTGCTGGCCAGCGACACCGTCAAGCTCACCTCGGCCTTCGCCAAGGTCGGGCTGTCGGGGGATTTCGGCAGCACCTACTTCCTGACCAAGCTGCTGGGCCCACGGGCGCGCGCTTTCGCGCTGCTGTCGCCGGTGCTCAAGGCCGACGAAGCGCTGCAGCTGGGCCTGGTGACACGCGTGGTGCCCGACGCCGAGCTCGACGCCGAAGGCCGCGCGCTGGCGCGTCAGCTGGCCGACGGCCCGTCGATCACGCTGGGCCACATCAAGGCCAACCTCAACGCGGCGGAGCAGGGCGCCACGCTGGCGCAGGCACTGGACCACGAGGCCATCCGCCACATTCGCTGCGGCATGACCGAAGACCACCAGGAAGCGGCGCGCGCATTCGTGGAAAAGCGCGCCCCCAAGTTCGTCAACCGCTGAACGGAGCACCCCCGAATGGACCGCTTTTCTCTCAAAGGCAAGACCGCCATCGTCACCGGCTCGTCGCGCGGCATCGGCCGCGCCATTGCCATCGCCTATGCCCGCGCGGGCGCCCGCGTGATCGTCACCAGCCGCAAGGCCGACGCCTGCGAGGCGGTGGTGGCGCAGCTGCGCGGCGAGGGGCTGGAGGCTGCTGCGGTGCCCTGCAACATCTCGAACAAGGAGCAGGTGGCCGCGCTGGTCGATCGCACCGAGGAGGTCTACGGGCCGGTCGACGTGCTGGTGTGCAACGCGGCCGTCAACCCGTACTACGGCCCGATGCTGGGCATCAGCGACGAGGCCTTCTCCAAGGTGATGGATGTGAACATCCGCTCCAACCTGTGGCTGGTGAACCGCGTGGCGCCCGGCATGGCCGAGCGAGGCGGCGGCTCGATCGTCATCATCAGCTCGATTGCAGGGTTGACCGGCTCGCGCGTGCTCGGCGCGTACGCCATCTCCAAGGCGGCCGACATGCAGCTGGCGCGCAACCTTGCGCTGGAGTGGGGCAAGCAGGGCGTTCGCACCAACTGCATTGCGCCCGGACTCATCAAGACCGACTTTGCGAAGGCGCTGTGGGACAACCCGCAGACCCTGGCCGCCGCGCTCGCGTCGAGCCCGCTGAACGCCATCGGCGACCCCGAGGACATTGCCGGGGCGGCGCTGCTGCTGGGCTCGGACGCGGGGCGCTTCATCACCGGCACCACGCTCGTGATCGACGGCGGCGCCACCATCGGCGGCGAGGCCTGAAGGCCAAAGTACGCACGGCAATTGCACTGAAGAAAAAAGCAGAGGACACGCATCCATGAGCTACCAGGACATCACCACCGCCATCGACGGGCACGTGCTCACCCTGACGCTGAACCGCCCCGAGCGGCTCAACGCCTGGACCCACCGAATGGAGAGCGAGTTTCGCCAAGCTGTGGAGGCGGCGCAGGCCGACGAAGCCGTGCGCGCCATCGTGGTGACCGGCGCGGGGCGGGGCTTTTGCGCGGGGGCGGACATGGACATCCTGGAGGCGGGTGCCGCCGGCGCGGCATCGCAGGACACGACCGAATCCGCCCCGGCGCCGGGCCCCGGCACCGGCATCGAGGCCAACTACGCCTGGCGCTTCAGCTACCTGCTGCGCGTGCGCAAGCCGGTGTTCGCGGCCATCAACGGGCCCATTGCCGGCATCGGCCTGTGCATGGCGGTGTTCTGCGACTTTCGCTACATGGCCGAGGGACAGAAGCTGACCACCGCCTTCGCCAAGCGCGGGCTCATCGCCGAGCACGGCATCTCGTGGATGCTGCCGCGGCTGGTGGGGCCGACGAACGCGCTCGACCTGCTGCTGTCGGCGCGCACGCTGGTGACGGCGGAGGCGGCCGCGCTGGGCCTGGTGAAGCCGTTGCCGGCGGAAGGTTTTCTTGCCCAGGTGCAGGCCACGGCACGCGAGATGACGCGCAGCGCTTCGCCGCGCTCCATCGGCGTCATCAAACAGCAGGTGTACGACAGCCTGTTCCAGGACCTGGACACCGCCTGGCGCCGTGCCGACGAAGAGATGGGGGCCTCGTTCGCGAGCGAGGACTTCCGTGAAGGTGTGGCGCATTTCCTTGAAAAGCGCGCACCGGCCTTCACTGGGCGCTGACGTTTGCCCGCCACGGCATCGCAGGGCTCGCCGCGGAAAGAAATAACATATACGCTATTTGCAAAGAAACAACGTGCACGCTGCCGCGTGCCGCTCCACGCCATGGACGACAACCTTCTTACCCGCGACAGCCTGAACGCGCAGGCCTACAACCGGCTGTGCCGCGACCTCAAGGCCGGCCGCTTCGCCCCGGGCGAAAAGCTCAAGCTGCGCGACCTCGCGGCCGAGATGGGCATCAGCCCCACGCCCGTGCGCGAGGCGCTGGCGCGGCTGATTTCCGAGCAGGCGCTCGAACAGGTCGGCCACCATTCGGTGCGGGTGCCGGTGATGAGCGAAGAGCGCTTCGCGGAGGTGCGCACGCTGCGCCTCATGCTCGAAGGCGAGGCGGCGTCGCGCGCGGCCTTGCGCGCAGGCACCGAGGACATCCGCCGGCTCGACGCCATCCACGAGCGCATGGCCGCGCTGCGCGAGGCCGGCGACACGGCCGGCGAGCTGCTCGAGTCGGAGCGCTTTCACATCGAGGTGTGCGCGCTGGCCGGCATGCCGGTGCTGCTGCGCGTGGTGGAAGGCCTGTGGCTGCAATGCGGCCCGCTGTTCAAGGCCTTGCAGACCCACGCGCTCGACCAGCCACGCAAGCAGCACCCGCACCTGATGGTGCTGCGCGGCCTGCGCAAACACGACGGCGACGTGGCGCGGCGCGGTATTCAGGACGAGATCGACCGCACCACGGCGCCCATCCTGGCGTACCTGCGCGAGCGCAACGAGGCGCAGGCGGAGCCGGCCGAGCGGGGTACGGCAGCCAAGGCCTCGAAAGACACGAAGCAGGCGAAAGCCACCATGGCCACCACGGCCACGCGCCGCGCAAGCAGCCAGCTGGCCTGAGCGGGGGGCGCCGCAGCGCTGGCCTTGCATGCCGCACGACCATGCACCGCGAACATGGACCCGCATGCCGAATATTCATCGGGCATGCCTTGCCGCTGCTGGCGCTTCGCCGCATGATGGCGAACAAACCGGGGCGCCGCGACACGGGCGCAACCCGGACGAGCAGATCGACTCGGAGACAAGCCCAGAATGATCGCCTACCGCCACGGCCTGCAGCCGCTGCATGAGTATCTGCGTCTTCACGCGCGCAACACGCCCGACAGGGCGGCCGTCATCTGGTACGGCCGGCGCATTTCTTGGGCCGAGCTCGACGACCTGAGCGACCGCTTCGCGCAAAGCCTGCGCGGGCGCGGCATCGGCCAGGGCGACGTGGTGGCGCTGTTCCTGCACAACTGCCCGCAGTACCTCATTGCGCACTTCGGCGCGCAGAAGCTGGGCGCCATCGTGAGCCCCTGCAACCCCGACGCGCAGGCCTACGAGCTGGAGCACCAGCTCAGCGAGCTCGACGCCAGCGCCATCGTCGCGGGCGAGGCGCTGCTGAAGGTGGTGCTCGGCTCGCACGCGATGCGCACCGTGGCGCATCTGTACGCCGTGCGCAGCGGCGACATGCTGCCCGCCACGCTCGCCATGGACGTGCCCGCCTGTCTGCGGCTGCCGCACGAGAGCGCCCCGCCGCTGCCCGCCGGCGCCATCGACTTCGCCGACGCGCTGGCCGAGGCCGGGCGCTTCGAGCCGGCGGACACGATCGCCATGGACGACGTGGCGCTCATGGCCTACACCTCGGGCAGCACCGGGCTGCCCAAGGGCGCGATGATCAGCTACGAGTGTTCGCTGTTCAAGACGGCGGTGAGCGCCGACAGCTTTCGCATCGGTGCCGACGACGTCATGCTGGCCGACGTGGCGCTGCACCACATCTCCGGAATGATGACCGGGCTTGCGCTGCCCGTGTACTGCGGCGCCACGGTGGTGCTGCTCAACCGCTTCGACGCCACCGCCGTGCTGCAGGCCATCGAGGCCTTCAGGGTCACGTGGTGGTACACGATGGCGCCGTCGCTGCCTTCGGCCATGGCCTGCGACGACGCGGCGAGCTTCGACCTGTCGTCGCTGCGCACCACGGTCGGCACCAGCTTCGGCGTGCCGCTGACCGAGGCGCTGGCCGCGCGCTGGAGCCGCTTTGCCAACGGCTGCCTGGTGTACGAGGCCGGCTACGGGCTGAGCGAAACCCACACCTGCGACACGCTGATGCCGCCCGACGCCATCCGGTGGGGCACCAACGGCAAGCCGGCGCCGGGCGTGGAACTGCGCATCGTCGACCCCGAGACCGGGTGCGACCTGCCTGCGGGCCAGCGCGGCGAGATCCTGCTGCGCGGGCCCATCCGCTACAAGGGCTACTGGCTGCAGCGTGAAGCCACCGAGGCCATGCTGCTGGACGGCTGGCTGCGCACCGGCGACGTCGGCGTGGTCGATGCGCAGGGTTACCTCACCTTCCTCGGGCGCACCAAGGAAATGATCAAGGTCTGGAGCTACAGCGTGTTCCCCGAAGAGGTCGAGGCCATCCTGGGCATGCACCCCGACGTGCGCCAGGCGGCGGTGGTCGGGCTGCCCGACCCCGACCGGGGCGAGGCCGTGCAGGCCTACGTGGTGCTCAAGGACGAGGCCGCGGCCCGCGTGCACGCCGGCCAGACCAAGGACCGCGCCGACCAGAAGATCATCGAGTGGTGCCTGCAGCACATGTCGCACTACAAGGTGCCGCGCACCGTCATCTTCCGCAACGGCCTGCCGTCTTCGGAGAACGGCAAGCTGCTGCGCCGCATGCTGCGGGAGCCGGCCACGTCGATGGCCGTGAACTGAGCAGCCGGTGCGCACGGCGCGCCGGCGCGCCAGGTTCCGGTCAGCGTGCGTTCACTGGCACCCGGTAGCTCGCCAGCTCCTGCTTGGCGATCGCGTTGCGGTGCACTTCGTCGGGCCCGTCGGCCACGCGCAGGTGGCGCGCATAGGCGTAGAAAGACGTCAGCAGCGTGTCCTGGCTCAGCCCGGCCGCGCCGAACGCCTGCATCGCATCGTCGATCACCTGCACGCAGTTGTTGGGCGCCAGCACCTTGATCATCGCGATCTCCTTGGCGGCGACCTTGTTGCCCACGGTGTCCATGCGCCAGGCCGCGTGGAGCACCATCCAGCGGGTCTGGTCGATCAGCATGCGCGCCTTGGCGATGCGCTCGCGCCACACGCCCTGCTCGGCCAGCGGCTTGCCGAAGGCCACGCGCGAGACCACGCGCTCGCACATCATCTCCAGCGCCGACTCGGCCATGCCGATCATGCGCATGCAGTGGTGGATTCGCCCCGGGCCGAGGCGGCCCTGCGCGATCTCGAAGCCCCGTCCTTCGCCCAGCAGCAGGTTCGAGGCCGGCACGCGCACGTTCTCGAACAGCACCTCGGGGTGGCCGAAGGGCGCGTCGTAGTGGCCCATGAGTGCCATGTCGCGCACCACGGTGATGCCGGGGGTGTCGCTCGGCACGATGATCATCGACTGCTGCCGGTGGCGATCGGCGTTGTCGGGGTCGGTCTTGCCCATCAGGATGAAGAGCTTGCAGCGCTCGTTCATGGCGCCGGTGATGTACCACTTGCGCCCGTCGATCACGTAGTCGCTGCCGTCGCGGCGAATGCGGCACTCGATGTTGGTGGCGTCCGACGAGGCCACCGCCGGCTCCGTCATCGCGAACGACGAACGGATCTCGCCTTCCAGCAGCGGCTGCAGCCAGCGCGCCTGCTGCTCGGGCGAGCCATAGCGCGCAATGACCTCGGTGTTGCCGGTGTCCGGCGCGCTGCAGTTGAAGGCCTCCGCGCTCCAGTAGCGCCGGCCCATGATCTCGCACAGCGGCGCGTACTCCAGGTTGGTCAGCCCCGCGCCGTGGGCGGCCTCGGGCAGGAACAGGTTCCACAGGCCCGCGGCGCGCGCCTTCGGCTTGAGCTCTTCCATCAGCGGCAGCGTGGTGTAGCTGCCACCGTTCTGCGCGTTCAGGTAGGAGCGGTGGGCTTCTTCTTCGCGGCGCTTCTCGTTCGGGTAGATGTGCTCGTCCATGAAGGCGAGAAGGCGCTTGCGCAGATCCTGCACTTTGGGGGTGTATTCGAATTCCATGGTGTCTAGGTTTCGGTCGTCGGGTTGAAAAATAGCGGCCGTTCAGGCCCAGGAGAAAAGGCCCAGCGACACCGCCACCAGCGCCGGCTTGGCCTGGCCTTCGATCTCCACCGTGTTCTCGGTGCGAAGGAGCGTCCAGCCGTCGTCGCGTGGCTCGGCCGCCAGCAGCTTGATGTGGTTTCGCACTCGCGAGCCCGCGGCCACTGGCGACATGAAGCGCAGCTTGTCCATGCCGTAGTTGACCGACTTCGTCGCCTTCAGGTCGGCCAGCAGTTCGTAGGAGGTAATGGGGAGCAGCGACAGCGTGAGAAAGCCGTGCGCAATGGGCGCGCCGAAGGGGCTTTCGCGTCGGGCGCGCTCCACGTCGATGTGGATCCACTGGCGGTCCTCGGTGCAGTCGGCAAAGGCGTCGATGCGCGACTGCGGCACCTCCACCCACGACGACGTGCCTATCGATTGCCCGACGTGTTCGAGCAGGTTGTCTTTGTTCAGCAAGGGCATGGCGGCAAGGCTTGAAATGGCGATGCGCCAATGGTGCCGCCTGGCCGGCCGCGAAAGGGGCTTGCGGCATGCAGGCTTTTCATCGGGCCCATGCGGCTTGTTGATGCCCGCGCGCCGCGCGTGCCCGAACATGGCGGCGACCCGCACCGAAAGGACACCGTGACCGCAAGCTACGAAGTGCAAGACGGCGTTGCCGTCCTGACCATGGACAACCCGCCCGTCAACAGCCTCGGGCTGGGCAACCGCCGGTTCGTCGCCGATTCGATGCTTCGCGCGCAGGCCGATGCGGCGGTGGTCGCCATCGTGCTCGCCGGCACGGGCCGGGCTTTTTGCGGCGGTGCAGACATCCGCGAATTCAATCTTCCCGAAGCCACCACCGCGCCCGGACTCGTCGACGTGATCGCGCTGGTGGAGGGCGCCACCAAGCCCGTGGTTGCCGCGATTCACGGCGTGGTGATGGGCGGCGGGCTGGAGCTGGCGATGGGCTGCCACTACCGCATCGTGCAGGCGGGAACGCAGGTGGCGCTGCCCGAGGTGCGCATCGGCATTCTGCCGGGCGCGACCGGCACGCAGCGCCTGCCCCCGCTGATCGGGCTGGAGGCCGCGCTCAACATGATCGTGACGGGCGACACGGTGACGAGCGAGCGCCTGTTCGCGCTGCCGGGCCAGCGGCTCTTCGATGCGCTGGTGGCGCACGACGTGTTGCCGGCGGCCATCTTGTTCGCGCGAGACAAGGCGCATGCACGGCCGCTGCCGCGCTCGCGCGAACTGGCCGTGGCGCATGCCGACGCGCAGGGCTACCTGCACTTTGCGCGCAACGCCGTGGCCGCGAGCTCGCAGCACTACCCGGCACCGCTGCGCTGCCTGGACTGCGTGGCCCAGTCGGTGCGGCTGCCCTTCGATGCCGCGGTGGCTTACGAACGCCAGGCGGTGACGGAGTTGGTGTGGACGCCAGAGAGCGCCGCGCTTCGCCATGCGTTCTTCGCCGAGCGTGCGGCGAAGAAGGCGAGCGGGCCGGGCGATGCCGTCATTGGCGAGCGGATGCTGGCGCAGTACCGGCGCCAGGCTGCGTGGCTGATGCAGGCCGGCGTGTCGCCGGGGCAGATCTCGCGTGCGATGGCGCACTACGGCTTTGCGCCGGAGGTTTCAGCGGCGCCGCTTACAAACGCTTCCGCGTCTGCGACCACGCCAGCTGTTGCCGACGAAGAGATCGTGCAGCGGCTTGTCTATGCGATGGTCAACGAGGGCGCTCGGCTGCTCGAGGAAGGCAAAGCGGCACACGCCGCGCATATCGACTTCATCTTTCTTTCCACGCTGGGCTTTCCCCGCTGGCGTGGCGGGCCCATGCATTGCGCTTCGCAGGCAGGGCTCTACAACGTGGTGGCGGCCATGCGCCGCTTTGCTTTGCAGGACGAGGGCTTCTGGCAGCCCGCGCCGCTGTTGTTGCGACTGGCGGCCGACGCCGGGGCTTTTGCCTGACCCATTCAAGTCGCTTCATTCGCTTGGCGCAGGCTCGCGCGGAGGCCGTGGGCCTCGAAGCCGGTGCATCCCTCGCTGTCTGCCACCGCTTGCATGCCTTGCAACGACGCTCGCTGCGCCAGCGCGGCGACGTCGGGTACCGCGAAGTGGATGGCGCTGACGCGGGCACGGCCGTCGCGGGCGAGCACGAAGCGCAAGTCCAGGCCTTCCAGCGCGAGCGCCGGCAATCCGCCTGCGGCGCGGGTGACGGTCGAGTGAAAGAGCTGTGCCCAGTGCAGGGCGACGCGTTCGGGTGAGCGCACCGCCAGCTCCAGGCCGCACCACACGGCGCTGGCCACGCCGGGTGCGTTTGCCTTCGGCGCTTCGTCCCGCGCAAGCCCGCATGCCGGACCTTCGCGCAGATCGACCGTGCACGCGCCCGTGTCCATCGGGTCCAGCCGCAGGCGCGGCGCGCAGCCGACGGCGCTGTCGTCCGTCGGGTCGATGCCCAGGCGCTGCAGGTGGGTGCGCTGGCGCGAGAGGTCCGCGCAGTGCAGTTCGAGCGCGGCGCCCGAGCCGGTGCGCAGCTCGAGCCAGCGGCTTGCAAAGCCCAGGCGTGGCCAGTGGTCGCCGCCGTCGCGCGCGAGCGGCGTGCCGAGCAGTTGCGCGAGCCAGGCCGCCGCGGCGGCACTGTCCGCAACGCCGACGCGCAGCCCGCGCAGCCAGGGTGCCTGAGAGTGGGCCTGGGCCTGGGCCTGGGCGTGGGTCTGAGCCTGGGCGTAGGGCGACGCGGTCATGCGGTCAGGCCCGGTCTGCGCGTTGCCAGCCGAGTTCGGCCAGCTGCCGCGCCTGCCGGCCCGCGTCCAGCGCGCGTTCGTTCGAGGCATTGCCCGCCAGCGCGCGGCCCATGATGCCCTGGGCGATGGCCGCGGCGCGAAAGAGGTTGAACGCCGTGTAGAAGCGCCAGGTCTGCGCCGGCACCGGGGCCAGCCCGCGTCGCTCGCAGTAGCGCGCAAGGTACGTGTGCTCGTCGGGCAGGCCGAGCGGCGCGAGCGCCTTCGCGTCGAGGTCGCCGAGCCCGCGAAAGGGCGGTGGCAGCTGCCACGCCATGCAGTGGTACGCAAAGTCGGCCATCGGATCGCCCAGCGTCGACAGCTCCCAGTCGAGCACCGCGACCACGCGCGGCGCGTCGTGCGCGAACACCAGGTTGTCGAGCCGGAAGTCGCCGTGCACGATGCGCGCGGCGTTCTCCGGCGGCATGTGCCGTGGCAGCCAGTCGATCAACTGTTCCATCGCCTGGATGCGCTCGGTCTCGCTGGCGCGGTACTGCCTGCTCCAGCGCGCGAGCTGGCGCTCGATGTAGTTGCCGGGCCGTCCGTAGTCATGCAGGCCCACCGCGTTCGCATCGACGTCGTGCAGGGCGGCCAGCACGCGGTTCATGTCGTCGCATACCGCGGCGCGCTCGGCCGGCGCCATGCCGGGCAGCTTCGGGTCCCACAGGATGCGGCCGTCGACGCAGTCCATCACATAGAAGGCGGTACCGATCACATCGGAGTCTTCGCACAGCGCATGGACGCGCGGCACCGGCACGCCGGTGTCGGCCAGCGCCTTCATCACGCGGAACTCGCGGTCGATGGCGTGCGCCGAGGGGAGCAGCTCGCCCGAGGGCTTGCGCCGCACCACGTAGCGCCGTTTCGGCGTTTCCACCAGAAAGGTGGGGTTCGACTGGCCGCCCTTGAACTGCGACACGCGAAACCCCGCGTTGGCGCCCGGGTCCACGCGCGCGGCAAACCAGTGGCGCAGGGCGGTCTCGTCGAAGCGCTGCCGTTCCTGGACCTCGGTGGTGCCGGCGAACTCCTCGATGGTGCTCATGGGTGCTTGTCTCCTCGGTGAATGCGCGCGGGCGCCATCTCGCGCATGATGGCGCGCGTTCCTGGCCACAGCCTAAGGGCAGCCACGCCCCGGCGGCCAATGAATACTTGGAATGGACCTGGATACAGCAAATGCATATCTCGCGCGTCGACCTGAACCTGCTCGTGGTGCTCGACACCATCTACACCGAAGGCGGCATCACCAGGGCCGCGGAAAAGCTCCACCTCACGCAGCCGGCCATCAGCCATGCGCTGGCGCGCCTGCGCGACCTGTTCAACGACCCGCTGTTCGAGCGGCAGGGCCACCGCATGGTGCCCACCGCGCTGACCAAGCGGCTGATCGACCCGCTGCGCGGCTCGCTGCAGTCCATCGGCTCGCTGCTCAACGACACGCAGAGCTTCGAGCCCGCCAGCGCGAGCAAGCGCTTCGTGATCGGGCTGCGCGACTTCATGGAGTCGACGGTGATGCCGCCGCTCATGCGCGCGCTGGCCGCCGAGGCGCCTGGCATCGAGGTGTCCAGCGTGCGCGCCAATCGCCGCAGCCTGGAGAGCGAACTCGCGGCCGGCACGCTCGACATGGCCATCGACGTGCTGCTGCCGCTGTCCGACGCGGTGAAGGTCAAGCGCATCAGCGTGGACGGCATGGCCGTGGTGGCGCGCAAGGGGCACCCGGCCATCGACGGCGCGATCGACCTGGACACCTACCTGGCGCAGCGCCACATCCTGGTGACCTCGCGCCGCCAGGGCCCGGGCTTCGAGGACATCGAGCTGCGCCGCATGGGCGTGCAGCGCCAGGTGGCGCTGCGCTGCCAGTTCTACTTTGCGGCGTGCCGCACCGTGTCGCAGACCGATCTGGTGCTGACGATGCCCGAGAGCTACGCGCACATGGCCAACCGGCAGTTCGGCAACCAGGTGATGGCGTTTCCGGCGCCGCTGTCGTCGATGGACGCGTACATGTACTGGCACGCCAGCGCGGAGAACGACGCGGCCAACCGCTGGTTGCGCTGCGTGCTGATGCGCTGCCTGGCGCGCTGAGCGGCCCGCCTGCGCCCACGTTGGGCGCGGCTTCGTTTTCCTTCCTCTTCCTTCGCGGCACCAGCGTCCGCGCGCCGGAACGCGCCTGCCTTCGGGTTTACGCCAGTGACAGCGCCACGCGCCAAGTCGTAAATTGTCATCTGTTATAACAAATAACGCGGCGAGCAAACACCGGCCGGCGCGTCAACGAAGGAGACATCGATGGCCATCAACAGGCGTCATTTCGTTCGGGCCACCGCCGTGGGCAGCGCCGCCGGCGTGCTTGGCTGGCCTGCGTTGCGCACCGCCAGCGCGCAGGGTGGGCCGGTGCGCATCGGCGTGATGCTGCCGCTCAGCGGCATCGGCGCGGAGGCCGGCGCCGCATGGCTGGCCGGCGCTCGCGTCGCCGCCGAGCAGTGGAACGCCAAGGGCGGCGTGCTCAAGCGGCAGGTCGAGCTGGTGGTGCGCGACGACAAGTTCACCAGCGCCGGCGCCGTGGCCGCCGCGCGCGAGCTGGCGGGCAGCGGCGTGAACCTGCTCATCGGCGGCTCGCAGTCGCCGATGGCGCTGGCCACCGCGCCCATTCTGCCGGAACTCAAGGCGATGATGGTCGCGCCTTGCCCCACGGTGATGTCGCTCACGCACGAGAACTTCCAGCGCAACTTCTTCCGGCTGTCGTGGAACGCGTACATCGCCTTCGCCGGCATCGGCGGCATGCTGACCGAGCGCTTCAGCGAGGTGCAGAGCTGGTCGTGCATCGTGCCCGACAGCGAGAACGGGCGCGACATGGCGCGCTTCTTCACCACCGGCGTGCAGCGTGCCGCTGCCAAGGCGGGGCGCCAGGTGAAGGTGCTGGAGCCGGTGTTCGCCAGCCTGAACAAGGCCGACTACAAGGTCGAGATCAACAGCCTCATGAACGCGCCGTCGCAGGGGCTGTTCGTGGGCCTGACGGCCGCGCCCTGCATCAGCCTGCTGCAGCAGGGTCGCTCGGTGGGCATGGACAAGAAGTTCAAGGTCATCGGCGACGCGGGCACCGAGCTGATGATCGCCAAGGCCATGCAGAAGTCCACGCCGGCCAACCTCTGGAGCATCAGCTACTGGGTGCCGGGCACCGAGGCCGGCAAGCGCAACCCGATGAGCACGCCGCTGTACGACGCCTACGTGAAGCTCACCGGCGACAAGAACCCGCCGAGCATCGTGCAGTCGAGTCACCGCTGCGCGCTGGCGCTCTTCAACGCCATACAGAAAGCCGGCAACACCGAGACCGACGCCGTGGTCGCCGCGCTCGAGGGCCTGAGCTTCGACACCGCGGTGGGCAGCTACCACGTGCGCAAGGAAGACCACCAGGGCCTGGGCACCGCCTACATCGCGAAGGTGGGCACGCGCGAGGCCGAGCCCGGCTACGGCATCGTCGATGCCATTGCCTACAACGAAGCCGACGTGGCGGAACCGCCGTCGCCCGGCAAGTCGATTTCGCTGTGAGCACACAAGGAACCATGCCATGACCCTCCGACGCAGAACCCTTCTCCAGGCCGCCGGCGCGGCCGCCGTGCTGGGCGCCGCCGGCGCACGCCCGCTGCGCGCGCAGGGCGCGCCCGTGAAGATCGGCGCCATGCTGCCCATGAGCGGCATCGGCGCCGAGGCGGGCGCCGCCTGGCTCAACGGCATCAAGGCCGCGCAGCTGCAATGGAACGCCAACGGCGGGCTGCTCGGCCGCCAGATCGAGATCGTGGTGCGCGACGACAAGTTCACCAGCGCGGGCGCGGTGAACTCCGTGCGCGAGCTCGCGGGCGAGGGTGTCAACCTGTCGGTGGGCGCCGGGCAGTCGCCCATGGCACTGGCCATCGCGCCCATTCTTGGCGAGCTCAAGAGCATGGTGGTGGCGCCCGCGCCCACGGTGATGTCGGTCACGCACGAGAACTTCAGCCGCAACTTCTTCAGGCTGTCGTCCAACGCGCTGATGCTGTACGGCGGCATCGGCAACCTGATGACCACCCGGTTCGCCGACGTGGGCACCTGGGCCGTCATCGCGCCCGACAGCGAGAACGGCCGCGACGTGGCGCGCTACTTCAAAGCCGGCGCGCTGGCCGCGGCGGCCAAGGCCGGCCGCCAGATCAAGGTGGCCGAGCCGGTGTACGCCAGCCTGAACAAGGCCGACTACAAGATCGAGATCAACAACCTGATGAACTCCGGCGCCGACGGCCTGTTCATCGGCCTCACGGCTGCGCCCTGCGTGAGCTTGCTGCAGCAGGGCCGCGCGGTGGGGCTGGACAAGAAGTTCAAGGCCATCGGCGAGGCCGGCACCGAGCTGATGATCGCCAAGGCCATGCAGAAGTCCACGCCCGCGAACCTCTGGGGCGTGACCTTCTGGGCGCCCGAGCTGGAGCCGTTCAAGACGCAGTTCCCGGTGAGCCGCCAGCTCGGCGAATACATCCTGAAGGTGGCGGGCACGCCGTGGGTGCCGGGCATCGTGCAGGCCTCGCACCGTTCGGCGCTGGGCATCTTCAACGCGGTGAAGAAGGCCGGCTCCACCGACACCGACGCGGTGATCGCCGCGCTCGAGGGCCTGCAGTTCGACACCGCGGCCGGGCCCTACCGCGTGCGAAAGGAAGACCACCAGGGCATCGGCTCGTTCTACTTCGCCAAGATCGGCGCGCGCGACGCCGCGCCGGGCTACGGGCTGGAGCAGGTGTTTCGCCTGGACGAGAACGAGATCGTCGAGCCGCCCACGCCCGGCAGGAAGTACGAGGGCTGAGCATGGCCAACGAACTCCTGTTCGCGGTGTTCAACGCCGCCGCCTTCGGCATGGCGATCTTCGTGGTCGCGGCCGGGCTCACGCTCATCTTCGGGCTCATGCGCCTGCTGAACATGGCGCAGGGCGGCTTCTTCATGATCGGCGCGTACACCGCCTACTCGGTGATGGGCCGCGACGTGCAGTCGCTGTGGATGTTCCTGCTGGCCGCGCTGTGCGGTGGCGTGGTGGTGGCACTTCTGGGCCTGCTGACCGACCGGCTCGTGCTGCGCCGGCTGCGCAACGTGGACCCTCACTACGTGCTCATTGCCACCTTCGCGCTGATGATGGTGTGCACCGGCGTCACCAAGCTGGTGTGGGGCGTCGACTTTTTCTCGGTGAACCCGCCGCCGGGGCTGGACCAGCCGCTGAACCCCTTCGGCCTGTTCTTCTCGGCTTACCAGCTGTTCGTGATCGCGGCCGGCGTGGTGGTGTACATCGTGCTCGAGGTGGCCATCCACCGCCTGTGGTTCGGCAAGCTGATGCAGGCGCTGGCCGCCGACCCCTGGATGGCGGGCGTGCTCGGGCTGAACGTGTCGTTCGGCATTGCGCTGAGCGTGATGGCGAGCTTCTTCCTCGCGGGGCTGGCCGGCGGGCTGCTGCTGCCCAACCAGAGCCTCTCGACCGGGCTGGGCGACTCGTACCTGATGTACGCCTTCTTCGCGGTGATCATCGGCGGGCTGGGCAACATCCGCGGCGCCTTCATCGGCTCGCTGGTGCTGGGGCTGGTGCAGAGCCTGAACACGGTGCTGCTGCCGTCGGTGCCGGGCCTGGCGATCTACGTGGTGCTGGCGGCCTTTTTGCTGTGGAAACCCAGCGGCCTGTTTCCGGCGGTCGGCGCGCAGGCCGAGGCGGGCGCCGAGTCGCACGGCTCGGGCGCGCTGCACCGCCCGCGCATTCCGCGCGCTGCGTGGCAGGTGGTGGGAGTGGCAACGGTGGGCGTGCTGGCGACGCTGCCGCTGTGGGTGAACGCGGGGCCGCTGTACGTGGTGGGCACGGTGCTGGTGCAGGTGATCTTCGCGCTGTCGTGGAACGTGCTGTTCGGCTACACGGGGCTGGTGTCGTTCGGGCATGCGGGCTTCTTCGCCATCGGCGCCTACCTGGCGGCCCTGGCGCTGCGGCACATCGCGGGCGTGCCCTTCCTCGGGGTGCTGGTGGGCGCGGCGGCGCTGGGCGCGGTGGCTGCGTGGGTCATCGGGGTGCTGGCGCTGCGGCGCATGAGCGGCGTGTTCCTGGCGGTGCTGACGGTGGCGCTCGCCGAAGCGCTGCGGCTGGTGATCGGCTTCTCGACCTTTCTCGGGCGCGAAGACGGCATCACCGACATTCCGCGCCCCGCGCTGGACTTCGGCGTGCTGCGCATCGACCTGTCGAGCTCCAACGCCTACTACTGGTTCCTGCTGGTGGCAACGTTGCTGATCACCGCCTTCCTGTGGTGGCTGCTGCACAGCCGCTTCGGCCGCACGCTGCAGACGGTGCGGCAAGACGCGGAGCGCGCCGCCTTCATGGGCACGAACGTGGCGCGCTACCGATTGGCGGCCTTCGTCATCTCGGGTGCGGTGGCGGCGGTGGCGGGCGCGCTGTATGCGCCGTGGTCGCGCATCGTCACGGTCGAAGAGGTGCACTGGCTCGCCTCGGCGCAGCCGATGCTGAACACCCTGCTGGGCGGTGTCAGTTCGTTCTGGGGGCCGGTGGTGGGGGCGGGACTGTTCGCGGCCATCACGTACGCCACGCGCACGCTGGTGGGCCTGTCGGAGCTCATCGTGGGCACGGGGCTGCTCGCCATCATCCTGCTGGCGCCCAACGGCGCGGTCGGGCTGTGGCGCAACCTGGAGGAGCGCATCTGGGGACGCAGGGCCGCACCGCCTGCAACCCCGTCAAACGATGCGCGCATGCCGCCCGCCGGCGTCAAGCTCGAAGCCGGAGGCGCACGATGAGCGCCGAACTGCTGCGCGTGGACGGCGTGCGCAAGAACTACGGCCCCATCGAGGTGCTGCACGGCGTGAGCCTGTCGGTGGGGCGCGGCGAGGTGTTCGCCATCATCGGGCCCAACGGCGCCGGCAAGACGACCATGTTCAAGGTGATGACCGGCGAGGTGCCGTCCAACGGCGGCACCATCCGCTTCGACGGCAAGGACGTCACGCGCATGCCGGCCTACGAGCGCGTGCGCCAGGGCTTCGGTCGCACCTTTCAGGTGGCGCGCGTGTTTCACGATTTCACCGTGCTCGACAACGTGATCGCCGCGGTGGAGGCGCGCCGCGCCTGCAAGCGCGAACCGCTGGGTTCGCGCTGGCGCTGCGCGCCCTCGGCCGACACCCGCGACGAGGCGATGGCGCTGCTGGAAGACGTGCGGCTGCACCCCATGGCGCGCGAGGCCGCCCGCTTTCTGTCGCATGGCGACAAGAAGCGGCTGGAGTTCGTCATCGCGCTGGCCGGGCGCCCGAGCATCCTGATGCTTGACGAGCCCACTGCGGGCATGTCGCCCAGCGACCGCGCGGACATCGCACAGCTGGTGGCGCGCACGCGCCGCGAGCGCGGCATCACGGTGGTGATGACCGAGCACGACATGGACGTGGTCTTCGGCCTGGCCGACCGCATCATGGTGATGAACTACGGCGAGGTGGTGTCCACGGGCAGCGTCGACGAGGTGCGCCGAGACCCGAAGGTGCGCGAGGTCTACCTCGGCAAGGAGATGGTCGGTGCTTGAAGTCCGCGAACTCGACGCCTTCTACGGCGACAGCCACATCCTGCTCGGCGCGCAGGTCTCGGTGCAACCCGGCCAGCGCGTGGCGCTGCTCGGGCGCAACGGGGCGGGCAAGTCGACGCTGCTCAAGAGCGTGATGAACGCCGGGCCGCGCGTGCGCGGCACGCTGCGCTTCGACGGGCGCGACCTGCGCGACATGCCCACCCACCAGCGCACCCGCATGGGCCTGTCGCTGGTTCCTGAAGACCGGCGCATCTTCACTCACCTGACGGTGGCCGAGAACATCGCCATGGCGCGCTACGGGGCCTCGCCCACGCGAACGGCCGTGCCGGTGCCCGACATCGTGGCGCGCTTTCCCATGCTCGCGCCGCTTCTGCAGCGCTACGGCGGCCAGCTCAGCGGCGGGCAGCAGCAGCTGCTGGCCGTGGCGCGCGCCATGGCGGCCAACCCCCGCCTGCTGCTGCTTGACGAGCCCACCGAGGGCCTGGCGCCGATCATCGTCGAGGAGATGGCGCGCGACGTGGTGCGCACCTGCACCGAGGGCAACGTGGCGCTGCTGCTGTGCGAGCAGAACATCTGGTTCGCCCGGCGCTGCACGCAGTACGTGTACGTGATCGACACCGGCCGCATCGTGTTCGAGGGCGACTGGGCGCAGTTCGACAGCCAGCCCGAAGTGCAGCAGCGCTACCTCGCGCTCTGACGCGCATCCCCTCCTTCCTTCAACTGCCCATTTTTCGCGGACCTCCCATGGACCTCCAGTACACCCCCGAACAGAACCAGCTGCGCGAAAGCGTGGAGCGCTTCGTGCGCGAGGAATACGACTTCGCGCACCGTCGCAGGCTCGTGGCCAGCGACCGCGGCCACGACGAGCGCCACTGGCGCAGCTACGCCGACTTCGGCTGGCTCGCCGTGCCCTTCAGCGAGGAAGACGGCGGGATCGGCGGCGACGCCACCGACACCGGCATCGTGATGGAAGGCGTGGGCCGCGGCCTGCTGCTGGAGCCCTACCTGGCCAACGTGGTGCTCGCCGGCGGCATGCTCGCCGCGCTGGGCAGCGCGCAGCAGAAGGAGCAGTGGCTGCAGCCGATGATGGCCGGCACGCACAAGCTGGCACTGGCCTATGCGCAGCCGGGTGCGCGCTACGACATTGCGCAGTGCGCCACGACCGCGCGCCGCGACGCGGAAGGCTGGGTGATCGACGGACAGAAGGTGCTGGTGCATGGCGGCGCGGCGGCGGACTTCGTCGTGGTGGTGGCGCGCACGTCGGGCGACGTGGCTGACGCGGACGGGCTCGGCGCCTTCGTGGTCGATGCCAGGACCGCCGGGCTCGGCGTGCGGGGCTACGCGACGCACGACGGCAGCCGCGCGGCGGACCTGCACTTCGACGGCGTGCGCGTGGGCGCGGCGAATCTGCTGAGCTCCGAGGGCGGCGCGCTGCCCGCGCTGGAACGCGTCATCGACCAGGCCATTGCCGCCGTCGCTTCCGAGGCCGTGGGCGCGATGGCCACGCTGGTCGACATGACGCTCGACTACCTCAAGACGCGCCAGCAGTTCGGCCGCCCCATCGGCACCAACCAGGCGCTGCAGCACCGCATGGTCGACATGTACATCGCGCTGGACGAGGCGCGCTCGATGGCGCTGTACGGCGCGCTGATGCTCGCCGAACCCGATGCCGCAGTGCGGCGCAAGGCGCTGTCGGCCACCAAGATCGAGATCGACCGCACGGCGCGCCGCGTGGGCCAGGAGGCCGTGCAGTTGCACGGCGCCATGGGCGTGACCGAGGAGCTGGCCGTGGGTCACTACTTCAAGCGCCTTTCGATGATCGGCGTGAGCTTTGGCGACAGCAGCTGGCACCTGCAGCGCCACGCGCAGTCCTGAAGGCGGGGCAGGGCAATGAACCTCGATCTTTCCGCCGACGAGCAGGCCTTCGAGTCGCAGGTGCGCGAGTTCATCGCGCGCGAGCTGCCGCACGACATCCGCGAGAAGGTGCGGCTCGACCATCACCTGGGCCGAGAGGACTACATGCGCTGGCAGCAGATCCTCGGGCGCAAGGGCTGGTTCACCGGCGCGTGGCCGCGCGCGCACGGCGGCCACGCGTGGACGCCGATGCAGACCATCATCTTCAACCGCGTGGCCGGCGAGCTGCACGGCCCCGAGCTGCAGGTGTTCGGCCCGGCGATGGTGGGGCCGGTGATCTACACCTTCGGCACCGAGGCGCAGAAGGCGCAGCACCTGCCGGCCATCCGCGACTCGTCGGTGTGGTGGTGCCAGGGCTATTCGGAGCCTGGCGCGGGCTCCGACCTGGCGGCACTGCAGACGGCCGCCGAAGACGATGGCGACCACTACCTGGTGAATGGCCAGAAGATCTGGACCTCGTTCGCCCACCATGCCGACTGGATGTTCTGCCTGGTGCGCACCGGCCGCGAGGGCAAGCGGCAGCAGGGCATCTCGTTCCTGCTGATCGACATGAAGACGCCCGGCGTCGAGGTGCAGCCCATTCGCATGATGGACGGGCGCCACTACCTCAACGCCGTGTTCTTCAACAACGCCAGGGTGCCAAAGCGCAACCTCATCGGCGAGGAGGGGCGCGGCTGGACCTATGCCAAGTTCCTGCTCGAACACGAGCGAGTGGAAAACGCCAACCTGCGCTTCATCACCCAGGAGCTGCGCAAGCTGCGCCGCGTGGCCGGCGAAGTGCGCAGCGGCGGCCACCGCCTGGCGGACGACCCGGGCTTCATGGCCGAGCTCGCGTCAGTGGAGGTGCAGTTCAAGGCGCTGGAGGTCGGGCTGCTGCGCACCCTGTCGGACATGCAGGCCGGCGCGCCGGTGGGGGCGGGCAAGTCGTCGTTCATCAAGATACGCGGCACCGAGATTGCGCAGCGCATCACCGAGCTGCTGGTGCAGGCGAGCGGGCCCGATGCCTTGCGCTACCAGCCCGGACTGCTGTTCGGCCAGGGGCGTGAAGAAGCGCTGCTCGGCCCCGAGCACGCGCTGGGCCCGGTGGCCAGCTACCTGTTCTGCCGCGCCATGACCATCTACGGCGGCAGCACCGAAGTGCAGAAAAACATCATGGCCAAGCACGTGCTCGGCCTCTAGACAAAACCAGACAACTTCACGCTCCACCCCCTTCCGACCATGAACGACGACGACATCGACTACCTGCAGGGCGAGAAGCCGCTGCACGAGTACCTGCGCGGCCACGCAAGAAACCACCCCGGCAAGGCTGCACTGGTCTGGTACGGCCGCGCCATCAGCTACGCCGAGCTCGACCGCTGCAGCGACGCCTTCGCGCAGGCGCTGCACGAACGCGGCGTGGGCAAGGGCGACCGCGTGGCGCTGTTCATGCAGAACTGCCCGCAGTACCTCATTGCGCACTTCGGCATCCAGAAGATCGGCGCCATCGTCAGCCCGTGCAGCCCCATGTTCAAGTCGCACGAGTTCGCCTACCAGGTCGGCGACCTGGGCGCCAAAGCGCTGGTGGTGGCCGACCACCTGGTGCCCATCGTGCAGTCGGTGGCCGAGCGGGTGTGCGTGCCGCACGTGTTCAGCGTGCGCTACGCAGACTTCCTGCCGGCCGAGCCCGACGTGCGCGTGCCCGACGAGGTGGCCGCGCGCCGGCCGCTGCCCGCGGGCACGCTCGACTTCCATGCCATCGTGAAGCGCGTCGATCCGGTCGCCCCCACTGTCGCGCTGTCGATGGACGACGTGTCGCTCATGACCTACACCTCGGGCACCACCGGCATGCCCAAGGGCGCGATGCTGAGCTATCGCAACGCGCTGTACAAGACGGCGGTGGGGCAGGAGATGTTCCGCATCCGCGGCGAAGACGTGCTGCTGGCGGCGGCGCCGCTGTACCACATCGCCGGCATGATCTGCGGCGTGACCATGTTGGCCTACACCGGCGCGACGGTGGTGCTGCTCAACCGCATGGACGCGCTGGCCGTGCTGCAGTCGATAGAGCGCAACCGCGTGAGCTGGTGGTACGCCATGGCGCCGATGCTGGTGGCGGCCATGAACGAGCCGGACGCCGGGCGATTCGATTTGTCGTCGCTGCACACCACCATGGCCACCAGCTTCGGCATCAAGCTGACCGAGGAACTGGCCGCGCGCTGGAGCGCCTTCGCCAACGGCTGCCTGGTGTACGAAGCCGGCTATGGCCTGTCGGAGACGCACACCAACGACGTGCTGATGCCGCGCGACGCCGTGCGCTGGGGCACCAACGGCATTCCCGGGCGGGGGGTGGAGCTGAAGATCATCGACGGCGACGGCTGCATCGTGCCCGCCGGCGAGAGCGGCGAAATCGCGGTACGCAGCCGTGGTGTGTTCCATGGCTACTGGAACCGGCCCGACGCCACCGCCGAGGTGCTGCATGACGGCTGGGTGCACACCGGCGACATCGGCCGCATGGACGACCAGGGCTACCTGACCTTCATCGGCCGCGTGAAGGAAATGATCAAGGTGTCGGGCTTCAGCGTGTTCCCGGAGGAGGTGGAGGCCATTCTCATCCTGCACCCCGACGTGCAGCAGGTGGCTGTGATCGGTGTGGCCGACGCCGACAAGGGAGAGGTCATCAAGGCCTTTGTCGTGCCTCGCAACGGCGTGCTCGACCAGGAAGCGTTGCTGCGCTGGGCGCGCGAGAACATGTCGCACTACAAGGTACCGCGACAGGTCGAGCTACGGGAATCGCTGCCCGCAAGCGGCACAGGCAAGGTGCTGCGGCGGCTGCTGCGGGACGCGGCAACGGGCTAGGTCTCGGCGGCTGCCGATGGCCGCGAGGTGCGTGCCTGCATGGCGCGCGCGACCTTCGACGTGGTGGTACTCGGCCTGATGCTGGCAGACGAAAGCGGCCTGACCTCTGCCGTCGGATGCAGCAGCACCATGCGGTGCCGGTGATCTTGCCCACAGCGTGAGAAGGAACGCCTCGTGGCCTGCGGCAAGACAATTGACATCGTGCACGAAACATGACCTGATTCAGCGGCACACCCTCCATGAGTCAACCGTGTTCAAGCTTCTGCAGGCATGTCTGGTCATGTTGGCAACCGGCGCTTTGTCCGGGTCTTGCCTGGCCGCCGTGCGACCGCCTGCACCCGAAGAAGCGCTGGAAGGCACGCTCTTTGCCGGATCGTCGAAGACGCTTTCGGGCGGCGCGCTGGCGTCGTGTGAACTGAGCTTCCTGTCGCTGGTGCGGGATGTCCCCGGCAACGACGATGCGCTGGTCAAGATCGGCGGCACCTTTGTCTTGCGCAGAGCCGCCGACGGCATGGTGTTCTATGCATTGAAGCTGGGCCTCGTCGATGAGGTGAGCGGCCGGGAGGTGCCTTTGGCGCCCACCGAGGCGCTGGTGCTGGCACCCGGTGGACGGGCGCCTTCTCCGCCGATCCGAAAAGAGTCGGCGCCGGGCTTTGCGCTCTATCTGGGCGACTTCGACGATGACATGGCCGCCGCTTACGGCGACATCGTCGGAAAGTACAGGCTGACCCTTCGCTTCAACCGGCGCGCTGGCGCGGAACCCCTCTTCGCTGTGATCGACCTGATGGTGACCGGCGCGCGGATCTCGGGCGACGGCATGGTGCGCATGCGCAGCCATGCGGCCGTCGACGGCTTCTCGGCCTGCACGCAGCAGTTGTTCCAGCGCCATTGACTGCGACGGGGCGCAGACCGCGCCACTCGCCTACAGGATTTTTGCAGCCGTGCGTACGCCCGGCACCCGGTACAGGCAGACACTCCGCAATTCCTTTACTCCCCAAGGAGCAAGCAATGAAAGCACTTCTGCCCATCTGGATCATCGGCGCACCCTTCATCTGGCTGATCTTCGACTGGATGCGCACGCCCAAGCGCTGAGCGCTGAGCGCTGAGCGCTCGCTAAGGCTGCGTCGACGAGATCTGCACCTGGACGTCGTCGCGCGCGACCTCCACCGGCACCGACTCGCCGCGCAGGTCCCCCGACTGGGGCATCGCCTCGCCGTTGCGCGACACGCGCGCGGTGACGATCAGCCGCGCCACCTGCGACAGCTTCTTGCCGCCGTTCATCGGCGAGGTGTCGTCCAGCTTGAAGCGCAGCGGAAATTGCGCTGCGCTGTAGCGCGCGGCCGCAATCGGCATGCCGACGCCGCCCACTTCTCGCGCGAAGACGAAGACCGTGTCGGTCGGCCGCACCGCGGCGGCCAGTTCGGGTGAGAGGCCGATGGTGCCGCTCACCGTGTCTGCGAACCGCGGCGCGCCGGCGCGGGGCGCTTGGCTGGCCAGCAGGGACTTCTGGACCTGGGCCTGCTCGGCCTTCAGCACCGCGTCGTCCGGCGCCAGTGCGAGCGCCAGCGCATAGGCGCGGTTCGCGCTGTCGAAACGCTGTATCGATGCGTACGAGCGCGCCACCAGCGTCCAGCCCGCCACATCGATGGTGCCGGGCGCCTGTCCCTGCATGCGCACGACCATGCTGTCGAGCATCTCCTGCACCGCTTCGGCCGAAGGCTCGGTGGCGTTGTCGGTGGCCGATGCCCGGGCGAGCGCACCGGCGGCAACGGACGCGCCCGCCGGCGAAGGCGTCATCTGCAGCGCGTCGATGTTGCCGATGAAGCCGTAGACGCCGAACGCGAAGACCGCGATCGCGGCGGCGAGCCCCGTGCGCGCGCGCCGCGACAGCGCGACGGCCGGGCCTGCGGCGGCCTGCAGCCCCGCTCCCGACCCCGACAACATCAGCCAGGCGAGGCCCACGAGCCCGGCGGCGGCGATCCAGAAGGCCGTCATGACGCAGGGGCCCCGCGCCCATGGCGGCGAACGATGCGCACCAGCGCGAGCAAGGCGCCGGCCAGGAGCGCGAAGGGCCCGATCCACAGCAGCGCGGTGGTGGCGTTGAAGGCCGGCCGGTACAGCACGAAGTCGCCGTAGCGCTCGACCATGTAGCCCTTGACCTCGTCGGCGCTGCGCCCCTGCGCGAGCTGCTGGCCGATCTGCGCGCGCAGGTCGATCGCCAGGGCCGACTGCGACGCGGCGAGCGTCTCGTTCTGGCACACCAGGCAGCGCAGCTCGGCCGCGATCGCCTGCACGCGCGCGTCGAGCTGCGGGTCGGCGGCCAGCGGCTGCGCTTCGCCGGCCAGCGCGGCAGAGGCGGCGAGCGCCCACGCGCAGCCAAGGAGGGTGCGCCTAGCCATCGAGCTTCCTCACGAGCGGCATCACCGTGTCGCGCAGGATGTCGGGCGTGAGCGGGCCGATCACTTTGTGGCGGATCACGCCCTGCTTGTCGATCACGAAGGTCTCGGGCACGCCGTACACGCCGAAGTCGATGCCCACCAGCCCCTCGCGGTCCGACAGCGAGGCCACATAGGGATTGCCGAAGCGATCGAGCCAGCGCTGCGCATCGGCCGGCGCGTCCTTGTAGTTCAGGCCGTAGATCGGCACCTCGCCGGTGCGGGATGCATCGAGCACCAGCGGATGCTCCAGCCGGCACGCCACGCACCACGAGGCCCAGACGTTCAGCAGCCAGACCTTGCCGCGCATGTCCTGCACGGACAGGGTGCGGCCGGGCTGTTCCAGCACCGGCAGCGTGAAGCCCGGCGCCGGCTTGCCGATCAGCGGCGAGGGCACCTCGCGCGGCTTGAGCGTGAGGCCGGCCGCCATGAAGGCGACCAGCACGCCGGCGGCCAGCAGGGGAATCGCGGCGCGTCTCATGGATGCCTCGTTTCGGTCATGAAGGTCGCCACCCCTTTCATGATGGGCTGGGCCGTCAAACCAGGCAACGGCTGCGGTTGCGGTTGCGGTGGCGCGTCCGCGTGCGCCGCACCTGCAGAGGCCTCTGCGCGCCGCCGCCGCCGCGCGGGTATCGCCATCAGCCCGCCGATCGCCATCAGCAGGCAGCCGCCCCAGATCCAGCCGACGAAGGGCTTGTAGTGGATGCGCACGCTCCACTGCATCGGGCCGATCGGCTCGCCGAGCGACACGTACAGGTCGCGCGTGAAATGGCGGTGGATCGCCGTCTCGGTCATGGGCGTGCGGGTCGCGATGTACAGCCGGCGTTCGGGCGCCATCATGGCCAGAGGCTCGCCGTCGCGCGTGACCGCGAGGGTGGCGCGCGCGGCGATGTAGTTGGGGCCGCGCTGTTCGTTCACGCCCTGGAAGCGGAAGACGTAGGCGCCCAGGGTGGCGGTGTCGCCCGGTCCCATGCGCACGTCGCGCTCCACCGAGTAGCCGCCGACGATGGTCACGCCCACCACGAACACCGCCACCCCGAAATGCGCGCACAGCATGCCGTAGTAGCTGCCGCTTTGCGCCGCCAGCCGGGCGCCCCATGCGCCGGGCGCATGGCCGCGCAGCTTGCCCGCGAGGTTGAGCGCGCAGGTGCTGGCGATCCACATGGCCAGCATCAGGCCGAAGCCGATCATCGGCGTCCAGCGGCCCAGCGCCAGCGGCGCGACCACGGCACTGGCCGCGCTCACGCCCATGGCCCAGCGAAGCCGCCGCGCCAGGTCGCCCACCCGCGCCTGGCGCCATTGCGCCAGCGGGCCGACGCCCATCAGGAACAGGGCCGGTGCCATCAGTGGCACGAACACGGCTTCGAAGTAGGGCGGGCCGACCGACAGCTTGCCCAGGCCCAGCGCATCGACGGCCAGCGGGTACAGCGTGCCCAGCGCCACCGCCGCGCAGGCCACCAGCAGCAGCGCGTTGTTGGCCAGCAGCATCGACTCGCGCGAGACCAGTTCGAAGCGCACCGAGGCCTCCAGCCTGGGCGCGCGCCAGGCAAAGATCGCGAGCGATCCGCAGACCACCACCGCCAGGAACACCAGGATGAACACGCCGCGCGTCGGGTCGGACGCGAAGGCGTGCACCGAGCTGAGCACGCCCGAGCGGACCAGGAAGGTGCCCAGCAGCGAGAGCGAAAACGCCACGATCGCGAGCAGCGCGGTCCAGGCGCGGAAGGCGCCGCGCTTTTCGGTGACGGCCAGCGAATGGATGAGCGCGGTGCCGGCCATCCACGGCATCAGCGACGCGTTTTCCACCGGGTCCCAGAACCACCAGCCGCCCCAGCCGAGCTCGTAGTAGGCCCAGAAGCTGCCCAGCGCGATGCCGCAGGTGAGAAAGCACCAGGCCGCGGTGGTCCACGGGCGCGAGGCACGCGCCCAGGCCGCGTCGAGCCTGCCCGACATCAAGGCGGCCACCGCGAAGGCGAAGGCGACCACGAAGCCGACATAGCCCATGTAGAGCATGGGCGGATGAATGACCATGCCCGGGTCCTGCAGCAGCGGCGTGAGGTCTTGCCCCTCGGCCGCCGCGGGCAGCAGGCGCTCGAAAGGGTTGGAGGTGAACAGCGTGAACAGCAGGAAGCCGCAGCTCACGAAGCCCATCACGCCCAGCACGCGGGCGCGCATCGCCGGGTCCACGCCGCGCGCGAACAGCGTCACGGCCAGCGTCCAGCCCGAGAGGATCAGCGTCCACAGCAGGATCGAGCCTTCGTGCCCGCCCCAGACGGCGGTGATGCGGTAGACCATGGGCAAGGCCGAGTTCGAATGCTGTGCCACATAGAGCACCGAGAAGTCGTTCAGCGCAAAGGCCCGGGTGAGCGCGAGGTAGGCCAGGGCGATGAAGACGAACTGGGCCAGCGCCGCCGGGCCGGCCAGCGCCATCCAGGCCGCATGGCCGCGCGCCGCGCCGGCCAGCGGCAGCGATGCCTGCACCAGCGCCATCGCGAGCGCGAGCACCAGCGCGAAGTGGCCGAGTTCGGGGATCACGGCTCGGCCACCTCCAGCTTGCCCTGGCGCGCTGTCTCCAGCGCGTGGGCGGCCTCGGGCGGCATGTAGTTCTCATCGTGCTTGGCCAGCACCTGGTCGGCCCGGAACACGCCGTCGGCGCCCAGCCGGCCCTGCGCCACCACGCCCTTGCCTTCGCGAAACAGGTCGGGCAACAAGCCCGTGTAGACCACCGGCACCGTGCGCGCGGTGTCGGTCACCACGAAGTGCACCGTCAGGCCCTGCCCGCTGCGCCGGATGCTGCCTTGCTCCACCAGGCCGCCGAGGCGAAAGCCGCGCTCCAGCGGCGCCTCCCTGGCCGCGACCTGCGACGGGCTGAAGAAGAACACCAGGTTGCTGCGGAACGCGTTGAGCACCAGCGCGCTCGCGATGCCCACCGCCGCCAGGCCTGCAAGGATCGCCAGGCCGCGCCGGCCGCGCGCCTTCACGGGAGGTCTCCCACGATGTTTCCAGACTGCGCTGCCCGCAGCCCGCGGCGCCTGGCGCGAAGCTGCACCGCTTCGAGCAGCACCACCAGCGCCGCCATGCCGAAGGCGCCCCACACGTAGAGGCCGTAGCCGCCCATTGCGACGAAGTCGCTCCAGCCGTTCCAGTTCATCGGGCCTCCAGTGCGCGGCGGGCCCAGGCCGTGTCGCGCTCGCGCTCGAGCATCAGGGTGCGAAGCCGCAGCAGGCTCACGGCAATGCAGTAGAGCCACACCGCCGCGACCATCACCAGCATGCCGGTGAGCATCGGCGTGGCCATGCTCGGCGCCTTCGACAGGCTGACCGACGCGCCCTGGTGCAGCGTGTTCCACCACTTCACCGAGAAATAGATGATGGGCACGTTGACCACGCCCACCAGCGCCAGCACCGCGGCCGCGCGGTCGGCGCGCCGCACGTCGTCGATGGCGCCGTGCAGCGCCAGGAAGCCGAGGTAGAGGAACAGCAGGATCAGCTCGGAGGTGAGCCGCGCATCCCACACCCACCAGGCGCCCCAGGTCGGCTTGCCCCACAGCGCGCCGGTCCACAGCGCCAGGAAGGTCATGAGCGCGCCTGTGGGGGCGAGGGCGCGCGCGAACATGGCCGGCAGCCGTGCGTTGAAGGCCAGGCCGATGCCGGCCCAGAAGGCCATCGCGAGGTACAGCACCATCGACATCCAGGCGACCGGCACGTGCACGAAGATGATCCGGTAGGCCTCGCCCTGCTGGGCGTCGGTGGGCGCGATGCCCAGCCCGATCAGCAGGCCGGCCACGGCGAGCGCTGCCGCCAGCAGCGCCGACACCGTCGCGATGCGGCCCGCCACCGGATAGAAGCGGGCGGGCGACGCGAGCGCGAAGAGGCTGCCCGCAGGCGCCCTGCGTGCGGGCGATGCCGAGGTGGTGACGAAAGACATGGCGAGTCCTTTCATTCGAACGCGATGCGCAGCGCAGCGGCGGCCGCCGGCGGCGCGCCCGCCAGGGCCAGCACCAGCATGGCGCCGAGCAGCGAGAAATGGCCGGCCACGCCCATGCCGGCGTTGCTGGCATCCACCGCGTTGGCGCCGAAGATCAGCACCGGCACCACCAGCGGCAGCACCAGCAGCGACAGCAGCATGCCGGCGCCGCGCACGCCCACGGTGAGCGCCGCGCCGATCGCGCCGACCAGGCTCAGCACCGGCGTGCCCAGCAGCAGCGACGCGGCCAGCACGCCCATCGCGTGCGGCGCCAGGCCGAACTGCAGCGCCAGGAGCGGCGAGACCAGCGCCAGTGGCAGCCCCGTGCAGAGCCAGTGCGCCAGGGCCTTGCCCAGCACCAGCAGCGCGAGCGGCGTGGCCGAGAGCAGTTGCGACTCGAGCGTGCCGTCCTGCAGGTCGTCGGCGAACAGGCGCGCCAGCGACACCATCGAGGCCAGCAATGCGGCGACCCAGACGATGCCCGGCGCCATGCGGCGCAGCAGCTCCGGCTCGGGGCCGATGCCCAGCGGAAAGAGGCTCACCACGATCACGAAGAACAGCAGCGCGGCCAGCGGGTCGGCGGGGCGCCGCCAGGCCAGGCGCAGGTCGCGCTCGACCAGGCAGGCAACGCCCTGCAGCATGCCGGGCTGCGCGACCGGTGCGGCGGGCAGCGCGAGGGTGTTCACAGCGCCAGCTCCATCTGCGGCATGCCGTGGGGAAATGACAGCGCCGCATCGTGGCTGGTGAGCAGCACCACGCCACCGCGCTGCACCTGCGCGGCGATGCCGTGCACCAGCCACGCCGACGCCGCGCCGTCGAGCGCCTCGAAGGGCTCGTCGAGTACCCACAGCGGCGCCTGCGCGCCAAGCGCGAGCCGCGCGAGCGCGGCGCGSCGGCGCTGGCCTTGCGACAGGCTGCGCGCCGGCGTGCGTTCCCTGCCCTGAAGGCCGACGGCGCCGAGCGCGGACACCACCTCGGGCCCGGTGGCGCAGTGGCCCGACAGGCGGGCAGCCAGCTGCAGGTTCTCGCTCGCGCTCAGGTCGTCCTTGAGCGCCGCCGCATGGCCGATATAGATCAACTGGCGATGAAAGGCCTCGCGCAACTGGCCGATGCCTGTGCCCTCCCACAGCACCTGGCCCTCGGCGGGCCGCAGCAGCCCGCAGACCAGCCGCAGCAGGCTGGTCTTGCCCGCGCCGTTGGGCCCCTTCACCCGCAGCAGCCGGCCGGCGCGCACCGAAAGATTCAGTCCGCTGAACACGGCACGGCCGCCGCGCACGCAAGCCAGTTCGCGAAGTTCAAGCGTCGGGCAGACCATGTTGTCAATTTAACCTGACACTCATACTATGTGCAAGATGTTGACAACCACAGTCCAGGCCGCGCCGCCGGTCCGTGCCGCAAGCGCCCGCGCCTCGGGCCCGCGCGCGCAGCCGGAGGCGATCGTCATCGGCAGCGGTTTCGGCGGACTGGCGGCTGCCGTGCGGCTGGGCGCGCGCGGCTACCGCGTGACGGTGCTGGAGCAGCTGGACGCGCCCGGCGGCCGCGCCTATGTGTACCGGCAGGACGGCTTCACCTTCGACGCCGGCCCCACGGTGATCACCGCGCCGTTCCTGTTCGAGGAGCTGTGGGCGCTGTGCGGCAGGCGCCTGGCCGACGACGTCGAGCTGCGCCCGGTGTCGCCCTTCTATCGCATCCGTTTCGACGACGGCACCACCTTCGACTATTCGGGCGACGCCGAGGCCATGCGCGCCGAGGTGGCGCGCCTGGCGCCCGGCGACGTGCAGGGCTACGAGAACTTCCTGAAGGCCAGCGAGGCGATCTACAAGGTCGGCTTCGAGCAGCTGGGCGACGTGCCTTTCGACCGCTGGAGCGACATGGCGCGCGTGCTGCCGCAACTGCTCAAGCTGGAGGCCTACCGCACGGTGCATTCGCTGGCCGGCAAGCATGTGCGCGACGAGCGGCTGCGCATGGTGCTCACCTTCCAGTCGCTGCTGGTCGGCGGCAACCCCTTTGCGACCACTTCGGTCTACTGCCTCATCGCGTTCCTGGAGCGCCGCTGGGGCGTGCATTTCGCGATGGGCGGCACCGGCAGCCTGGTGAAGGGGCTGGTGTCGCTGATCGAAGGGCAGGGCGGCAGCGTGCGATGCCGCCAGGCGGTGGCCGAGATCACCGTGAAGAACGGCACCGCCACAGGCGTGCGAATGGCCGACGGCAGCACGCTGCGGGCCGACGTGGTGGTCTCCAATGCCGACTCGGCCTGGACCTACCGGCACCTGGTCGCGCCCGAACACCGCCGGCGCTGGACCGACCGCCGCATCGAGAAGGCGCGCTATTCGATGAGCCTGTTCGTGTGGTACTTCGGCACGCGCCGCCAGTACCCCGGCGTGGCGCACCACACCATTGCGCTCGGCCCGCGCTACGAGGCGCTGCTGTCGGACATCTTCGTGCGCAAGCACCTGGCCGAGGACTTCAGCCTCTACCTGCACCGGCCGACCGCCACCGATCCTTCGCTGGCGCCGCCAGGGTGCGATGCCTTCTACGTGCTGTCGCCCGTGCCGCACCTGCAAGGCGGCACCGACTGGCGGCGCCAGGCCGAGCCCTACCGGCTGGCGATCCAGAAGAAGCTGCAGGCGACCTTGCTGCCCGACCTGGAGAACCAGATCGCCAGTTCGCGCCTGCTGACCCCGCAGGACTTCCAGGACCGGCTCTCGTCCTTTCGCGGCGCGGCCTTCGGGCTGGAGCCGGTGCTGTCGCAGAGCGCGTGGTTCCGCCCGCACAACCGCAGCGAAGACATAGACCGCCTGTACCTCGTGGGGGCGGGCACCCATCCCGGCGCCGGCTTGCCCGGCGTTCTTTCATCGGCCCGCATCCTGGACACGGTGGTGCCTCATGCAGATTCGCTCGCTTCCCGTCATGCCAGCCCCGCCCGCTGAGACGCTGCTGGGCACCGTGCGAGGCGCACCGCGCGCCCGCATCGACCCCGCGGACATCGCCGCCTGCCGCGCGGCGCTGCGGCAGGGCTCGCGCACCTTTCTCGCGGCCTCGCTGCTGCTGCCGCGCGAGGTGCGCGACGCGGCCTGCGCGCTCTATGCCTTTTGCCGCATGGCCGACGACGCGGTGGACCAGGGTGCCGACGAAGCCGCCGCGGTGGCAATGCTGCGCGCGCGGCTCGCGCGCATCTACGACGCGGGTGCGCCGGGCTCGGCGCTGGCCGCGCCCGCCGACCGCGCACTGGCCGGCGTGGTGGGCGCCTTCGACATTCCGCGCGCCCTGCCCGAGGCCCTGATCGAGGGCTTCGCCTGGGATGCCGAGGGCCGCAGCTACGAGACGCTCGAAGACCTGCATGCCTACGCGGCCCGCGTGGCCGGCACCGTCGGCGCGATGATGGCTTTGCTCATGCGGGCCCGCTCGCCGGAGGCGGTGGCGCGCGCCTGCGACCTGGGCGTAGCGATGCAGCTGTCGAACATCGCGCGCGACGTGGGCGAAGACGCGGCCATGGGCCGGCTCTACCTGCCGCGCCAATGGATGCGCGAGGCCGGCATCGACCCGCAAGCCTGGCTGGCGCGGCCGGTCTTCACGCCGGCGCTGGGGTCGGTGGTGCGGCGCCTGCTGGCGGCCGCTGACGTGCTCTACGCGCGGGTGGGCAGCGGCGTCGCCCGGTTGCCGCTGGCTTGCAGGCCGGGCATCAATGCGGCGCGCTTCCTGTATGCCGACATCGGCGGGCAGGTGCAACGCGCCGGCTGCGATTCGGTGAGCGCGCGCGCCGTCGTGCCCACCACGCGCAAGCTGGGCTTGCTGCTGCGCGCGCTGGTCGCCGTGCGACCCGGTCGCGCAAGCGATGCGTGGCCGGTGCTGGCGGCCAATGCCTTTCTGGTCGACGCGGTGTCGGCCACCGCGCCGCGCGCGACGGCGGCACGCAAGCGCAGCCCCTCGGAAAGCGTGGTCTGGGTCATCGATCTCTTCGAGCGGCTGGAGCGGCTGGAGCGGCGTGAACGCGGCAAGTCGGCGCGCCCCGCCACGCCTGCCTGAGAACACCGGCCATGAGCTCGGGCCTGATCATCACGCTCGAGATGCTCGGCGTGCTCGGGGTGGTGGTGGGTTTCGGCTTCTGGGAGCTGTATGCGCTGCGGCGCGACAAGAAGAAGCAAAGGCCCGGGCCCGCGCCGCGCGACGACGGGCCCTGAGCACCGCGCCGCCGCCGCGCGGTGCCTTCCATCAGAACACCGCGTGGTCGCCGCGCTGCGGCAGCGCCGCGCCGTGCGCGAGGCCGGCATAGAAATCGGACAGCGTCTCGCGCCCGGTCGACGGCGTGGCCGCCGCGTCGTAGCGGCCGGTGCGGGCGTCAAGCACCAGCATCGATTCGGTGGCGTAGTAGCGGCCGATGCGCGCCAGTTCGGCCTTGGCCGCCAGCGCCGGCATCACGTGGCCGAGCGCAGCCAGCCCGCTCACGATGGCGTCGAGCATCGCCACCGGCACCTGCCTGAAGCGCGGCGGCCGGCCCAACGCACTGAACAGCGCCTCCCCCTGCTCGCGCGGTGTGATCGCCGGTCCGGGCCCGCCGATGGGCAGCACCCGGTTGCGGCGGTGCGGGTCGTCCAGGCAGTCGGCCAGGTAGGCCGCCAGGTCGGCGTCGCTCACCGGCTTGCAGGCAGTCAGGCGGCCGTCGCCGAACACCAGGAACGGCTGGCCGCGCCGTACCCGTTCGACCTGCCCCGACAGGGACTTGAAGAAGGCGGTGGGCCGCACGATCGAATAATCGACGCCGCTTTCGGCCAGCTCTTTTTCGAAGGCCAGCTTGGCCTGCTGGAACGCGAGCAGGGGCTTCTGCACGCACATCGCCGACAGCAGCACCACATGCGACACGCCCGCCGCCTGCGCGGCATGCAACGCCTGCACATGCGCGAGGTGGTCGATGGCCCAGGCGTCCGCGGGCGCGCCGCTGCGCGAGGCCAGGCACGAGACCAGGGCGTCGAAGCGCTCGCCGCGAAACCCGTCGCGCGCGAGCGATGCGGCATCGGTCGCCTCTCCCAGCCGGAGCGTCGCTCCCGCCAGCAGGCGCGCGCTGTCTTCCGCCGCCAACCGGCCGCCGACACCGGCCCGAGGGCGCACCAAGCACACGACCTCGTGGCCGCGCGCCACCAGTGCGCGCACGGTCGCGCAGCCGATGGTGCCGGTCGCGCCGAGCACGAACACACGGCGCGGACGCAGTGAAGATGAAGCTGAAATCGGGTGCTGCACGGTCTTTCCTCAGTTCGCGCGGCGCCCCGGCCGCCAGACGCCGAGGGCCGCCGCGGCGAGCGCCAGGGCCAACGCCAGGACCAGGGTGGCAATGCCCGCGCCGAACCAGACCGCCGGTGCGATCAACAGCATCAGCAGCATCTTGCCCAGCATCCAGCGCTCCTCGAGCCAGGCCGGGCGCGCGGCAATGCCCAGGAGGCCGCTGGCGATGAGCAGCAGCAGCGCCGGCCCGGTCAACCACCGGGCGACCGCCGCGGCGGCGGCGGCGGAAAGCGGGTCGGTGCGCGCGAGCAGCAGCTGCGCGGCCAGTCCGCCCGCCAGGCCCGCCAGGCCGATCAGATGCAGGAACTTGAAGAGCCGCACGGCGTGCCTTCAGCGCAGGGCGCGCGGCATGCGAAAGGGCAGCATCGCGCGGCACCAGGGCGTGTCCAGCCGCGTGAGCGACAGGCTCTCGTGCACGGCCGGCGCGCGCTCGCCCTGCAGCGTGGTCTCGATCAGGCTGCGCGCATAGAAGGGTGCGTCCTCGAAGGTGCGGCGCAGCGCCGGCACAGCGCCCGCGTCGCAGCGGGTGGGGCGGTCCAGCCGCCAGCCGCTGCGCGCCAGCGCGGCCGGCGGCGGTGCGTCGAACCCTCTCGCTTCGCCGTGGGCATCGAAGCCGAGTGCGAGCAGCGCGGTGCTGCCGTCGCGGCGCGCCACCTCGAACAGCACCGCCGAGCGGCCTTGGCTGCGCGCGCTGCGCGACCAGGACCAGTGCGCGAAGTCGGCTTCCAACGGCCGGTCACCCGTGTTCGCGTCGATGTAGCCGGTGCCCTGCCACCGGCAGGCGGGCTGCTCGAAGGCCACCTCCACACGCGCGCTGGGCGTGATCGGCTGCCAGCGGTGGCGCCCCGCGGCATCCAGCGCAAAAGAACGGTTGGCCAGCGCGCGCGGATGCACCCGCACCCGGCCCCGCAGCCGCGACGGCAGCGGGGCCGTCAGCTCGTCGATGTCGATCACCAGCGCATCGCCCTCCCAATGCATGCGGCTCGCGCCGACCTGCAGCGACGCGGCGTCGCGCTGCACGCTGGCGCGGCGGCGCTCGGTCATGGCCCAGCGCGACAGGCTGCGCGCAGGGCCGTACAGCGCCACGTTGATCGCGCAATGGTCCAGCGGGTCGGCCACGCCGCCATGGCGCCCGCGGGCCCAGGCGTAGTAGGGCGAGAACACGCTGCCGACGAAACCGATGACGGTGAGGCCGTGCTGTCCGTCGTCGCTCAGCGCATCGACATACCACCAGGCATAGCCGCCGGGCGCCACCGCGAGGTCGAAGCGCGGTCGGCCAGCAGGCTGGCCGCCGCCAGCCGGCCCGACAGCGCCGCCATCGGAACGCCCGGACCCGGGTGCGTGCTGCCGCCCGCCAGGTACAGGCCCGGCAGGCGGCTGCGCGCCCCCGGGCGCGAGAAGCTCGCCGCCCAGCCGTGCGAGGCCTGGCCGTAGAGCGCGCCCCCCGTCCCCGGAAACAGCTGCTCGAACTGCCGCGGCGTGGTGACCTGCATCTGCGCCGCCTCGCAGTCCAGCCGCAGGCCGCAACGGGCCAGCCGCGCGAAGGTTGTCTGCTGGCATGTGCGGATCTCCTTTGGGGTGAAGGTGTGGGTGTCGCCCGACGGCGGGGCGTTGACGATGCACAGCAGCCGTTCGGGGCCGGCGGTGGCGGGGGCCGAGCCAGGCGCCTCGTGGGCCGGGCGGTCCTGCGCGCAGACGTACACCGTCGGCTCCGACGGCAGTCGCCCGCGGCGCAGGATGTCGTCGAACTCGGCCGCGTAGTCGCGCGAGAAGAAGACCGAGTGGCGCATGAGCGGGAAGCCGTGCGCCTCGGCCCGCAGGTTGAAGGTGAGCGCCGAGAGCGAGCGTTCGGGCCGGGCCCTGGCCGGCACGGCGCGCGCGCCGTGCGAGCCCAGGAGGCCCCGGCCGAGCGCCGCGACGTCGCCGTTGAAGACCACCGCGCCGGACTCCACCCGTTCGCCGCTGGCCAGCCGCACGCCGACGGCCCGGCCGCCGCAGACCAGGATGTCGGCCACCTCGGCGCCGTACTGCAGCCGCGCGCCACGCTCGGCGGCCAGGCGCGCCAGCATCTGCGCGATGCGGTGCATGCCGCCTTCCACCAGCCACACGCCCTGCTGTTCGACATGGGCCACCAGCATCAGCGTGGCCGGCGCGAGCCAGGGCGAGGCGCCGCAGTAGGTGGCATAGCGCCCGAAGAGCTGCCGCAGCCGCGGATCGCGAAAGTACCCGCCCAGTTCGTTCCACAGGTTGGCGAAAGGCGAGATGCGCGCGAGCGCCGGCATGCCGCGCAAACCGGCGCGCGCCACCAGCGACAGCGGCGTGGGGCGGGTGCCGCGCAGGAAAGGGCCTTCCAGCGTGTCGTAAATCTGTGCGGCCCGCACCTGGAACGCGCGGTAGCCTCGGGCGGCCTCGGCGCCCGCGAAGCCGCCGATGGCGTCGGCGCTGCGTTCGGCGTCAGCGAACAGATCGAGCCGCGAGCCGTCGTCCCAGGCGTGGCGCGCGAGCACCTCGGCGCGCTGCAGACGCAGGTGGTCTTCCAGCCGCGTGCCGGCGCGCGCGAGCAGTTCGTCGAACACCCAGCGCATCGTGAAGACGGTGGGCCCGGCGTCCATGCGCGCGCCGTCGACCTCCAGCTCGCGCATCTTGCCGCCCGGCGTGGGCGCGCGCTCGATCACATGCACGTCCATGCCGCGCGAGGCCAGCTCCAGCGCCGCGCACAGGCCGCCGACGCCGGCACCGACGATCACGACGCGATCGCCTGTCATCGCTTGCCCGGTTGACGATGGGAGTGCATGTGTCTATTCTAATTGACACTTGAGTGTGACTATCAAATATTACAGAGGTGCTCCAGATGAAACCGCTCACGCGCATCGAACATTCGCTCGCCATGGCCGTCTCCCAGGGCGAGGCGCCCGGATGCCCCACCAAGCTGGCCGGCGCGATCCGGCATGCGGTGTTTCCCGGCGGCGCCCGGGTGCGGCCGCAGCTGTGCCTGGCGGTGGCGGCCGCCTGCGGCGACGACGACCCCGAACTCTCGAGCGCCACGGCCAGCGCCATCGAGCTGCTGCATTGCGCGTCGCTGGTGCATGACGACCTGCCGTGCTTCGACAACGCGCCCACCCGGCGCGGGCGCGCCTCGGTGCACTACGCCTACGGCCAGAGCCTGGCGGTGCTGGCGGGCGATGCGCTGATCATCCTGGCCTTCCAGACGCTGACCGCGGGCGCCGCGCGCTCGCCCCAGCGCCTGCCCGCCTTGCTCACCATGGTGGCGCAGAGCGTGGGCATGCCCTTCGGTGCCGTCGCCGGCCAGGCCTGGGAGTCGGAGCCGCGGGTGAACCTGCGCGACTACCAGCGCGCCAAGACCGGCGCTCTCTTTGCCGCCGCGACCATGGGCGGCGCGCAGGCCGCGGGCGCCGATCCGCAACCCTGGCGCGCTTTCGGCGACTGGCTCGGCGAGGCCTACCAGGCGGCCGACGACATTCGCGACGTGATCGGCGACCCCAGCGTGCTGGGCAAGCCGGCCGGCCGCGACCTGGCCTTGCTGCGGCCCAGCGCGGCGACCGAGCTGGGGCTCGAGGGCGCGGCCCGGTACTTCGACGAACTGGTCGCGCGCGCCATCGACGCGGTGCCCGACTGCGCCGGCTCGGCGGGCCTGCGCGCCCTGGTGCGCAACGAGGCCGAGCGCCTGGTGCCGCCGGCATCGCGCGGCGAAGTGATGCGCGCGGCGGCGGCCTGATCCGCCGCCCGCGCCTGAGGCCCGCAACATGCATACCCTGCCGGTGGACAGCCGCCCCGCGGCACCGTCGTGGCGCACGGCATGGGGCGATCGATGGCTGGCCGTGCGCGATCGCCTGCTCGCGAGCCCGGTGTTCCAGCGGCGCGCCGCCGCGTTCGTGCCGACGCGGCCCATCGCGCGGCAGCGCGCCGGCGCACTGTTCGACCTGGTGGCCGGCTTCGTCTATTCGCAGGTGCTGCTGGCCTGCGTGCAGCTGAAGCTCTTCGACATGCTCTCGGGCGGGCCGCTGGCCCTGGACGACGTCGCGCAACGCACGGACCTGCCGCCGGCGTCGGCCGAACGCCTGCTGGCCGCGGCGGTGGCGCTGCGCCTGGTCGAGGCCCGCAGCGGCGGCCGTTTCGGCCTGGGCGAACTGGGCGCGCCCATGGTCGGCAACACCGCCATCGCCGCCATGGTGATGCACCACCGCGCGCTCTATGCCGACCTGGTGGACCCGGTGGCGCTGCTGCGCGGCGATGCGCGCGGCACGGCCCTGGCGAGCTACTGGCCCTATGCCGGGGCAGTCAGTCCCGACGATCTGTCGGGCGACAGCGTGGCCGGGTACTCGGCGCTGATGGCCGCGTCGCAACCGCTGGTCTGCGACGAGATCCTCGATGCCTATCCGCTGCACGGCCACCGCTGCCTGCTCGACGTGGGCGGCGGCGAGGGCAGCTTCCTCATCGGCGCGGCGGCGCGGGCCCCGGCCTTGCAGTTGGTGCTGTTCGACCTGCCGGCCGTGACCGAGCGCGCGCGCCTGCGCTGCGCGGCGGCCGGCATCGGCGCGCGGCTGCGCATCGAGGGCGGCAGCTTCCTGGCCGACGCGTTGCCCACGGGCGCGGACATCGCGACGCTGGTGCGGGTCATCCACGACCACGACGACGCCGCGGCGCTCTGCATCCTCAACGCCGTGCGGCGCGCGCTGCCACCGGGCGGCACCCTGCTGCTGGCCGAGCCCATGGCGGACACGCCGGGCGCCCAGGCCATGGGCGGCGCCTATTTCGGCTTCTACCTGCTCGCGATGGGCAAGGGCAAGCCGCGCAGTTCGGCGGCGCTGCAGGCCATGTTGCGCGCGGTGGGTTTCGTGGAGGTGAAAGCGGTGGCTACGCGCATGCCGTTGCAGGTCGGGCTCATCGTGGCGCGAACAGGCCTTGCGTGATCGAGCTTCCGGATGTGTAATTAAAACTAGACAGTTCAATTAGTAAAAAGAAAATGACACACACCCTGAATCCAGGTTCTGCGCACCCAAGTTCCGCGAACCCGATGACAGCCCTGGCCGTGGTGCTCCACAAGCCCCGCGAGCTGTCGCTGAGCCGCCTGGCCCTGAGCGCGCCGACGGACGAGGACGTGGTGGTCGACATCGAATGGAGCGGCATCAGCACCGGCACCGAACGGCTGCTCTGGTCGGGCCGCATGCCCGACTTTCCGGGCATGGGCTATCCGCTGGTGCCGGGCTACGAGTCGGTGGGCGTGGTGCGCAGCGCCGGCCGGCATTCGGGCGGGATCGTCGGGCAGCGCGTCTTTGTGCCGGGCGCGCGGTGCTTCGGCGACGTGCGCGGCCTGTTCGGCGGCGCCGCATCCACCGTGGTGCTGCCGGGCTCGCGCACCCTGGCATGGGACGCCGGCGACTTGAGTGCCGAGCAGGGCGTGCTGCTGGCCCTGGCCGCCACCGCCCACCACGTGAGTTCGGCCGGCGGCGGCGTGCAGCCCGATCTGATCGTCGGTCACGGCGTGCTGGGCCGCATGGTGGCGCGCATCGCGGTCGCCATGGGCGGCGCGCCGGTCGTCTGGGAAACCGATGCCCGAAGGCGCGAGGGCGGGCAGGGCTACGAGGTGCGCGACCCCGCCACCGACACGCGCCGCGACTACCGCAGCATCTGCGACGTGAGCGGCGACCCCACGCTGCTGGACACCCTCATCGGGCGGCTCGCACCGAGCGGCGAGATCGTGCTGGCGGGCTTCTACGACGAGCCGCTGTCCTTCGTCTTCGCGCCCGCCTTCATGCGCGAGGCGCGCATCCGGGTGGCGGCGCAATGGCAGCCGCACGACCTGGCCGCGGCCCGGGCGCTCATGCAGTCGGGGCGGCTGCGGCTGGACGGCCTCATCACCCACCGCGCCCAGGCCACCGAGGCCGACAGCGCCTACCGCACCGCATTCGGCGATCCCGCCTGCCTGAAGATGGTGCTCGACTGGAGAAGCTGCCAATGACATCCACCCCTCACGCCATCGCCGAGGGAACGCCGGTGCGCTTCATGCAGCAGCAGGCGCTGCGCGCAGAGGCCGCCATGGAGCCCGATGCGGTGAGCACCGCGCCCGTCACCAAGGAAACGCAGATCATCGCCATCTACGGCAAGGGCGGCATCGGCAAGAGCTTCACGCTCGCCAACCTGAGCTACATGCTGGCGCAGCAGGGCAAGAAGGTGCTGCTGATCGGCTGCGACCCCAAGAGCGACACCACCTCGCTGCTGTTCGGCGGCCGGGCCTGCCCGACCATCATCGAGACCTCGTCGCGCAAGAAGCTGGCCGGCGAGGCCGTCGCCATCGGCGACGTGTGCTTCAAGCGCGACGGCGTGTACGCGATGGAGCTGGGCGGCCCCGAGGTGGGCCGTGGCTGCGGCGGGCGCGGCATCATCCACGGCTTCGAGCTGCTGGAGAAGCTGGGCTTTCACGAGTGGGGCTTCGACTACGTGCTGCTCGACTTCCTGGGCGACGTGGTGTGCGGCGGCTTCGGCCTGCCGATCGCGCGCGACATGTGCCAGAAGGTGATCGTGGTGGCGAGCAACGACCTGCAGTCGCTCTACGTGGCCAACAACGTCTGCTCGGCGGTGGAGTACTTCCGCAAGCTCGGCGGCAACGTGGGCGTGGCCGGCATGGTGATCAACCGGGACGACGGCACCGGCGAGGCGTCGGCCTTCGCGCAGCAGGTGGGCATTCCGGTGCTGTCGGTCATTCCGGCCAACGACGACATCCGGCGCAAGAGCGCCAGCTACGAGATCATCGGCGTGCCCGGCACGCCCTGGGGGCCGCTCTTCGAGCAGCTGGCCGAGAACGTGGGCACCTCGCAGCCGATGCGGCCCCGCCCGATGACGCAGGACCAGCTCCTGGGCCTGTTTTCGGCCGAGTCGGTGGGCCGCAACGTGGTGCTGGAGCCCGCCACGCAGTTCGACATGTGCGGCAAGTCCGACACCGCCCGGCCGACGCTCGAAGTGGTCTACGACGACGCCTGAAAGCCACGCCATGACACAGCGCCCCATTTCCATTCCAGTCGTCGCACTGCCGGTGCCTGCGGCCGTCCAGGGCGACGGCGTGGGTTGCCATTCGGGCGCGGATGCGATGCGCGCGGCGGCCGGTGCGGCGGGCAAGTCGGAGACGCTCGCGCAGTACGCCAAGGACTATCCGCCGGCGCCCCATGCCGGCCCGCACGACCAGCCCCAGAGCATGTGCCCGGCCTTCGGCGCGCTGCGCGTGGGCCTGCGCATGCGGCGCACTTCCACCATCCTGTCGGGCTCGGCATGCTGCGTGTACGGGCTGACGTTCACCTCGCATTTCTACGGCGCCAAGCGCAGCGTGGGCTACGTGCCGTTCAACTCCGAGACGCTGGTGACGGGCAAGCTGTTCGAGGACATCCGCGAGGCGGTCCACAAGCAGGCCGATCCGGCGCTGTACGACGCCATCGTCATCATCAACCTGTGCGTGCCCACGGCCAGCGGCGTGCCGCTGCAGATCCTGCCGCGCGAGATCAACGGCGTGCGCATCATCGGCATCGACGTGCCCGGCTTCGGCGTGCCCACCCATGCCGAGGCCAAAGACGTGCTGGCCGGCGCGATGCTCAGGTACGCGCGCGCCGAGGTCATGGCCGGGCCGGTGCAGCCGCCGCGCCCCGGCAGGGCCGACAAGCCCGCCATCGCGCTCATGGGCGAGATGTTCCCGGCCGACCCGATGGTCATCGCCCGCATGCTGGAGCCCATGGGCCTGGCGGCCGGGCCGACGGTGCCCACGCGCGAATGGCGCGAGCTCTATGCCGCGCTCGACTGCGTGGCGGTGGCCGCGATCCATCCGTTCTACACCGCGAGCCTGCGCGAGTTCGAGGCGGCGGGCCGCCCCATCGTCGGCTCGGCGCCGGTCGGCCATGACGGCACCGAGGCCTGGCTGCAGGCCATCGGCACCGCGGCCAACGTGCCGCAGGGCAGGATCGACGCGGTCAAGAACGCGATGCTGCCGGCCATCCGCGGCGCGCTCGCGAAGATGCCGATCAAGGGCCGCATCACGCTGAGCGGCTACGAGGGTTCCGAATTGCTGGTCGGCCGCCTGCTGGTGGACAGCGGCGCCGACCTGCGCTACGTGGGCACCGCCTGCCCGCGCACCGCATGGAACGACGAAGACCGCCAGTGGCTGGAGGCCCGTGGGGTGCACGTGCAGTTTCGCGCCTCGCTCGAACAGGACCTGGCCGCCCTGCACGAATGGAAGCCCGATCTGGCCATCGGCACCACACCGGTGGTGCAGGCGGCCAAGGAGCAGTGCACGCCGGCGCTGTACTTCACCAACCTCATTTCGGCGCGGCCCCTCATGGGACCAGCCGGCGCCGGCTCGCTCGCGACGGTGATCAACGCGACCATCGGCAACAAGGCGCGCTTCGAGGCGATGAAGGCCTTCTTCGGCGACACCGGCGCGGGCCATGCGGCGGGCGTGTGGGAAAGCGCGCACGGCGTGCCGCAGGATCGCCCCGACTTCAAGGCCGACACGCGCCGCCAGGCCCAGAAGGCCCTGAAGAAGCGCAAGGCCGAGGAGATGATCTGATGCTCGTGCTCGACCACGATCGCGCCGGCGGCTACTGGGGTGCCGTCTACGTGTTCACCGCCATCAAGGGCCTGCAGGTCGTCATCGACGGACCCGTGGGCTGCGAGAACCTGCCGGTCACCTCGGTGCTGCACTACACCGATGCGCTGCCGCCGCACGAGCTGCCGATCGTGGTCACGGGCCTGGCCGAAGAACAGCTGGGCCGCGAGGGCACCGAGGCCTCGATGCGCCGCGCGCACGCCGCGCTCGACCCCGACCTGCCCTCGGTGGTGGTCACCGGCTCCATCGCCGAGATGATCGGCGGCGGCGTCACGCCCTCGGGCACGACCATCCAGCGCTTCCTGCCGCGCACCATCGACGAGGACCAGTGGCAGTGCGCCGACCGCGCGATGTACTGGCTGTGGTCGGAGTACGGCCTGAAGCACCCGTCGGTGCGCAAGCCCTTCGGCGAGCGGCCCGCCGGCGAGAAGCCGCGGGTGAACATCGTCGGACCGAGCTACGGCACCTTCAACGCGCCCAGCGACCTGGCCGAGATACGGCGCCTGGTGCAGGGCATCGGCGCCGAGGTGAACCTGGTGTTTCCGCTGGGCACGCACCTGGCCGACGTGTCGCGCCTGGACGAGGCCGACGTCAACATCTGCATGTACCGCGAGTTCGGCCGCATGCTGTGCGAAGCCCTGGAGCGGCCGTTTCTGCAGGCGCCGATCGGGCTGCACAGCACGACAGCCTTCCTGCGCGCGCTCGGTGGCCTGCTGCACCTGGACCCCGAGCCGTTCATCGAGCGCGAGAAGCACAGCACCCTCAAGCCGATCTGGGACCTGTGGCGCTCGGTGACGCAGGACTTCTTCGGCACCGCCAGCTTCGGCGTGGTGGCCAACGAGACCTATGCGCGGGGCCTGCGCCACTTCCTGGAAGACGAGATGGGCCTGCCGTGCCACTTCGCGGTGGCCCGCGTGGCGGGCGCCAAGACCGACAACGCCGAGACCCGGCGCCTGGTGCACGAGAAGACGCCGCTGGTGCTGTACGGCAGCTACAACGAGCGCATGTACCTGGCCGAGTGCGGCGGCGGCGGAATGATGAAGACCGCCTTCGTTCCCGCCTCGTTCCCGCTGCCGATCATCCGGCGCCACACCGGCACGCCCTTCATGGGCTACTCGGGCGCGACCTTTCTCATCCAGGAGTTCTGCAACGCGCTGTTCGATGCGCTGTTCCACATCCTGCCGCTGGGCACCGAGCTCGACCGCGTCGATGCGACGCCCGCGCGGACCGGTGCACGGCCCGATGCGCGGCCCGACAGCCCGTGGGACGACGACGCCCGCCAGTTGCTCGACGACTTCATCGAGGCACAACCGGTGCTGGTGCAGATCTCGGCGGCCAAGCGGCTGCGCGACCGCATCGAGCGCGACGCGGCGCGCGCCGGCGAAGAACGCATCACCTCGGCGCGCGTGGCGCGCACGCGCGATGCGCTGCGCCAGGGGGAGCCGGCATGAACCGCGCGCTGCCCTTCATGAGAACAAGAACCTTGGCGGGCCTGCGGGTCCGCCGCAGAAGTTGTGGCGGCCTGCGGCCGCTTCGATCCCCGCCGCGGGGGATGTGCGCGGTGCGTGGCCATCAGGCCGATACGGAGTAAATACCATGGTTCCAAAAGATAGAGAAGGCTCACTGTCCGGTCTGACCGAGCAGGAAGCCAAGGAGTTTCACAGCATCTTCATGACGAGCTTCATCATCTTCACGTTGATTGCGGTCGTCGCCCATTTCCTGGCTTGGCAATGGAGGCCCTGGCTTCCGGGTGCCGGCGGTTATGCGGCGATCTTCAACGACGCCAAGGATGTCGCGCTCGCGGCGGTATCCATCGGCTTCAATGCCTAGAGGAGACACGACATGTGGCGAATCTGGATGCTGTTCGATCCGCGCAGGACGCTCGTCGCCCTGTTCACGTTCCTCTTCGTGCTGGCGCTGGTGATTCACTTCATCCTGCTCAGCACCGACCGCTTCAACTGGCTCGAAGGGCCGCGAAAGAGCAGTCCGGTCGCAGCGCAGATGGCTCCCATGCCCGCGCCGGCGACGGCACCGGCGGGCAAATAGCCGCTTTGTTGCCTACGTGCGTTCGGAGCGCGGGTCCAGGTCCTTGCAGGTCCATATGCCCCGCATTCCGATCGTCATCCGGACGGCCCTGTGCCGTCGCGTCTTGACCCCGGGGAAATGATCATGGCCATGCTGAGCTTCGAGCGAAAGTACCGCATCCGCGGGGGCACCCTCATCGGTGGCGACCTGTTCGACTTCTGGGTCGGGCCGTTCTACGTGGGTTTCTTCGGCGTCACCACCATCTTCTGCGCGCTGGTGGGCACGCTGCTCCTCGTGTGGGGCGCTTCGCAGGGGCCGACCTGGAACCTGTGGCAGATCAACATCGCGCCGCCCGACCTCAAGTACGGGCTGCGTCTCGCGCCCCTCATGGAAGGCGGGCTGTGGCAGCTGGTCACCGTGTTCGCCACCGGCGCCTTCGTGTCGTGGGCGCTGAGGCAGGTGGAAATCTGCCGCAAGCTGGGCATCGGCTACCACGTGCCCTTCGCGTTCTCGTTCGCGATCCTGGCGTACATCACGCTGGAGATCGTGCGCCCGGTGCTGATGGGCGCCTGGGGCAACGGCTTTCCCTACGGGATCATGAGCCACCTGGACTGGGTGTCGAACACCGGCTACCAGTACCTGCACTTTCACTACAACCCGGCCCACATGCTGGCCGTGAGCTTCTTCTTCACCACGGTGCTGGCGCTGTCGATGCACGGCGGCCTGGTGCTGGCGGCCACCAACCCCGGCAAGGGCGAGACGGTCAAGACCGCCGAGCACGAGAACACCTTCTTCCGCGACACCATCGGCTACTCGATCGGCACGCTCGGCATCCACCGCCTGGGCCTGTTCCTGGCGCTGTCGGCGGCCTTCTGGAGCGCCGTATGCATCGTCATCAGCGGCCCCTTCTGGACGCGGGGCTGGCCCGAGTGGTGGACCTGGTGGCTCAACCTGCCGATCTGGCACTGATCAACCCAACGCACGCGCCGGAACCGCAGCGTCCCAGAGGAGACATCGATGGCCGAATACCAGAACATCTTCACCCGCGTGCAGGTCGTCGCACCGGCCTACGCGGGCGTGCCGCTGGAGCGCGGCAACAACGAGCGCGAAGGACCGCCGCTGCACGTGCACCTGCTCGGGCGCATCGGCGATGCGCAGGTCGGGCCCATCTACCTGGGGTGGTTCGGGCTGGCGGCGCTGCTGTGCGGCTTCATCGCCTTCGAGATCGTCGGGCTCAACATGTTCGCCTCGGTCAACTGGGACCCGGTGCAGTTCGTGCGCCAGCTACCCTGGCTGGCGCTGGAGCCGCCGCCGCCGTCGATGGGGCTCAAACTCTTTCCACCGCTCAACGAAGGCGGCTGGTGGCTGATGGCCGGCTTCTTCATGACCGCTGCGGTGCTGCTGTGGTGGGCGCGCATGTACCGCCGCGCGCGCGCGCTGAAGATCGGCACGCACGTGGCCTGGGCCTTCGCCGCCGCGATCTGGCTGATGCTGGTGCTGGGCTTCATCCGGCCGCTGCTGATGGGCAGCTGGGGCGAGGCGGTGCCCTTCGGCATCTTTCCGCACCTGGACTGGACGGCGGCGTTCTCCATCCGCTACGGCAACCTGTTCTACAACCCGTTCCACATGCTGTCGATCGCCTTCCTGTACGGCTCGACGCTGCTGTTCGCGATGCACGGCGCGACCATCCTGGCGGTGAGCCGCTTCGGCGGCGAGCGCGAGATCGAGCAGATCGTCGACCGCGGCACGGCCTCCGAGCGGGCCGCGCTGTTCTGGCGCTGGTGCATGGGATTCAACGCGACGATGGAGTCGATCCACCGCTGGGCCTGGTGGTTCGCGGTGCTGTGCCCGCTCACCGGCGGCATCGGCATCCTGCTGACCGGCACGGTGGTGGACAACTGGTACCTGTGGGCGGTCAAGCACCATGTGGCGCCGATCTATCCGGCGGTGTTCGCGCCGGTGATCGACCCGTCCACGCTGCCGGGAGTGCGGCCATGAACGCCGACCACACTGCGCAAGGACGGTTCGCCCGCCTGGCCTGGGGTGCCGCGGCCGGCGTGCTGCTGTTGCTGGCCGGCTGCGAGCGTCCGCCGATCGACGTGGTGCAGCGCGGCTACCGTGGCACCGGCATGCAGGAGGTGTACAACCCGCGCACCGTGGAGACGCAGGCCGCCAAGAATGCACTGCCGGCCGACTCGCCTGCGGCGCCGGCCGCCGGCCCGACGGCAGGCCAGGTGTTCCAGAACGTGAAGGTGCTCAACGACCTGAGCGTGGGCGAGTTCACCCGGCTGATGGTGTCCATGACGGCCTGGGTTGCGCCGCAGCAGGGCTGCACCTACTGCCACCAGGGCGAGAACATGGCGTCCGACGCGGTCTACACCAAGGTGGTCGCGCGGCGCATGCTGCAGATGACGCAGCACCTGAACGCCGACTGGAAGACCCACGTGGCCGACACCGGCGTCACCTGCTACACCTGCCACCGCGGCAACCCGGTGCCGCTGAACACCTGGACCATGGGCGAGCCGCAGAAGGCGGCCTATGCCGGCAACAAGGCCGGCCAGAACGCGCCGGCCGCCAGCGTGGCGATGGCGTCGCTGCCCAACGATCCGTTCTCGCCTTTCCTGGACAAGGGGGAGAACGTGCGCGTGGTCGGCGCGACCGCGCTGCAGAACGGCAACCGGCAATCGATCAAGCAGGCCGAGTGGACCTACGGGCTGATGATGCACATGTCGCAGTCGCTGGGCGTGAACTGCACCTACTGCCACAACACGCGCTCCTTCGCCGACTGGGAAACCAGCGCGCCGCCGCGCGCCGTGGCCTGGTACGGCATCCGCATGGTGCGCGACCTGAACACGCAGTACCTGGACCCGCTCACGCCGCTGTTCCCGGCCGCGCGGCTCGGGCCCGCCGGCGACGCACCCAAGATCAACTGCGCCACCTGCCACCAGGGGGCCTTCAAGCCGCTCTATGGCGCGAGCATGTTGCCCAACCATCCCGAACTCGCGAAGGTCCGCGCGGTGGTGCAGAGCGCATCGGCCCCGGCGGCGGAGGCCGCGACCGCCACGGCGGCCACGGCGTCCGGCGCGGTGGCCGGTTTGCCCGCGGCGGGCGTCGACGTGCTGTTCGCGACCGGCTCCAGTACCGTCTCGCCCGAGGCCGCGCAGGCGCTGGCACCGGCCATCGCAGCGCTCAAGGCCGATGCCGCGGCGCGGGTGAGCCTGTCGGGCTACCACTCCGCGAGCGGCGATACGGCGCAGAACGAGGAGCTCGCCAAGCAGCGCGCCGTGGCCGTGCGCGATGCGCTGGTGGCCGCCGGCGTCGCGGCCGAGCGCATCGTGCTCGACAAGCCGCAGTCGGCCGCGGCCAACGTGGCCGGCGAAGACCCGGCGGCCCGGCGCGTGCAGATGGCGGTGATCAAGTAAGGAGGCCCAAGCGGCGCGGCATCCGCAGCGCCTCGCGCTGCCGATCGGCCGCTCAGCCGACGAAGGCCTTCATGCGGTCGTACAGCGAGGCGGCGCGTCGCGTCGAGGCCTCGAGTTCGGCCAGTAGCGGTACCACGGTGGGCCCCATGTTGCCGTCTGCGATGTCCATCGCGGCGAGGCTGGCGTTGGAGACAATGGCACCGATCACGTCGGCCGCATCGGCCTGGCGTGACAGCGCTTCGTCGCGCATCGCCTTGGAGAGCGATTGCTCCAGGTGTTCGCGTGCGGCGGCGGCGCGCCGGCTGTCGCTCAGGTCGGTGAAGATCAGGAAGAAGCCCAGCACGGACCCGTCGCGCGCCGACACCGGCTCCGCGCGCAACGACGTGGGCAGGCTGGCGCCGTGGCCCAGGTCCAGCGACAGCTCGCCGCGCCACGAATGCCGCTCCTGCACCAGGGTGCGCAGCATGTCCCGCACCCGCGCGGGTTCCACGAACCACTGGGCGGCATCGCCGAGCTCGGCGGGCGCGTCTGCCTCGGCGCCGCGCCCGATCATCTCGAAGAAGCAGCGGTTGGCGAACAGCGCCCGGCCGTTCGGATCGGCGATCAGCACCGGCTCGTTGGCGTTGGAGACAGTGAGGCGGATTTGCGCGAGCTGATGCTCGGCGATCAGAAAACGCACCGCATTCACCTGCACGATGATGTCGATCAGCGCCGCGCCGAAGGCGCGGGCCAGCGCCAGCTCGGTCACCGACCAGGGCAGGGCAGTGCCGCGCACGATCTCCGACCATGCCGCGAACGAGCGGCGCGGCGACAGGGTCAGCGGGTCGTTCGCGTCGAGCACCGGCTTGGACGGATCGCCGGCCCAGGTCACGCTGGTGAGCTGCTCCTTGCGGAACCACATCAGGTAGTCGGGCCGCGACGACGACAGCCGCACCACCACCACGCCGCTGGCCGTGGGCGTGAGCGAGGCGAGCGACGGCTCGGCCCGCTCCACCGACGCGCAACTGAAAAGGCCGTCGAAGCGTTGCGCATCGATCCAGCGCATCAGCTCGCGCAGCTCTGCATGGTTGGGGGTCTCGCCGGCGGTCAGCAGCTCGCCCTCCTGGAACAGCGCCGCACCGGTGGCCTCCAACGGTTGCAGCAGCGTGCGCGGATTGCGAAACAGCGCCAGGCGCCAGTCGCCCTCTGTCGAGGTGGCCTCCACCAGCCGCTGCTCGAGCCGGCGCACCTGGATCGCGACCTGCGCATAGGCGTAGTTCTCGATGGCGGCGATGCGGGTGGACACCACCTCGGCCAGCAGGTCCGCCGCCGCGCGCATGGCAAAGCGCAGGTTGCGCGCGCTGTAGTGGTGGCAGGCGATCAGGCCCCACAAGCGGCCCTCGCGCACCAGCGACACCACCAGCGTGGCGGTCACGCCCATGTTCTTCAGGTACTGCAGGTGCAGCGGCGACATGCTGCGCAGGTAGCACGAGGACATGTCGAGCTCTTCGTCGTGCCCGGGCAGGCGCTGCGGCACCAGCGGCGAGGCGACGTAGTGCACGTCGGCCAGCACCCGCAGCCGGGTGCGCAGGTACAGCTCGCGCGCGCGCTGCGGAATGTCGGTGGCCGGGTAGTGGTGGCCAAGCAGGGAATCCAGTCGCGGGTCGCGCGCCTCGGCAATGATCTTGCCGTGGCCGTCGGGGTCGAACTTGTAGACCATCACCCGGTCGTAGCCCAGCATGTCGCGGCAGCACTTGACCAGCGTGTCGGACAGCGTGCCGATGTTCGAGGCGGCGCTGATGCGCTGCACCGCGTCGCCCAGCAGGCCGAGCAGCTTTTCGCTGGGCACATCGACCGTCTCGATCGTGGTCCCCGGGCCTACGGGTTCGATCTCCAGCAGCAGCACCTCGCCCGGAATGCGGTGCATGGTGCCCTCGAACTCGCGCTCGCTGCCGTGCACCTCGACGCGGCAGCGCAGCGCTTCGGGATCGGTCAGCCGGCCCTGCGACGCGATGCGGCGCACGCAGCGCTCGATGTCGCCGCCCAGTTGGCCCACGGGGGCCTCCAGCAGCTGCTGCAGCGGCACGCCCAGCAGCGCCTGTGCATTGGCGCTGGCCTGCAGCACCCGCAGACCGGGCTCCTGCAGCGCGAGCAGCACGCCGTGCGGCTGGACGGAGCCCGCCAGGTGGATCAGCTCGCGCTCGCAGTTCGTGAGGTCGGCCTTGCCGAACGCGGGGCTGCCGAGCATCACCGGCCTCCTTGCGGCGTGGCGCCGTCACTGCCTTCAATGGCAGGGCCGTCGTCGGCGCGCCGGCGCATCAGCGCGAAGGCCTCGCCCGTCATTCCGAGCAACCGGGCCGCGTCGCCGGCATCGTTGTGCGACTGCGCGAGCGCGGCCGACACGAAATGGCGCTCGGCGAGCGCGGCCGCCGCGGCCATGAGCTGGGCGACAGGCACCTGCCCGAGGCGCTCGGTCAGATGCTGCATGCCCAGGTTCAGTTCGAGGTGCGAATGCTCGTCGCCGTCGTTCGCGGGCAGCAGATGAATGGTGAAGCCGATGCATTCCTGGTCGCCTTCGGTGAGCAGCGCGGCCGACACCTCGGCCTGGACCAGCGGCGCGCCGGCCACCTTGATCCACGACGGCACCCGGCGCGCGACGCCGTCGCGCCGCACCTGTGGCAGCAAGGCGGCCATGGGGTGCTCGGGCGTGCCCAGCCAGTCGACGATCAGGCGGCCCCTCAGCTGGGATTCGTCGTCCAGCCGCACCAGCTTGAGGAAGGCGGTGTTGGCCATCAGCACCCGGCCGCTGGCATCGGTCACGACCACGCCGTCGCTGGTGTCGTCGACCAGCCGCACCAGCGAGTCGCTCAGCGCCGGTACGGGAGGGGTGGCATCGACCGCGCGCACCCGCACCAGGAGGCGCATCGCGTCCTCGGCGCGAAAAGGCGTGGCGGCCACGCTGGTGAGCGCCATCCGGCCCAGGAGGCGGGCGCGGATCTCGCCGCTGCTGCCTGAGGCGCGGGCCGAATGCAGCAGCGCCTCGATGCCGAGGCGGGAGCGCTCCTCGAAGCCGGTGGTGACCTGCCGGCCGACCATCTGCTCGCCGGCGATGTCGAACATCTGCGAAGCGGCCTGGTTGACTTCGAGGATGGCGAGCGTGTGGCCGTCGACCACCAGCACTGCATCGGTCGCCACCTGGAACAGCAGGCGGTAGCGGGTTTCGGCCTGGCGCGCCTGCCAGTAGCCGCGCTCCAGCTCCTGCTGCGAATCGAGAAAGCGCTGCTGGATGGCGGCGATGGCGCGCAAGTCCCGGCCGGTGGCCAGCACCGGGCCGTCGCTGCCGAAGCGGATCGCGCAATACGCCACCGGGATGCTGCCGCCCAGCTGGAACGGATGGCTCACCTCGCGCCGTCGCGCAATGCCGGTGGTGGTGACTTCGCGCAGCATGTTCTCTATCTTGGCGCGCGTGTCGCCGCTCACGGTGTCGACCCACGGGCGGCCGACCCAGTCGTTGGCCAGCGGGGCCATCGGGTCGACCTCGCCCTGCGCGACGTTGCGGATCACGCCCGCCTGGTCGATCACCAGCGCGATGTCGCTGGACAGCGAGACGAAGGTCTTCGCAAGTTCAGGCGCCCAGGCCGCCAGGGCAGCCAGATCGGGAAGTTCGCCGTCTCTGGAACTCACGTCGCGTCTCCTCGACGGCATGGGATGCCGCGAATGGCCGGATTCTAGACATGGAGCCGCGCCATGCGCCATCCTCACAAACGCTCGGATCCGACGCGCTCGCCGGGCGTCAGCGCGCGCGATCGCCGGACCCAGCTCCACAGCGCTTCGGACGGCAGCGGCAGCACCATGAACCAATGCTCCAGGATGGCCAGCGACAGCAGCGTTGCGGCGAAGCTGAGTGCGGTGGCGTCGAAGCTGCGCACGCCCTCGGCCAGCGCGGCCTGCCATACCAGCACGACCAGCCAGGTCGACACCGCCACCGACACCGGAAACAGCGAATTCATCGGCTTGCGGGTGAAATAGGTCTGCAGGTACTTCAGGTGCGCGGGCAGAAAGTCTTCGTTGAGGTTGCGCACCCCCAGGAAGACGTTCAGCTTGGCGCTCTGCCGCATGACCCACAGGACGGCGAAGGTGAAAAGCCCGGTGGGGTTGCTGCCGCTCCAGGTCAGCGCCACTACCGCCGCCCCCAGCACGATCAGCGCGAACTCATGGTGCAGCAAGGCCTGCAGCGCGAAGCCGGCTCGCCGCCAGCCGCGCGCATCGGGCGGGCAGGGCACGCGCCGCGGACCGGTCACGTACCCCAGCAGAAAGGCCACCTCCTGCCAGGCCCAGACCAGCAGCGCGCAGGTGAAGGCCAGGTAGGCGCCGGTCACGCGCAGGTCGTTGCGCGTTGCGTAAAGGCCCAGCAGCGCCAGCGCCAGCAGCACGGTGGCGCCGCCCATGGTCCAGCGGAAGGTCCAGCGCGGCAGGCCGTTCAGGTACAGGATCACGCCCGTGCTGAACCACCACACGAAGACCGTGTAGAGCATGGGCAGCAGGTACTGGGACATGCGGGGGACTTCGGCGCTTCGGGGGCGCCTACCAAGTCGGCGCCATGCGCGCGTTGTCGGGCAGCGCGTTGGGCTTGGCGCGCATCAGGAAGAGCCGGCCGAACGCAACCGCGCCGCGCGCGGCCAGCGCGGCGCGTTGCAGCGCCCCGGGCACGCCGCCGCGCGCCTTGGCGGCCTCGGTCGCGACCGAGATGCGCCGCAGCGTCTCCAGGCCGGCATGGAAGGCCGGCGCATCGATGTCCAGCGTCAGCGGAAACACCTGGCGCGTGATGTCCGAGGTGATGCGGAACACGGTGAAGTCGTAGGCCGTGGGGTCCAGGCCCATGGCCGCATGCATCTCGGGGCGCTGGTGGTCGCGCACGTACATGGTCGCGAAGACGGCCAGCACGAAGAAGCGGATCCACAGCTTGTTGACGCCCTTGAGCAGCCGCGGGTCGGCCCGCATCAGCAGCGCGAAGGCCTCCCCGTGCCTGAACTCGTCGTTGCACCAGCGCTCGAACCACCGGAAGATCGGATGAAAGCACAGCTCCGGATGCCGCTCGACCTGTCGGTAGATCGCGATGTAGCGGGCATAGCCGATCTTCTCGGACAGGTAGGTCGCATAGAAGATGAACTTCGGCCTGAAATAGGTGTACTTCTTGGCCCGCGCCAGAAAGCCCAGGTCCACGCCGATGCCGAAGTCCTTGAGCCATTGGTTGATGAAGCCCGCATGCCGGCTTTCGTCGCGCGCCATGTAGCCGAACAGCTCCTTCATGTCGGGGTTGGTCACCTGCTTCCTGATCTCGGCATAGAGAACGCAACCCGAGAACTCCGAGGTGATCGAGCTCACCAGGAAGTCCGAGAACTCCTTGTAGAGCGCCGGCGGCAGCTGCGCGCAGTTGGCGGCCAGCTCGGCCGGCCGCTGGAAGTGGTCGGTGTTGTTGTCGGCCCGGAACTCCTCCATGAGCGCGTTCCACTGCGCGCGGATCGGCTCCACGTCGATGCGGTCCATCGCCTTGAAGTCGGTGGTGTAGAAGCGCGGCGTGAGCATGGTGTCGCGCAGCGCGGTCTCGGTCGAGCTGCCGGGCGCGCGAGGTGCCAAAGAGGCCGGGGTGGACATGGGACGTTCCTTCAGCGGGTGGCTTGGAGAGCTTGCGTGTCGGCCGGGCCGCCGTTCATCAGCCCGGCGAAGGCCGCCGCGTTGGTCGGCCCGAACGATCCGAGGTCGACGGTGCGGCCCGTGGCCGGGTCTTCGAGCGTGAGCTTGCCGTCGGCACGCCCGATCATGCGAAACGCAATCTCCGGCCCGATGCCGCGCCGGTAGCGCTCCCGCGCCAGCCCGCGCATGGTGCCGCGCAGGAAGCCGTTGGTCTCGGGCGCCACCTCGTGCACCACGCGGCCGGTGCGCGCGTCCTTCACCCGGATGCCGCCGCTGGCAAGGTCCTCGAACAGGAACTCGCGCACGCTCACGGCCTCGGCTTGCGGCACATGGACCACGCCGATGCCGGTGAAGCGCACGAAGCTCACGCCGACGAGCGTGCACAGCACCAGGCTGCCCAGTGCCACGAGCATGCCGCGCGGCAGCGCGTCCGGTGAGCGGGTTTGAGGCGGGGGCTGCATCGTGTTCATTGGCGGGTCCTCAGGCGGTCATGGGTTCCGGCGCGGCCTCGCCGGCTTCGCGGGTGCCCACCGCCGGTGCCACCGCATGCAGCCCGCGGCGCGGAATGCCGGCCGACGCCGCCAGCGCACCGGCCAGCAGCGCCGCCACTTCGCGCGCCTGGGGCAGCGCGCGCAGCATCGGCTGGGTCCGCTTCACATGCCAGGGGCGCGCATGCGGCCACAGGTGCACGTAGGCGATCTGCGCCTCGTCGTTCAGGGCCAGCGCGATGTCGCCGGTGCCGTCGGCGTTGTGATGCAGCGAGGCCGCGTCGATGGCGCTGTAGGGCAGGTTGAAGGTCACGGTCAGCACGATGCCCACGCGCATGACCACGCGGCGGTCGGTGACGGTGTAGACGCTGGTGCGTGCCGTGAGCCAGCCCAGGCCGACGAGGGTGCCGATGGCCAGGGCGGCGAGCGGCAGCAGCCAGGCCATGGCCGCGAGCGCGTCGAGCGCGCCGCCGCCGCCGGCCAGCGTGTTGGCGCCGCGCCAGACGATGAGCACCGCGAAGTACACGGCCAGTCCGCGCACGTGCAGGGCGCTGCGGGTCATGCGCTTCCAGTCGGGCGAGCCTTGCCAGAGCAGGCGTTCGCGTGCGGGCAGCTTCTCGGGCAGGCCGTAGGCCGGCTCGAAGTCGTGGTCGTCGCCGGGCGGCGTGAGGTTGGCGGCCTTCACAGCAGCGGCTCCTGGCGTTGCGGCGTCGCGTAGAGCGTGCCGCCGCCGTAGTAGGCCATGACCTTGTCTTCCTCGAGCAGCGTGATCTGCTCGGGCAGTCGCGTGCCGGGCACGAAGGCGAACTGGGTGCTGAGAATGGACTGCACCCGGACCCGGTGTTTCTCGACCTTCGCGAAGTTCATCGGCAACAGCACGCGCCGCGGCCCGGCCTCGCTCGGCACCTCGAGCTCGAGGTAGCGGAAGACGGCCTCGGCGCGGTCCACCCACAGGTCGACGACGTCGCCGCCCACGAGGCCGTCAGCGCCGAAGACGGGCATGCCCACGGGGTTGGGGTCTTTCCTCGACAGGCCGAAGCCGGGCGCGTGGCGCAGCGGTACGATGCGCAGTTCGTCGTCGATGGTGGTGTCGGCAATGTCCGCGCGCTGCGCCCAGGCGCCCGGGCCGATGCCGTCGCGCATGGGGTTGCCGGTGGGCTCCAGCGGCGCGCCCAGCCAGGCGCCGAGGGGCTCGGCCGCCAGGTCTCGCTCTTCGCGCAACCGGTTGGGCGCCTGCACCGTACGGCCGTCGCGCAGCAGGAAGGTCTTGGGGCTGGGCACGGCCGGAAAGCCCTGCACGTCGATGTGCCCGGAGCGGTCGCTCTCCAGCGGATAGCCCTCCCGCTTGTTCTCCCGGTGCAGGTAGTAGATGAGACCCGCGAAGAAGATCCAGAACATGTAGAGCACGATCTGCGCGACGTCGATGTAACCGGTGATGGCTCCGTTTCCCATGGTGTTTCTCCTTCGTGTGAGGGTGCGTGGCCCGGCGCCTGGCCGTCAGCCCGGAAACTCGGTCAGGCCGAACTTGCCCGGCCTGGTGGCGGCGTCCGCGTCCGCAGCGGGCGGTCGCCGGTTGCGCGGCGTGCGCACCAGCGGGCCGATCGCGATGAGCGTCGCGAACAGCAGCACGATCTCGATGTAGTACACGACGCTGTAGCCGATGGACGGCGCCGACAGCACCGCGCCCAGCGTGCCGTGCGACGCCAGGTAGGTGATGCCGTCGCGCAGCCAGCCGCCCAGCCCGATCGCCAGGCCGCCGGCGGAGGCCTGCACCGCGCCCCAGGCGCCCAGCGCGAGGCCGTTGCGCGCGCCCGTGTCGTGGCCCATGGCCGCGGTGAGCGTGGCCACCGAGAACAGGCCGCCGCCGAAGCCGATCAGCAGCGCACCGATGCGGAACATCAGCTGCGAGCCCACCGGGTCGGCGAACACCACCGCCGCGAAGGCGAAGATGCCGACCACCACGCCGATGGAGGCCAGCCGGTGCGGCTCGCCGCCATGGAGGAACCAGCGCGCGGCCAGCACGAAGGCCGCCAGCGCGCCGCAGGCGATCATCGCGGTGAGCTGAGTGGTCGAGGCCACCGCCATGTGCATGATCTCGCCGCCGTAGGGCTCCAGCAGCACGTCCTGCATGCTGAAGCCGGCGCTCCCCAGGCCCACCGCGACCAGCAGGCGCGCCGAACGCCCGCCCTGCACGAAGGCACGCCACGAGTCCCGGAACGAAGGCCGCGGCTCGCCCGGCGTCGCCGCGGTGCGAGAAGGCACGCGCGCCTCCTGTTTCCACAGCGCGATGAGGTTCAGCACCATGGTGAGCAGCGCCGCGCCTTGAATCACCTGGATCAGCTTGACCTGCTTGAATTCCTGCAGCAGGGCGCCGAAGCCCAGCGCGCTCACCATGGTTCCCACCAGCAGCATCACGTAGAGCAGCGCCACCACGCGTGGCCGGTTCTCCGGCGTGGCCAGGTCGGTGGCCAGGGCGAGTCCGCCGGTCTGGGTTGTGTGCAGGCCCGCGCCGACCAGCAGGAACGCGATGGCCGCGCCGATCTGCCCGTAGATCACCGGCCCGTTGGTGTCGCCGGACAGCACGATCAGCGCGAACGGCATGATCGCCAGCCCGCCGAACTGCATGAGCGTGCCCATCCAGATGTAGGGCACGCGCTTCCAGCCGAGGGCCGAGCGGTGGTGGTCCGAGCGAAAGCCCACCAGGGCCCGCATCGGCGCGAAGATCAGCGGCAGCGCGATCATGGTGGACACCAGCCATGCCGGCACGTTGAGCTCCACGATCATCACCCGGTTCAGCGTGCCGTTGAGCAGGGCCAGCGCCATGCCCACCGTCACCTGGAACAGCGACAGCCGCAGCAGCCGGCCCAGCGGCAGCTCGCGCGTGGCCACGTCCGCGAACGGCAGGAAGCGCGTGGCGATCAGGCTCCACTTGCTGGCCACGCGGTCGTTCAGGCGGGTGATCGTGTTCATGCGCGCACCATCTCCAGGGCCTGCGAGGTGTAGAAGCCGCTGGCCACCCGCTGCGTGCGGCCGCGGTGCCAGGGGGCCAGCAGCGGCTCGGCGGCGATCAGGCGATGCAGCGACTTTTCGGCCACCGGCTCGATCCACGGCGCGCGGTTGCCGCGCGGAAACAGCCGGCCCGCCGCCCGAAAGACGATCAGCGCCGGATTGCTCGGCGCGAAGGTGAAGAGCACCGCGCGGTCGGCCCGCTGGGCCAGGCCCGCCAGCACCCGCACCGCATCGGGCGTGCGGTAGTGGATGAGCGAGTCCATGCCCACGATGTAGTCGAAGCGCCCCAGCGCCGGGTCGAGCATGTCGCCCGCACGAAAGTCGATGCCGCCCGCGCCCTCGGCGCCCGTGCCGCCGATCAGCGCCGCCGGTTGGCGCTCCCGCGCCAGTGCCACCAGCGTGGGCGACAGGTCGATCGCCACCACGCGCGCGCCCCGGCGTGCGGCCTCCACCGCCAGCGCGCCGGTGCCGCAGCCCGCATCGAGCAGCCGCATGCCGTGCAGGTCCGCGGGCAGCCAGTCGAGCAGGGTTTGGCGCATGCGGTCGCGCCCGGCGCGCACGCTGGCCCGGATGCGCCCGACCGGCGCGTCCGAGGTGAGCCGTGCCCAGGCCTGGGCGGCGGTGCGGTCGAAGTAGGTTTCGATCTCGCCGCGTCTTTGCAGGTAGCTGACGTTCGCCATGGCGTGTCCTTTCCTTCGCGCTTCAGTCGAAGCCCAGCAGGTCGAAGATGTCGCGGTCCTTCATGGGCACCGCGTTGAGGGGCTCCGAGCCCAGCCAGAGCGCGGCGGCCAGCCGCATGTATTCGTTCTGAACCGCCTCCAGCTCGGGCGAATGCTCCATCTCGAACAGCGTGGATTTCTTCAGCCGGCTGCGTCGGATCACGTCCAGGTCGGGAAAGTGCGCCATCAGCCGCAGGCCGATCTGCGCGTTGAACTTGTCGATCTGGTCGGTGTCCTTGCTGCGGTTGGCGATCACGCCGCCCAGCCGCACGTTGTAGTTCTTGGCCTTGGCGCCGATGGCCTGCACGATGCGGTTCATCGCGAAGATCGAATCGAAGTCGTTGGCCGTCACGATGAGCGCGCGGTCGGCATGCTGCAGCGGCGCGGCAAAGCCGCCGCAGACCACGTCGCCCAGCACGTCGAAGATGACCACGTCGGTCTCGTCCAGCAGGTGGTGCTCCTTGAGCAGCTTGACGGTCTGCCCCACCACGTAGCCGCCGCAGCCGGTGCCCGCGGGCGGCCCGCCGGCCTCCACGCACATCACGCCGTTGTAGCCGGGAAAGACGAAGTCCTCCACGCGCAGTTCCTCGGGGTGGAAGTCGACCGACTCGAGCACGTCGATGACAGTGGGCATGAGCTTCTTGGTGAGCGTGAAGGTGGAGTCGTGCTTGGGGTCGCAGCCGATCTGCAGCACCCGCTTGCCCAGGCGCGAGAACGCCACCGACAGGTTGCTGGAAGTGGTGCTCTTGCCGATGCCACCCTTGCCGTAGATCGCGAAGACCTTGGCGTTGCCGATCTTCAGGTCCGGATCCAGCTGCACCTGCACGCTGCCCTCGCCGTCGCTGCGGGCTGACTTCGACGGCGACGACGGCGGCTGCGGACGCGGCCCCGGCTTCTTGATGTCGGGGAAAGGCACGGTCACGGTGTTCATGCGGGGCTTCCTTCGTAGACACCTTCGAGCCGGTCCTCGAGTTCCTCGCCCGCGCGCCGCAGCGCCTCGAGCATGGTGTCGTCCGGTTTCCAGAAATGCCGCTCCGACGCTTCCAGCAGACGGCTGGCGACGCGGGCCGACGCGGTCGGGTTGAGTTCGGCGATGCGCGAGCGCATCGCGGGATCGAGCAAGAAGGTCTCGCTCAACTGCTGGTACACCCAGGGCTGGACCTGGCTGGTGGTGGCCGACCAGCCCATGGTGTTGGTCACGTGCACCTCCAGCTGCCGCACGCCCTCGTAGCCGTGCTTGAGCATGCCTTCGTACCACTTGGGGTTGAGCATGCGGGTGCGGGTCTCCAGCGCGACCTGCTCGCTCAGCGTGCGCACCGTGCCGCTGCCGCCGTCCTGCGTCTGGTCGCCGATGTAGACCGGCGCCATCGCGGCATCGGCGCCCTTGGCGCGCTTGATCGCGCGGCTGATGCCGCCCAGCGTGTCGAAGTAGGTGTCGATGGTGGTCACGCCCAGCTCGACCGAATCCAGGTTCTGGTAGGCCAGCTCCACGCCCGACAGCACGCTGCGCAGCAGCTGCGCCTGCTGCACCGGCCGGCCGGCCCGGCCGTAGGCGAAGCCCTTGCGGCGGCTGTAGGTCTCGGCGATCTCGTCGGCGTCGTCCCAGCGGCGGTTGTCGATCAGGCTGTTCACGTTGGCACCGTAGGCGCCCTCGGCATTGCCGAAGACGCGCAGCGACGCGGTCTCCAGGTCGCCGCCGTGCTCGGCCTGGTAGGCCAGCGCGTGCTTGCGGATGAAGTTCTGCGCCGGCGGTTCGTCCGCGCCCGCGGCCAGGAAGGCGACTTCGGCCAGCAGCTTGATCTGCAGGGGCAGCAGGTCGCGGAAGATGCCCGACAGCGTGATCACCACGTCCACGCGCGGGCGCCCGAGCTCTTGCAGCGTCATCAGCTCGCCGCCGGCCAGCCGGCCGTAGCCGTCGAAGCGCGGGCGTGCGCCCATGAGCGCGAGCGCCTGGCCGATCGGTGCGCCCTCGGTCTTCAGGTTGTCGGTGCCCCAGAGCACGAGCGCGATCGATTCCGGAAAGGCGTGGCCGTCCGCCATGTGCCGCTCGAGCAGGCGCGCCGCCTGGCGCGCGCCGTCCTGCACCGCATAGCTGCTGGGGATGCGGAAGGGGTCGAAGCCGTGCAGGTTGCGCCCGGTCGGCAGGATCGACGGGGTGCGCAGCAGGTCGCCGCCGGCCGCCGGGCGCAGGAACCGGCCGTCGAGCGCGCGCAGGATGCCGTCGAGCTCGTGGTCGGTGGCCAGCAGCGGGTCGAGCGCGGCGAGCTCTTGCAGCACGGGCAGCATGTCGGGTCCGCCCTGGGCCTCGGCTTGGCAGCCGGCGAGCGCCTGCTCGGGTGTGCGGCCCGCGACGATCGCCTCGACGACGGCGCGCGGCGGCCGCATGCCGTGCGAAGCTTCGGCCAGCGACATCAGCAGGTCGGTGCGCTCGGCCGGGTTCGGCGCCTCGCCCACCACATGCAGGCCGCAGGGAATGAGCGTGTACTCCAGCTCCAGCACCGCCGCGTTGAGCGCGACGATGCGCGCCGGCGTGTCCTCGCCCCAGGGCGGCTCGGCCGCGGCCAGTTCGAGCACGGCCGCGTTCGACTGGATCATGCGGGCCAGCTCCTCGCCTTCGCCCTCGCTGCTTTCCAGCCCGCGAAAGCGTTCCAGCATGTTCTTGAGTTCGACCAGGCCCTTGTAAAGGCCGGCAGCGGCGACCGGCGGCGTGAGGTAGCTGATCAGCGTGGCGGCCGCGCGGCGCTTGGCGATGGTGCCCTCGGAGGGGTTGTTCGAGGCGTACAGGTAGAAGTTGGGCAGGTCGCCGATCAGCCGGTCGGGCCAGCAGCGTGCCGACATGCCGTTCTGCTTGCCCGGCATGAATTCGAGCGCGCCGTGGGTGCCGAAGTGCAGCACCGCATGCGCGCCGAAATCCTCGCGCAGCCATCGGTAGAAGGCAGAGAAGGCATGCGTCGGCGCAAAGCCCTTCTCGAACAGGAGCCGCATCGGGTCGCCCTCGTAGCCGAAGGCAGGCTGGATGCCGACGAACAGGTTGCCGAAGCGCTCGCCCAGCACGAAGATGCCGCCGCCGTCGCTTTGCTGCTTGCCGGGCGCCGGGCCCCACTGGGCCTCGATTTCCTGCAGGTGCCTTTCGCGCCGCACATGGTCGTCCGCAGCGATGCGCACATGGACGTTGGCCATGGCCCCGAAGCGCGCGGCGTTGCCCTCGATCACCCGCTGGCGCAGTTCGTCGACGCTGGCCGGCAGCGCGACCTGGTAGCCGGCGTCGCGCATGGCCCGCATGGTGTTGAAGAGCGACTCGAACACCGACAGGAAGGCGGCCGTGCCGGTGTTGCCGGCGTTGGGCGGAAAGTTGAAGACCACCGCCGCCACCTTGCGCTCGGCGCGCTCCGCGCGGCGCAGGTCGACCAGCTTGCCCACGCGCGCAGCGAGCATGTCCGCGCGTTCGATGCAGCTGTGCATGTCGTGCACGCCGGTCTCGTTGCGGAAGGTGCAGGCGTGGGCGCAGCCGGTGCAGGCGATCTGCGCCGCGCTGCCGCGCCCGCCGAAGACCATCGAGCCGGTGGCGCCGTCGAGCTCCGGAATGGCGACCATCATGGTCGCCTCCACCGGCAGCAGGCCGCGCGGCGATTCGCCCCACTGGTCCAGCGACTGGAACTCCACCGGCGTGACCGCCAGGTAGGGCACGTCGAGCGAGGCCAGGATGTCCTCGGCCGCGCGCGCGTCGTTGTATGCCGGGCCGCCGACCAGCGAGAAACCGGTGAGCGAGACCAGCGCGTCGATGGTGCTGCGGCCCTCGGGGCGGAAGAAGGCGTCGATGGCCGGGCGCGAATCGAGCCCGGTGGCAAAGGCCGGAATCACGCGCAGGCCGCGGGCCTCCAGCGCGGTGATCACGCCGTCGTAATGGTCGGTATTGCCGGCCAGCAGGTAGGAGCGCATGAGCAGCAGTCCCACCGTGCCGCGCTGGCCGCTGCGCGCCACGCGCGGCAGCGCCTCGACGCTGCAGTCCAGGCGCTGCTTCATGCCCGGGTGGTAGACGCCGACCTCGGGGTAGTCCACCGGCTCGTGCGTCTTGGCGATGCCGCGCATGGCGCGGCGCGGGCCTTCGGCGTAGCGGTCCACCAGAAAATGGACCATGTTCGCGATGTTCGCCTCCGAGCCGGCGAGCCAGTACTGCAGTGTGAGGAAGTAGGCCCGCACGTCCTGCGCGGTGCCCGGAATGAAGCGAAGGATCTTGGGCAGCCGGCGCAGCGTCTTCATCTGCCGCGCGCCGGCCGTGGTGCGGCTGGCGGCGTCGGCGCCGTCGGCCGGCTTGCCGCGCAGCCGCTTGAGGAAGGCCAGTGCGCCGGTCTCGGGGGCCGACATGTCGAACCTGCCCATGCGCGTGAGCTTGGTCACCTCCGAAGCCGACATGGCGCAGACCATGGCGTCGCAGCTGTCGCGCCGCGCCTGCAGCGCGGGCAGCACCGGCAGGAAGTGCTCCTCCATGAAAAGCATGGTCGCCACCACGATGTCGCCCTGCGCGATGTCGGCCTTGCAGCGTGCGAGGGCGTCGGGCCGGTCGCCCCATTCGGCCGCGGCATGCACGCTGAGCCGCAGCGCGGGCAGCGTCTTGCGCAGGCCGCGCCAGGCGCGTTCGGTGGCGCTTGCGAGGTGGCTGTCCATGGTCACGATGACCACGTGCATCGGGACACCGGTCGCGCCGCGTTCACTGGCTGAAATGGGCTTTGGCGTCATAGAGAGTCTCGATGGTGATCAGCGGCACTCCGCGGTCCAGCGCATAGCGCTCGGTGTTCCTGCGCGCCTTGCCGCGCACGAAGAACGGGATCTTGCGCAACTCCTGCTCGGCCTCCGACGCCCAGGCGGCGGCGCGTTCGGCCGCGGCTGCTTGCGGCGCGGCGGCATCGACGGCGGCTGCGGGTGCGGGTGCGACCGTGGCCTGGCCCAGATGCGAAGGCGCGGCATCCTCGTGAAACTCGAAGTCGCCGCGGAACATGCCGATGAGGTGCTCCTCCAGGCCCATCATCAGCGGATGGACCCAGGTGTCGAACAGCACGTTGGCGCCCTCGAAACCCATCTGCGGCGAGTAGCGCGCCGGATAGTCCTGCACATGCACCGGGGCCGAGATCACCGCGCAGGGCACGCCCAGGCGCTTGGCGATGTGGCGCTCCATCTGCGTGCCCAGCACCAGCTCGGGCTGCACCGCCGCGATGGCGGCCTCGATCTCCAGGTAGTCGTCGCTGATCAGCGGCGTCACCTCGTACAGCCGCGCGGCGTCGCGCACCTCGCGGGCGAATTCGCGGCTGTAGGTGCCCAGGCCCACCACGGTGAAGCCCAGCTCGGTGGCGGCCACGCGGGCCGCCGCCACCGCATGCGTGGCATCGCCGAAGATGAAGACGCGCTTGCCGGTGAGGTAGGTCGCATCGACCGAGCGCGCATACCAGGGCGCGCGCGCGGCGGCGTCGTGCTGCGCCCTGGCCGGATCGATGCCCGCGAACTCGGCGACCTCGGCGATGAAGTCGCGGGTGGCGCCGGTGCCGATGGGCACGGTCTTCGTGCACGGCTGGCCGAAGCTGCGTTGCAGCCACTGGGCCGTGAGGTTGGCGATCTCGGGGTACATCACCACGTTGAAGTCGGCCTCGCCCAGGCGGGCCAGGTCGGCGGCGCCGGCCTGCAGCGGCGCGACCACGTGCACGTCGATGCCCAGGCTGTGCAGCAGGCCGCTGATCTCCTGCACGTCGTCGCGGTGCCTGAAGCCCAGCGCGGTGGCGCCCAGCAGGTTGCAGCACGGGCGCCGATCTGCGGGCCGCGGCGCGCGCGCAGTGCCGGGCGGCGGCACCTGCGGGCCGGCCAGCGCGCGCACCAGCTGATAGAAGGTTTCGCTCGCGCCCCAGTTCTCCTTGCGCTGGTAGGACGGCAGTTCGAGGGCGACCACGGGGATCGGCAGGTTCAGCGCGCGGGCGAGGCCGCCCGGGTCGTCCTGGATGAGTTCGGCCGTGCACGACGCGCCGACCATCATCGCGGCCGGCCTGAAGCGCTCGAAGGCCTCGCGCGCCGCGCGCTGGAACAGCTCGGCGGTGTCGCCGCCCAGGTCGCGGGCCTGGAAGGTGGTGTAGGTGACCGGCGGCCGGCGAGGCAGGCGCTCGATCATCGTGAACAGCAGGTCCGCATAGGTGTCGCCCTGCGGCGCGTGCAGCACGTAGTGCACGTCCTTCATGGCGGTGGCCACGCGCATCGCCCCGACGTGCGGTGGTCCTTCGTAGGTCCAGAGAGTGAGCTGCATGGTCGTGGCGCCTCGTTGTTCTTTTTCTTCAGGCGGCCAACCGCAGCCGCCGCACCAGCGGACGCGTGAACAGCTCGGCCAGGTCGCCCGCCTGCTCGTAGCCCTGCAGCGGCGTGAAGACCAGCTCGATCGACCACTTGGTGGTCAGGCCTTCGGCCTCCAGCGGGTTGGCCAGGCCGAGCCCGCAGACCACGATGTCCGGACGCAATGCGCGGCAGCGTTCCAGCTGGCGGTCGACGTCCTGGCCCTCGGACAGCACGGTGCCGCCGGGCAGCAGCGCAAGCTCCTGCGCCAGGTGCTGGCGGTGCAGGTAGGGCGTGCCGACCTCGGTGAGCGTCATGCCCATTTCGCGCGAGAGGAAGCGTGCGATCGGAATTTCCAGCTGCGAGTCGGGGAAGAAGAAGATGCGCTTGCCGGCCAGCTGCACGCGGTGCCTGGCCAGCGCCTGCGCCGCGCGTTCGCGGGCCGGGCCCGTCACCCGCTCGAAGTCGGCCTGCGCGATGCCGAAGGCCTCGGCGGCGGCGCCCAGCCAGCGCGTGGTGCCTTCCACGCCCAGGGGGAAGGGCGCTTCGATACGGGTGGCGCCGCGCTCTTCGAGGGCGCGGGCGGTATCGGCCAGGAACGGCTGGGCCAGCAAAAAGCGCGTGCCCGGCCCGACCTCGGGCATGGCGTTGGCGCGCCGCGGCGGAAAGAAGCGCGCGGCGATGCCCATCTGCGAGAACAGGCGGGCGAACTGGTCTTCGACCACGTCGGCCAGCGTGCCGACCACCAGCAGTTCGGGCGGCGCCTGCGCGGGGCGTGGCGCCAGCACCGGCACCATCGAGGCCAGGCAGGCATCCTCGCCCTGGGTGAAGGTGGTCTCGATGCCGCTGCCCGAATAGTTGAGCACGCGCACCTGCGGCGAATGCGCCTTGGACAGCCGCGAGGCCGCGCGCGACAGGTCCAGCTTGATCACCTCGGAGGGGCAGGAGCCCACCAGGAACAGCAGCCGGATCTCCGGGCGGCGCGCGAGCAGGCGGGTGACCACGCGGTCGAGTTCGTCGTTGACGTCGGCCAGGCCCGAGAGGTCGCGCTCGTCGATGATCGCGGTGGCGAAGCGGGGCTCGGCAAAGATCATCACGCCCGCGGCCGACTGGATCAGGTGCGCGCAGGTGCGCGAACCCACCACCAGAAAGAAGGCGTCCTGCACCTTGCGGTGCAGCCAGATGATCCCGGTGAGGCCGCAAAACACCTCGCGCTGGCCGCGCTCGCGCAGTACCGGCGCGTCTTCGCAGCCGCCGGCGCGCGGCTGTTCGCGAATCGCGATGACGGCGCTGGCGACGGCGTTCATGCGGCCACCCCGCCGCTGCGCGCAGTGTCGGTCTGCGGTTCCAACGCCTGCCGCGCCATGTCCAGCCGGGCGGCGCGCAGCTTGAGCACGAACTGCGTGGCATTGACCACATAGGCCGCATAGGCCGCGAGCGCCAGGTACATGAGCGGCCGGTCGCCCAGCGCGCCGGTGGCCAGCGCCGCGAGGTACGCGGTGTGCAGGGCCAGCACCAGCATGCTGAACACGTCCTCCCAGTAGAAGGCCGGCGCGAACAGATACTTGCCGAACACCACCTTCTCCCAGATGGAGCCGGTCACCATGATGGCGTAGAGCGCCAGCGTCTTGACCACCACCGAAGTCACCGCGGCCGTGTGGCCCTCGCCGGTCCACAGGTAGCGCAGCACCAGCGCGAGGCTGACCGCGAAGATCAGGAACTGCAACGGGGCCAGCACGCCCTGCACCAGCGTCCAGCCCGACGTATCGCGGCGGCGGCGCTCGTCCGGCGTGTAGAGCGGCCGGCTCGGTGCGCGCACGGCGTCGCGGCTGAGGCCCGTCGGAGATGTCTGGTTGCGCATGCGGCCAATCTAGATCGGCGCGTGCGGTGTGTCAACTAGATTGGACGTAAATAAAAATTGACAGTCGGCCGGCGGCGCGGAATCATCGCGTCGACGACATGCCTGTCAGACAACACGCCGCCATGAAGCATCCCCGCGACATCGCTCCAGCACCCAAGCCCGCCGCCGACCGCGGGGAGGCGCCGCGGGCGAGCAACGTGCTGCCGCTTTTCGGACCGGGGAGCGACCCGGCCCGGCGCCGCAAGCCGCAAGCGGGCGTGCTGGAGCAGACAGTCGACAGCGCGGCTTTCGTGCGTCATGATCCGTCGCCGGAATTGCCGTCAAGAACAACATCGCGAAGAGACAACCCCACCAGGAGACAAGCCATGCCTCGACTGGCTCGACAAGCTCTGGATCTCGATGGTTCGATGCAGCCGCCCGAAGCGGCACCCGATTGGGCATCGGACGCATCACCGCCGCCCTGGAGCCGGGCGCCGAACGACCGGGTCGCCATGAGCGACCGGCAGACGAGGCTCACCCGCACCCTCGAGTTCGACATCATTCCCCGGCTGGTGGACGTGCATCGGGTTCCGGCCCCGTCCAGCCCGCCCGACGAGAGCAGCGGCCACCGGCCCACCGCCCGCGACGTCGAAGAGTTCGTGCAGCTGGTGCTGGCCCGAGAACACCCGCCCGCGCAGGCTTTCGTCGACCTGCTCGGGCAGCGCGGCATGTCGGTCGAAACCATTTATCTCGACCTGCTGGCGCCGGCGGCGCAGCACCTGAACTACCTGTGGACACAGGACCTGTGCGACTTCACGCATGTCACGCTCGGCCTGGCGCGTCTGCAGCAACTGCTGCACGAGCTGAGTCCTTCGCTGAACGGTGCCGACGGCGGCCAGCGGCCCTTTCGCGGCAACGCCCGGCGCGTGCTGCTGCTGCCGGCCTGCGGCGAGCAGCAGACCTTCGGCCTGTCGATGGTGGCCGAGTTCTTCCACCATGCGGGCTGGGAGGTCGACCGCGGCCATGCGCCGCTGGACCACAGCGCCGTGGAGCTGGCCCACGCCGAGTGGTTCGACGTGGTCGGCCTGGCCGCCGGCAGCGAGACGCGGCTGCAGCCGCTGCGCCGCACCATCCTGGACGTGCGTCAGGTTTCGCGCAACAAGGACGTGTGCGTGATGGTGGGTGGTCCGATCTTTGCTGGGCATCCCGAGCGTGTAAAGTTCGTCGGCGCCGATGCATGCGGACTCGACGGGAAAAAGGCCCCCGTCCAGGCCGAACAATTGATCGCATTGCGTCTGCACAGCCATTGACAACCGCGCCTGAACCAGAAGGTCATTCTTGAAGAACGATGCGAGAACTGCTTTTCAGCCATGAAGAGTTTTGCGGCTCACGCCAAGCACCTGGGCGACCTGCCGGCTGGACTGATCGGACAACTGATCGCCGCGTCTTCCGATGTGGTGCTGATCCTCGATGCGGACGGAGTGGTCCGCGATCTCGCGCTGGGCGGCAACAGCCTGGATGACCTGGGCTGCGAGGACTGGATAGGAAAGCCCTGGGTCGACAGCGTCGCCAAGGACTCCCGCGCGAACGCGGAGTGGCTGCTTCGCAATGCCGCGGCTGAAGAGCCCCTCGAATGGCGGCAGCTGACCTGCGAGAACGCCAAGGGCGCGCACCTGCAGCTGAGCAGCACGGCCATCCGGTTGCGCGCCAAGGCGCGCTACCGCGACATCGGCCGCACGGTCGTCTTCGGCCGCGACCTTCGCGGCATGACGGCGCTGCAGCAGGCCGTGGTCGACGCCCAGCAGGAGAACCTGCACGACCACTGGAAGCTGCGCGATGCGCAGTCGCGTTACCGGCAGCTGTTTCAGGCGGTTTCGGATGCGGTGCTCATCGTCGATGCCGCGACGCAGAAGATCGTTGAAGCCAACCCCGCCGCCGTGCAGCTCTTCGGCGACAACGTGCGCCGGCTGGTGGGCGCCACTTTCCCGGCCGGGCTGGACGCGCGCAGCAATGCGGCGGTGCAGTCGATGGTCGCGGCGCTGCGCACGGCGGGCCGGGCCGAGGACGTCCAGGCGCACGTGGCCGACGGCGGCGGCGAAGTCACCGTCTCGGGCTCGGTCTTTCGCCAGGAGAACGGCGTGCTGATGGTGGTGCGTCTCTCGCGCGTGGCCGCCGAGGTGGTCTCGCCCGACCGGACCAATGCCAATGCGGTACTGCTCAAGATCGTGCAGAGCGCGCCCGACTGCATCGTGGTCACGGACATCAACGGACAGGTCATCTCGGCCAACGAGGCCTTCGTCGAGGTGGTGCAGCTGGCCAACGAGGAGCAGGTGCGCGGCGAGTCGCTGGGCCGCTGGATCGGGCGCACCGGCGTCGAGCTCAGCGTGCTCATATCGACCCTGCGCCAGCGCGGGTCGCTGCGGCTCTTTCCCACCAGCCTGCGCTGCGAGCACGGGCTGGTCTCCAACGTCGAAATCTCCGCCACGCTGGTGCGCGACAACGACGAGGCCTACCTGGGCTTCACCATCCGCGACGTGAGCCGCCGCCAGGGCATCGACGCGCGGGCGGCCAAGGAGCTGCCGCACTCGGCCGGGCAGCTGTCCGAGCTGGTCGGCCGCATGCCGATGAAGGACATCGTGGGCGAGACCACCGACCTCATCGAGCAGCTGTGCATCGAGGCAGCGCTCGACCTCACCCGCGACAACCGCGCCGCGGCGGCCGAGATGCTCGGCGTGTCGCGCCAGAGCCTGTATGTGAAGCTGCGGCGCTACGGCCTGGGCGAGCTCTCCCCGGAAAGCGAAAAACAGTAGCCGGACGGCGGCGAGTGTAAATCTCGGTTGACAGTCTGGTGCGTCAGGCGAGACACTTGCTCGCATGCCCCGTCCAGCGCTGTCCGCGGTCACCGAGCTGCTCAAGCCGATCACCTGGTTTCCGCCGATGTGGGCCTTCGCCTGCGGCGTGATCGCCTCCGGAGCGAGCCTCGATGGACGCTGGACCGTCGCAATCATGGGCATCGTGTTGGCCGGCCCGCTGGTGTGCGCGAGCAGCCAGGCGGTCAACGACTGGTTCGACCGGCATGTGGACGCGATCAACGAGCCCCAGCGCCCGATTCCCTCGGGCCGCATGCCGGGCCGCTGGGGCCTGTATGTGGCCATCGGCTGGACGCTGCTGTCGCTGGCGTGGGCGTCGCTGCTCGGCCGATGGGCCTTTGTTGCGGCGGTGGTCGGCCTCGCGCTGGCCTGGGCTTACAGCGCGCCGCCGTTGCGGCTCAAGCAGAACGGCTGGTGGGGCAATGCGGCCTGCGGCCTGTGCTACGAGGGCCTGGCGTGGATCACCGGCGCGGCGGTCATGGCCGGCGGCGCCATGCCCGGCAGCCGCTCGCTGTGGCTGGCCCTGCTGTTCAGCATCGGCGCGCACGGGATCATGACGCTCAACGACTTCAAGGCGATCGAGGGCGACCGGCAGATGGGCGTGCGCTCGCTGCCGGTGCAGCTGGGCGCGCAGCGCGCGGCGCGCGTGGCCTGCTGGTTCATGGCGCTGCCGCAGTGGGCCGTGGTGCTGCTGCTGGTGCACTGGCACCGGCCCGCGCATGCGGTGGTCATCGGGCTGCTTGTCATGCTGCAGCTGGTGCTGATGGACTACTTTTTGCAGGACGTCGGCGCGCGCGCGCGCTGGTACAGCGGTTTCGGCGTGCCGGTCTTCGTGAGCGGCATGATGATCAGCGCCTTCGCGCTTCGCGGCGCCGGGAGCACGCCATGAAAGCAAACTTTGGCTGGCCGGCGATCCTGCGGCTCGGGCTCGTGCAGGCCTGCCTGGGCGCGGTGGTGGTGCTGACCACCTCGACCCTGAACCGCGTGATGGTGGTCGAGCTGGCGCTGCCGGCGTTGCTGCCAGGCGCGCTGGTGGCCATGCACTACCTGGTGCAGGTGCTGCGCCCGCGCATGGGCCACGGCTCGGACAGCGGGCGGCGGCGAACGCCCTGGATCGTGGGCGGCATGGCGATGCTGGCGGCCGGCGGTTTCGGCGCGGCCTGCGCCACGGCATCGATGGCGAGCCATCCGGTCGCGGGGGTCTTCGCCGCGGTGCTGTCCTTCGCGGTGCTGGGCATCGGCGTGAGTGCGGCCGGAACCTCGCTCCTGGTGCTGCTGGCGCAGCGCGTCGAGGCGTCGCAGCGCGCCTCGGCGGCGACCACGGTGTGGCTGATGATGATCGCCGGCTTCGCCGTCACTGCCGGCGTGGCCGGTTCGCTGCTCGATCCTTTCTCGCCAGCGCGGCTGGTGGCGGTCAGCGCGGCGGTGTCGGTCGCGGCCTTCGTGCTGACCTGCGTGGCGATGGCCGGCATCGAAGGCAGGTCGGACAGGTCCGCTCCGGTCGCCGATGCGGCGCGCGCAGCACCCGCCGGCGTCGGGTTTCGCGAGGCGCTGGCCCAGGTCTGGGCGGAGCCCGCGGCGCGCCGCTTCACGCTCTTCGTCTTCATCTCGATGCTTGCCTACAGCGCGCAGGACCTGATCCTGGAGCCTTTCGCGGGCTCGGCGCTGGGCTTCACGCCGGGCGAATCGACGCGCCTGTCGGGCACCCAGCATGCGGGCGTGCTGCTGGGCATGCTGGCGGCCGCGCTGGCCGGCCGCGGGCGCAATGCACGTCGCTTCGGGTCGCTGCGCGCCTGGCAGGTCGGCGGCTGCCTGGTGTCGGCCGTGGCGCTGCTCGGGCTGGTGGCGGCGGGCATCGTCGGCACGGCGTGGCCGTTCAGGGCCAACGTGTTCGTGCTGGGCGTGGCCAACGGTGCGTTCTCCATCGCGGCCATCGCCGCGATGATGTCGCTGGCCGGCGAAGGCCGCGCATCGCGCGAAGGCGTGCGCATGGGCCTGTGGGGCGCGGCGCAGGCGGTGGCCTTCGGGCTCGGAGGCCTGCTGGGCACGGCCGCGAGCGACCTGGCGCGGGTCTTCATCGGCACGCCGGGCCTGGCCTATGCCGCGGTCTTCGCGGCCGAGGCGGTGCTGTTCGTGCTCGCGGCCGGCCTGGCCGGAAAAGTCCAACGCGAGCCCGCCGCCCGGCCCGTGTCCCCGGGTGTGGTCGAGGCGGGCCTGAAAACGAGGTGATGTCATGCAATCCCTGGAACCCCTGGACTCCGATGTCGAGACCTTCGACGTGGTCGTCGTCGGCGGCGGCCCCGCCGGCGCCACGGCGGCGCACGACCTGGCGCGGCAGGGCCGCTCGGTGCTGCTGCTGGACCGGGCCGGACGCGTCAAGCCTTGCGGCGGCGCGATACCGCCGCGGCTCATCAAGGACTTCGAGATCCCCGATGCCCTGCTGGTCGCCAGGGCGCGCTCAGCGCGCATGGTGGCGCCCAGCGGCAAGTGCGTCGACATCCCGATCGACGACGGCTTCGTCGGCATGGTGGACCGCGAGGTCTTCGACGAATGGCTGCGCGAGCGCGCGGCGCAGGCGGGCGCGGTGCGGCGCATCGGCAGCTTCGAGCGCCTCGCGCGCGACCAGGACGGTGTGAGCGTCGTCCACTATGCCGGGCGCCCCGAGCGCTGCAAGGCCGGCACGCAGCCCGGCCGGGTGCGGGCGCGCAGCGTGATCGGCGCCGACGGCGCGTGCTCCCGCGTGGCGGCCGATGCGATCCCGCGGGCCCGCACGGCACGCTATGTGTTCGCGTACCACGAGATCGTGCAGGCGCCGGCGGCCAAGCCCGAGGGCTACGACGGATCGCGCTGCGACGTGTACTACCAGGGCCAGCTGTCGCCCGACTTTTACGGCTGGGTGTTTCCGCACGGCGACACGCTGAGCATCGGCACCGGCAGCGCCGACAAGGGCTTCTCGCTGCGCTCGGCGGTCGGCCGGCTGCGCACGGCCGCCGGCCTGGCCGATGCCGCGACGCTGCGGCGCGAAGGCGCGCCGCTGCCGATGAAGCCCTTGCCGCGCTGGGACAACGGCCGCGACGTCGTGCTCGCGGGCGATGCGGCGGGCGTGGTCGCGCCGGCGTCGGGCGAAGGCATCTACTACGCCATGGCCGGCGGGCGCTTCGCCGCCGAAGCGGTGGCGCAGCTGCTGCAAGGCGGTGACGCGCGATGCCTCAGGCAGGCCCGGCAGCGCTTCATGAAGGCGCACGGCACGGTGTTCCGCGTGCTGGGCGTGATGCAGTGGTTCTGGTATTGCACCGACCGGCGCCGCGAGCGCTTCGTGAAGATCTGCGAGGACCGCGACGTGCAGCAACTGACCTTCGAGTCGTACATGAACAAGACGCTGGTGCGAAAGAAACCCATGGCCCACGTGCGCATCTTCTTCAAGGACGTCGCGCACCTCCTGGGGTTCGCGCGCGTATGACGGCGCCGCGCCGGGGACGCCTGTGGAAGCCGGTGGCGGTGGCGGCGCTCGCCGCGCTGTGCGTGGCGGTGCTGGGTGCGCTCATGACCGACCTGGGCCCCTGGTACCGCGGCCTCGTGCAGCCGGCGTGGAAGCCACCGGACGCGGCCTTCGGACCGATCTGGACCACCATCTTCGCGCTGGCCGCGAGCGCCGGCGTCATCGGCTGGCGGCGCGCGCCGCGCGGCGGCGTGCGCGAGTGGATGCTGGCGCTGTTCGCGCTGAACGGCTTTCTCAACGTGCTCTGGAGCCTGCTGTACTTCCGGCTGCACCGGCCGGACTGGTCGCTGATCGAGGTGCCCTTTCTGTGGCTGTCGGTGCTGGCACTGGTGCTGCTGCTGGTGCGGGTGTCCAGGGTGGCGGCGGTCTTGCTGCTGCCCTACCTGCTGTGGGTGGCCATTGCGGCGGTGCTCAACTGGGAAACGGTGCGGCTCAACGGGCCCTTCCGCTGAACGCGTTCGCATGGACCCCGGCTTGAACTTTCTCTGGCTGGTCGACGGGGTGATCGTGCTCACCGCCGTCGAAGGCATCGTGCTGCTCGCGCATCACCGGCTCACCGGCGGCGGTCCGAGGCCCGGCAGCTATGTTCTCAACCTGGTCTCGGGCCTGTGCCTGATGGCTGCCTTGCGGTTCGCGATGGGCGGCACCGGCACCTTGTGGATTGCGCTGTGCCTGATGGCCGCCGGCGCGGCCCACGGTGCCGACATGTGGAAGCGCTGGACTGCCGCGGCCGGTGCGGCCGGTGCGGCTAGTGCAGCTTCTGTCCGTCCGCGGCCATGAACACCAGCTGGCTGAACCGTCCCAGCCGCAACGACTGCTCGCTCGCCTCGATCTTCTTGTCGCCGCGCAGCACATTGCAGTAGGCCAAAGACAGGCCGTTGATCAGCTCGGCATTGTTCGCCTTGGGCGCGCGGGCCCGCAGCTGCGCCACCATGTGTTGCGCCCGGGACGGCATCGTCGCGTCGGTCATGCCCGAGAGCTGCGCGGCGATGTCGGCCCGCTGGCTCTCCAGCGCCTTGCCCAGGCTCGGCGTGTCCACCGCCGGGCAACCGCTCGCGCCGCCTGCGTTCATCAGCGTGTCGGCCTTGCGCCGCGCCTCGGCGGCCATGCCAGCCTCCGCCGTGGCGGGCGCGCCGTTGGCCCATGTCTGGCGCACGTAGTTGGTGACGTCGGCAATGTCCTGGTCGGACATGCCCGCGCCGATGGCTGGCATCGGCGCGTACTTTTCGCGGGCCTCCAGCCCGCCCACGATCACGTTGATCACGTTCTGCGGGCCCTTGGCAGTGACGGCACCGTTGCCGTCGAGCGCGGGTATCACCCCTGCCATTCCCTTGCCGTCCAGGCCATGGCAGGAGGCGCAGAAGTTCAGGTAGGCCTCGCCGCCGCGCGCGTCGCGGCCCTTGAAGAGCGCCAGCTTCTGGTCGTTGCCCTTGACTGCCGCGGGCGGCGTGGCTTTCAGGTAGGCGGCGATGGCGAGCAGGTCGGCATCGCTCAGCTGGCTCAGGCTGTGCACGGTTTGCGCCATCGGCCCCAGGGCCAGCGTCTTGCCGGGCGCGATGCCGGTCTTCAGGTAGTTCGCGATCTCCGCGTTGCTCCATTTGCCGACGCCGTCCCGGGCATCGGAGGTGATGTTGGGCGCGTACCAGGAGTCGATGACCCCGCCTTGCAGCGAGCCCTTCCACTTCGACGTGCCGGCCACGGGCCGGGCGTTGTGGCATTCGCCGCAGTGCGCCAGCCCTTCGGCGAGGTAGCGCCCGCGGTTGACTTCGTCGGTCGCGGCCGGGTCGTGCACGACGGTGCCCGGCTTGAAGAACACCTGCCGCCAGGCGAGCAGCGATTCGCGCACGCTGAACGGAAAGGTGAGCTTCAGGGGCGGGCGCGGATTATTCACCGCGGGCTGCGTCATCAGGAATGCCTTGATGGCCATCACGTCGTCGCGGGTGACGGTGGTGTACCAGGGGTACGGCATCACCGGATACAGATATTCGCCGCGGTGTCCGATGCCGTCGTGCAAGGCCCGGTAGAACTGCTCGTCGCTCCAGTTGCCGATGCCGGTCTGCTTGTCGGGCGTGATGTTCGGTGTGGAGATCTGGCCGAAGGGCGTGTCCATGTACAGGCCGCCGGCGAAGGGCTTGCCGCCCTTGCTGGTGTGGCATGCGAGGCAGTCGCCCGCGTTGGCCAGGTAGGCGCCGCGCCGCACCTCGTCCGTCGTGGCGTTGCCTGCGGCCGCTGCGGCCGAAGACATGAGTGCTGCAGCGCTGACCAATGCGAGGACCGCGAGCTGCCGCAAAGCGGTCTTGGAGGCATGCGACATCGCGGCTCCAGTTTTGTCTTGGGGAGCGCACTTTCCGTCGCAGAACGCCTGCCATGTGTACGCCGCCGCGCCGCCGGCGCGTAGGAAGAGCGTGGGACCGGGAGCGCGACGCGCGCCTTGCCTCACTGCACCATGGACGCATGGCGCAGCGCGATGCGCGCCACCTCCTCGCAGGTGAGCCATGCCGCGCCGCTGAGCTGCCGGCCCGGCTCGCCGGGCAGCGGAAACTCGGGGCCGCCCAGGTGGGGCAGCACGAGCGCGGCGTCGACGAAGTCGTGCTGCTCGGTCCAGAAGTTGGAGGTGACGATGGTGCACAGGCCCGCCGCCGTGGCCGCGCGCAGCCCGTGGGCCGAGTCTTCGAAAGCGACCGCATGGCCGGGCCGCACCTCGAGTGCGCGCAATGCGAGCTGGTAGATGTCGGGGGCCGGCTTCTTGCGCGCCACATGGTCGCCGCATGCGATCACGGTGAACATGTCGAGCCCGCGCGGGCCGAAGGCCGACTGCAGCAAGGCGTCGATGGTGGCGGCGGTGGCGGTGCTGGCAATGGCGAGCTTGCAGCCGCGCGCCAGCGCCTCGTCGAGCAGGCGCGCCACGCCGACGCGCAGGGGTACACCGCCGTCCTTGATGGCGGCGCTGTAGAGCCGGGTCTTGTCGAAGTGGATGTCACGCACCATGGTGCCCAGGCGGCCGCGCTCGGCGTCGGACACCGGCAGCGCATCGAGGTAGCTGCGGATGCGCTCCTTGCCGCCGGCCACCTTCAGCAGTTCTCGGTACTCCGCGGCCGGCCAGTGCCAGCCGAGGCCATGCCATTCGAAGGCCCGGTTGAAGGCGACGCGGTGCGCCTCCTCGGTGTCGGCGATGGTTCCGTCGACGTCGAAGATGAGGGCATCGATCTGCATGCCGGGCTCCCGGGTGTCCGGCGCGTTCATGTACCGCATGCGGCCGCTCCTTGGAGGATGGTGGATGGACGGCCGTGGCGGGCCGACAAGGAGCCCAATGTAGGCAAGCCGAAGCATCACGAAAAGTTAAATCTATTTACGAACACCTAAGGTTTTCCTAATATGAATCGATGACGCTTGCACGCAATGCCACCTTCCGGCAGCTTGCCGCCTTCGATGCGGTGGCGCGTCTTGGCAGCGTGTCGCTCGCCGCCGCCGAGATGCACCTGACCCCGCCGGCCGTGTCGATCCAGATCGGCGCGCTCGAGGCCTCCGCCGGCACGCCGCTGGTGCAGCGATCGGGGCGGGGCATCCGCCTGACCGAGGCTGGCGAACTGTTGGCGAACTACGCGGCGCGGCTGCTGGCGCTCTGGCAGGAAGCGGGCGACCAGATGGCCACGCTCCAGGGCGTGTTCTCGGGCACCTTGCGCGTGGGCGCGGTCACCACCGCCGAGTACCTGCTGCCGCCGCTGCTGGTCGACTTCGCCAATGCCAACCCGAAGGTCAAGGTGAAGCTGCAGGTAGGCAACCGTGATGCGGTGGTTCGCATGCTGGCGGGGCAGAGCGTGGAACTGGCGATCATGGGCCGGCCGCCGGCCGAGCTGAAGACGGAGTCGCACGCCTTTGCGAAACATCCGATGGCCTTCGTGGCCGCGCCCGGGCATCCGCTCATGGCCGACAGGCGGCCCGGCATCGAGCGTCTGGCCGACGAGAGCATCCTGGTGCGCGAGCGCGGCTCGGGCACGCGGGCCACGGTTGAACGCATGTTCAAGGACGCGGCGCTGCCGCTGCGCGTCGGCTCCGAACTCTCGAGCAACGAGGCCATCAAGCAGATGTGCGCCGCCGGCTTCGGCGTGGCGTTTCTGTCCCTGCACACCTGCGTGCTCGAAATGAATGCCGGGCTGCTCGCGCTGCTGCCGATTGCCGAGAATCCGATCGAGCGCGACTGGCATGTGATGCACCTGGCGACCCGCCAGCTCTCGCCGGTGGCAAGGGCTTTCGAGGCATTCCTGTGCGCGCAAGGCCAGCAACTGGTGGATGCGCGCATCGCCCGCATCGCGCCCGGTTCGGCGCGTCCGCGCGCGGCCTTGCGGGACGCGCGCGGTCAAGGTTCCGCAAGGATGCTCAGGCGGCCTTCTTGACCCACGCGCTGCACCAGCCCTTGGCGGCAACGATCTTGCCGGCATAGAGCTGGCACGGGCCGGTCGCATCGCTGGCCTTGCCCTGGAAGAGCTGGCAGCCGCTGCAAATCTGATCGGACTGGTGCTGGGGGTACTTGGCCTTGTCGACCTTGGTTGCGTCGGCCTTGTAGCCGAGCGCGGCAGCCTGGGGGTCGGTTTCGGTCAGCGTGGCTGCCTGGGCCGAGGCTTGCGACGCGACGAGGCCGGCGCTGCCGGCGACGACGCTGATCACGAACGTCCTGCGACTTGGGTTGCTCATGGGATGGTCCTTTTTATCAAACGGGCTTCGGAGGAACCGTTGTATAGTCTGACACGTTGCATTGTCAATTAAAAATGACACTTGCGCCTATGAACCACTGATTCAGGTTTGGAGTGCAGCCATGGTCTTTCCTTTTTCGGCCATCGTCGGCCAGGACGAGATGAAGACGGCGATCCTGATCGCGGCGGTGGATTCCTCTGTGGGCGGCGTGCTCGTCTTCGGCGACAGGGGCACCGGAAAATCGACCGCCGTGCGCGCGCTGGCCGCGCTGCTCCCGCCGATGCAGGCCGTGGCCGGCTGCCCCTATCACTGCGACCCCGCTGCGTCGGGCGCCGCCTGCGAGCACTGCGCGGCCCTGAAGAAGGCCAAGACCGCGATGCGCACCGAGCGCGTGCCCGTACCGGTGGTCGACCTGCCGCTGGGCGCCACCGAAGACCGTGTGGTGGGCGCGCTCGACCTGGAGCGCGCGCTGTCCCAGGGCGTCAAGCGTTTCGAGCCCGGCCTGCTGGCGCGCGCGCACCGCGGCTTCCTGTACATCGACGAGGTGAACCTGCTGGAAGACCATCTGGTCGACCTGCTGATCGACGTTGCGGCATCGGGCGAGAACGTGCTGGAGCGCGAGGGCCTGAGCGTGCGCCACCCGGCGCGCTTCGTGTTGATCGGCAGCGGCAATCCGGAGGAGGGCGAACTGCGCCCTCAGCTGCTCGACCGCTTCGGCCTGTCGGTGGAGGTGACCACGCCGCGCGACCTGGCGGTGCGGGTCGAGGTGATCCGGCGGCGCGACGCCTTCGATCGTGACGAGGCAGCCTTCCTGCGGCACTGGCTGCCGCACGACGCCAAGGTGCGCCGGCGCATCCTGGCCGCCAAGGCCTTGCTCGGCCGGGTGCAGGTGCCCGACGCGGTTCTGGAATGCGCGGCGCGCCTGTGCATCAGCCTGGGCACCGACGGCCTGCGCGGCGAGCTCACGATGATCCGTGCGGCGCGTGCGTTGGCCGCGCTCGACGGCCAGGAATTGCTGGACGCCAGCCACCTGCGACGCGTCGCGCCGCTGGCGCTTCGCCACCGGCTGCGCCGCAATCCGCTGGACGACAGCGGCTCGACCGTGCGGGTCGGCAAGGCCGTCGAAGAATTGCTGGGACTATGAGCGCGGGCGCGGCGGCCGCCACACCGGCCAGCGATGCGGCCCTGGTGGCGGCGCTGCTGTGCCTGGATGCGGTCGGGCTGGGCGGCGTTGTCGTCCGCTCGCCCGCCGGAGCGGCGCGCGACGCCTGGCTGCGGGATGTCGCGGCACTGCTGCCCGAAGGATCGCCGTTGCGCCGGCTGCCGCTGCATGTGCAGGACGACCGGCTGCTGGGCGGCCTGGACCTCGCCGCCACCCTGCGGGCCGGCCGGCCGGTGGCGCAGAGCGGGCTGCTGGTCGAGTCCGACGGCGGCATCGTGATCGCCTGCATGGCCGAGCGCATCCCGCCGCGCACGGCGGCCCATCTGGCCGCGGTGCTCGACACGCAGCAGGTCCGCATCGAGCGCCAGGGCGTGGCCGGCTGCCATCCGGCGCGCATCGGGCTCGTCGCGCTGGACGAAGGCATCGCCGCGGACGAACGACTGGCCGATGCGCTGCGCGACCGGCTCGCCTTCAGCCTCGACTCTTCGCACCAGCGCGCCGTGGCCGACGACGGGCCTGTGCATGGCTGGACGCGAGAGCACATCTCGGATGCGCGCGCGCTGCTGCCCGATGTGGCGGTGCCCGCCGCGTTGCGCGAGGCGCTGTGCGCGGCGGCATTGGCGCTCGGTGTGGACTCGATGCGCGGCTCGGTGCTCGCGGTGCGTGTCGCGCGCGCCCACGCGGCGCTGCACGGGCGCCGGGAAGCCGATGCGTCGGACGCAACGCTCGCAGCGCGGCTGGTGCTGCTGCCGCGGGCCACGGTCCTGCCGGATGCAGAGTCGGCGCCCGAACCGGATCGGCAGGCGGGCGAACAGGACGACGCCCCGGCGAACGACACACAGCCCGGACCGCAGGAAGCACCGGCACCTCCGCGCACCGATACCGAAGCCGACCCCGCGCCGGGCGATGCGAGCATGCCGGCGGAGGACCGCGTGCTCGAAGCGGCATCCGCCGTGCTTCCGCCCGGGCTGCTCGCGCTGCTGACTTCGCGACACGCCGAGCGGCGCCAGCCTCGCAGCGCTGGACGCGCCGGAACGCCGGTGTCCGGTGGCCTGCGCGGCCGGCCTGACGGCGTGCGGCCAGGCCATCCGCGCGAGGGTGCGCGGCTGAGCCTCATCGACACGCTGCGCGCCGCGGCCCCCTGGCAGGCGCTGCGCCGCCGAAACGCAGCGCCGCCCGACCCGGCACAGACCCACCCCGCGGTGCTGGTGCAGCGCGAAGACTTCCGCATCGCGCGCGTCAAGCAGCGCAGCGAAACCACGACCGTGTTTGCCGTGGACGCGTCCGGCTCCTCCGCGCTGCATCGCCTCGGCGAGGCGAAGGGCGCGGTCGAGTTGCTGCTGGCCGATTGCTACGTGCGCCGCGACAGCGTCTCGCTGATCGCCTTTCGCGGACGGTCGGCGCAGGTGCTGCTGCCGCCCACGCGGTCGCTGGTGCGGGCGCGGCGCAGCCTGGCGGGCCTGGCGGGAGGCGGAGGCACGCCGCTGGCCACCGCCATCGATGCGACGCTCGCGCTGGCCGAGGTCACGCGGCGGCGCGGCCGTACGCCGGTGGCCGTGCTGCTCACCGACGGCTGCGCGAACGTGGCGCTCGACGGTACCGGTGGCCGCGAGCGTGCCGGGCTGGAGGCACTCCATTCGGCGCGGCTGATGCGGGCCTCGGGCATCCGCACGTTGGTGCTCGACACCTCGCCCCATCCGCAGCCGCCGGCACGCAAGCTGGCCGAGGCGATGGGCGCGGTCTACCTGCCGCTGCCGCATGCCGACGCGCTGGAAATGTCGCGGGTCGTTCGCGCCGCAGTCGTGCACCGGACTGCGCCATGAGCCGCGCGCTGGACTGGAACGTGGACGGCCTGGACTGGCCGCACCGCCAGCACAGCAGCTTCGTGCAGGCCGCGGGCATCCGTTGGCATGTGCAGCAGATGGGCCGCGGGCCGGTCCTGCTGCTGCTCCACGGCACCGGTGCGGCGACCCATTCGTGGCGCGACCTCATGCCGCTGCTCGCGCCGCATTTTTCCTGCGTGGCCATCGACCTGCCCGGACATGGCTTTAGCTCGATGCCCCCCGACGCGCACATGTCGCTGGACGGCATGTCCCGCATGGTGACCGAGCTGCTCGCGCAGCTGCAGCTGAGGCCGGAGGTGGTCGTCGGTCATTCGGCCGGGGCCGCCATCGCGGCGCAGCTGTGTCTCTTCGAGCACCTCGATGCGGATGCCGTGGTGGCGCTCAACGGCGCGTTCTTGCCGTTCACCGGTCTCGCGGGCCTGCTGCTTCCGAAGGTCGCGCGGGCGATGTCAGTCAACTCGATGGCCGCTCGGCTCTTCGCTTGGAGCGCCGCGGATACCAAGGCCGTGCGGCGCCTGATCGGGAACACGGGTTCCATGCTCGACGCGCGCGGCGTGGCGCTCTACGCACGGCTGGTCGGCAACCCGGTCCATGTGGCCGCGGCGCTGCACATGATGGCGCGTTGGAACGTGGCGCCGCTGTGCTCGCGTCTGCCGGAACTGGGACCGCGGCTGCACCTGTTGGCCGGCGCATCGGACCTCGCCGTGCCGCCTGCCCAATCACGGTGGGTTCAGCAACGGGTGCCGGGTGCGAGCTTGGACCGGCTGGACGGTGCTGGGCATCTTGCGCACGAAGAGATGCCGGGCCTGATTGCGGCAAAAGTTCGGGCGCTGCACCGCTCGCGCCTGAACGATGTGATGAGGCGCGCATGAAAAGCGGACGCAAGCTGTCGAGCACACCGGACTTCGAGCCGTTCAGTTACCGCGGCTGGTCGTTCTTGTATTGCATCGTGCCCGACGACCGGGGCCAATTCTGGCCGGTGATCTTCAGCGAGCTGTGCTGGCCGAGCGGGCGGCCGGTCGTCCGATCGGCGTCCGAGCCTTGCCCGACGCCCGGACTTGCAAAACGCTGCGCGCAAAGGAACGCGAGAGCCTGGGTGAAGCAGAGGACGTGTGCTGCCGCCTGCGATCGCTGAAGGCTCAGCGCAGGCCCGCGATGTAGTCGGAGACAGCCTTGATCTCGCGGTCGTTGAGCTTGGCCGCCACGCCGGTCATCGGCACGCTGTTGAGCCGAACGCCGTCGCGGAATGCGGTGAGCTGGGCGGCGACGTAGTCCGCATGCTGGCCCCCAATGCGCGGGTACTGGGCCGGAATGCCGGCGCCGTTGGGACTGTGGCAGCCCGCGCAGGCCGGCACGCTGCGCTCCGCAATGCCGCCCCGGTAGATCTTCTCGCCGATGGTGACCAGGTCGCGTTCCTTGGCGAAGCCCGGCTTTACAACCTTGGAGGCCAGGAACCATGACACATCACGCATCTCGTCGTCGGTCAAGGTCGCGGCCATGCCGCTCATGATGGCGTTCTTTCGCTTGCCCGACCTGAACTCCGTCAGTTGCTTGAGAAGGTATTCGGGATGCTGCTGCGCGAGCTTGGGGTTGGCTGGAATGCTCGAGTTCCCGTCAGCGGCATGGCAGGCGACGCAGGCCTTGGCGCTGTAAGCCTGCTCACCTTTGGCCAGGTCGGGCTTGGCCTTCGCAGGCATGCTGCCGATTGGCGCATCAGCAGATGACGCAATGCCGGAAGTGGCGCCGACGCAGAGGGCGACCAGCAAGAATGCAATCGACTTCATCCTAGGCATCCACAATGCTAGACAGGCGTGCATTCTAGTCCGCCGGGCCTCACGCCGGTGCCCATGGTGAGCCATCGAAGTCGATTCTCTTCGTCGGCCCGCAGTTACCCGCTGTGCGAGGGTTGGTACCACGCCGCCGTCGACCCGCAGCGCGGCGCGGGGCGGCGCGGCGGCAAGCTTCTTGTCGACTTCAAAGACCGAACGTTGCACGCGCAGCGTCTCCCGAACGAGAGAACAAGCCCGGGCCGATGTGTTCGACTGCATCGAGCGGTTTTACAACCCGCTCAGAAAACACTCAAAATTGAACGACCTCAGCCCGGTTCAGTTCGAGCAACAGCGCTTGAAGGGCCAAGTCGGGCGTCCGGGAAACCGGGGAAGCCCATCGATTTCATCAGGGGGCCAGTCCATTGGTAGTTGTTGCCAACAAGAGCTTGCTCGGCGCGTATCTGAAAGTCCGGCGGACCAAGCTGGACCCGGCGGCGCTGGGCTATTCCGCGCTGCGCCGGCGCACGCCGGGGCTGCGGCGCGAGGAAGTGGCGCAACGCGCCCACATCAGCCCCACCTGGTACACGTGGCTGGAGCAGGGGCGCGGCGGCGCCCCCTCGGCGGAGGTGCTCGAGCGCATCGCGCATGCGCTGATGCTCACCGACGTCGAGCGCGAGCACGTGTTCTTGCTGGGCCTGGGCCGCTCGCCCGACGTGCGCTACCAGCAGCGCGAAGGTGTCACGCCGCGGCTGCAGCGCGTGCTCGACGCCCTGGACCCGAGCCCGGCGATCATCCGCACCGCCGCATGGGATGTGGTCGCGTGGAACCGGGCGGCCACCGTCATGCTGATGGATTACGGCTCGCTGCCGCCCGAGCGCAGGAACATCCTGCGCTACATCTTTCTCGACCCGAGGCCGCGTGCCGAGCAACTCGACTGGGACAGCGTCGCGCGTTTCGTGCTCGGCGCCTTCAGGGTGGACGCGGCGCGCGCCGGCGCTGCCGCGGTGGTGCAGCCGCTCGTCGACGAGCTCAGCCATCTGAGCCCCGAGTTCAAGGCCATGTGGGCCGACAACGAGGTCCGCGGGATGCACGGCGAGGCGGTCAAGCACATCTCCCACCCGACGCTCGGCCCGCTCGCGTTCGAGTACTCCGCGTTTGCGGTGGACGGGCGGACCGACCTCAGCATGGTGGTCTACAACCCGGCGACGCCGGAGGATGCGCAGAAGATCTGCGGTGGGGTTGACCGGGCAGCGGCGTAACGTCGCCCTGTTGCCGAATGCCGAAGCAGCGCTTTCTCAAATTCCCGCATCCTCCACCCCCTTGCGCAGCTTGAGCGCCACGTCGAAGAAAGACGCCAGCACGCGGCTGTCGCGCCGTATCTGCAGGCAGTACAGGTAGGTCTGCGTCACGGCAGGGTCGCCCTCGATGCGCACGGTGCGCAGGCGCTCGTCGGGAATGAACTCCGCCTCCGACACGGCACCGATCCCGATGCCGCGCGCGGCCGCCTCGCGAATGGCCTCGCGGCTGCCGATCTCCATCGCCACCTTCGGCCGCACGCCCGCGCGCTCGAAGGCCTCGTCGAGCGCGCGCCGGGTGCTCGATCCGCTTTCGCGCTGCAGCATCGGCTGGCCGTGCAGTTCCTCCAGCCGGATCTCGCCGCGCTTCGCGAACGGGTGGTCCCGGTGCACGAACAGGATCAGCGCGTGCCGCGCATAGGGCGTGGCGCTGAAGCCCGGCGCCTCGTGAAAGCGCGCCAGCACGCCGATGTCGACCGCGTAGGTCTCCAGGTCCTGGAACACGGAGGACGAATTGCCCATGCGAATGGACACGTCCAGCCGCGGGTAGTGCTTGCGGTAGGCGTCGACCATTTCGATGACGTGGAAGGGACCGACGGCTCCCAGCCGGAGCTCACCGGACTGCAGGTCGCCGCTGTCGTGCAGCAGGTTGTACGAGTCGAGCTCCAGCGCGGCGATCTGCCGGGCGATGGGCAGCAGCCGCTCACCGACGCCGGTGAGTTCGATGCGGTGCCCCTGGCGATGGAACAGCACGACGTTGTGCAGGCGCTCCAGCGCCTGGACCTGGGTGGTGAGCGTGGGCTGGCTCAAGCCCACGGCGCGCGCCGCGGCGCTGAAGCTTCCGTGCTGGGCGACGGCGAGGAAGGCGCGGAGTTTGGCTGCTGACATCCATAGATTTTGTGAATGGAACTGTGACAAATCCGTGATCGATCTGATATGCGGGTGTCACATGGCGTTCTTAGCCTTGCGGTAGTTCTCCGACGCCCACCCACCCCATCACCCAACGGAAACCGCCATGACTTCCTTCTTTCGCCTGCGCCGCAGCCTGGTTGCCCTCACCCTTTCCGCTGCCGCCGCCATGCCCGCGCTGGCTGCGCAGCCCCTCACCATCGGCCTGATCCCCGCCGAGGACTCGCAGGCCATGATCGAAAGCAGCCGCCTGGTGCTCGACAGCCTGCAGCAGCAGCTGGGCATGCCGGTCAAGCCCTTCGTCGCCACGGACTACAACGGCGTCATCGAGGCCCTGCGCTCCAAGAAGCTCGACGTGGCCTACCTCGGCCCGTTCTCCTATGTGCTGGCCAACCAGGTCGCGGACGTGGAGGCCTTCGCGGTCGCCGTCACCAAGAAGACCGGGCAGAGCGCGTACAAGAGCGTGATCATCGCGCGCAAGGACAGCGGCCTGGCCAGGACCGCCGACCTGAAGGGCCACACCTTCGCCTTCGTCGACCCGACCTCGGCCTCGGGCCACCTGTTCCCCAAGGCGGGCCTGCTGCAGGCCGGCTACGACCCCGAGACCTTCTTCAGCCGCGTGATCTTCTCGGGCTCGCACGACGCCAGCATCCTGGCCGTGGCCAACAAGAAGGTCGATGCCGCGGCCGTGGCCGACCGCATTCTCGCGAGCGCCATCGCCAAGGGCCAGGTCAAGCCGGACGAGCTGGAGATCGTGTGGTCGTCGAACCCGATTCCCGAGTCGCCGATGGTCTGGCGCAAGGACCTCGCCCCCGCGCTGAAGGCGAAGATCGCCAAGGCCCTGGCCAACGTCAAGGACCTGCCATGGGGCGACCAGGGCGTGCTGAACGGCTTTGCACCGACCAACGACGCGGCCTACAACGTGGTGCGCGACACCGCCAAGGCGCTCAAGCTCGACCTGCGGAGCATGAAGTGATCCGCATCCGGCAACTCACCAAGCGGTACGGCGACAACGCCGTGCTGCGCGGGGTGGACATGGACGCGGCGGCGGGCGAGTTCGTGGTGGTGCTCGGCGAGTCGGGTGCCGGCAAGTCGACCCTGCTGCGTTGCGTGAACCGCCTGGCCGTGGCCGACGGCGGCGAGCTGAACGTAGGCGGCATGGACGCGGTGCGGTGCGCCGACACGCGTGCGCTGCGCCAGCGCGTGGCCATGATCTTCCAGCACCACAACGTGGTGCCGCGCCTGAGCGCGTTGAAGAACGTGCTGACCGGCCGCCTGGGCGCGGTGTCGACGCTGGCGTCGGTCATGCACTTCTTCAGCCGCGAAGACATCGCGCTGGCGCACGAATGCCTGGGCCGCGTGGGCCTGGCGCACAAGGCGCACGAGCGCACCGATTCGCTGTCGGGCGGCCAGATGCAGCGCGTGGGAATTGCGCGCGCGCTGGCGCAGCGGCCCCAGGTGATCCTTGCGGACGAGCCGGTGGCGAGCCTCGACCCGCAGACCTCGCGCAAGGTGCTGCAGTACCTGCACGACGCCTCGCGCGAGCTGGGCATCACCGTGCTGTGCAACCTGCACCAGGTCGACTACGCGCGCGAGTTCGCCGACCGCATCGTCGGGCTGGCGCAAGGCCGCGTGGTGTTCGACGGTGCGCCGCAGGCCATGGGCCCCGACGACATCGACCGCATCTACATGCCGCAGCCCGCGCCCGACAGGAGGGACGCGGCCGCCCCGGCTGCACGGCCGATGCCGCTGGTGGCGGGCACACAAGGTTGACCATGAAGAATCCGTCCAATCCCTCCATTCCTTCCAGCTCCTACGCCTGGACCGGCCCGCTGCCCGAGGGCCGCCGCAGCTGGTTCAACCTGCTGGTCGGCCTTTGCGTCGTGGCCTGGGCGCTGCAATGGAGCGCCGAAGGCGCCCAACTCAGCTGGTCGGAGCTGGCTGGCGGCCTGCCGCAGATCCTCGATTTTCTCGGCCGCACGCTGCCGCCCGACACGCGCATCCTGGGGCGGCTGGTCGCTCCGGCGCTCGAGACGGTGCAGATTGCCGTGTGGGGCACGCTGCTGGCCGTGCTGCCGGCCATTCCGCTGTCGTTCCTGGCCGCGCGCAACCTGCAGAGCAACCGCTGGGTGTACCAGAGCACGCGGCAGGCATTGAACGTGGTGCGCAGCATCAACGAACTGATCCTGGCGCTGGTGTTCGTGTCGGCCGTCGGCCTGGGGCCGTTCCCCGGCGTGCTGGCGCTGGCACTGCACGGCGCGGGCATGCTGGGCAAGTTCTTCGCCGATGCCATCGAGGAGATTGACCAGGGCCCGCTCGAAGCCCTGCGCGCGACCGGTGCGCGGCCGCTGCAGGTGATCGTCTTCGGCGTGCTTCCGCAGGTCGTGACGGCGTGGATCGCGGTGGTGCTCTACCGCTTCGAGGTGAACCTGCGCTCCGCGACCGTGCTGGGCATGGTGGGCGCGGGCGGGCTCGGCTTCGAGCTGGTGAGCAGCCTGAAGCTGTTCCGCTATCCCGAGACGGCCACCTGCATCATCGTCATCACCGTGATGGTGATCGTGGCGGACACGCTGTCGAGCCAGCTGCGCCATCGCATCCAGCGCAACGGGCGGCATTGAACGAACGACCATGTGGACTTGCTACAACCCCGTCGACGTGCACGCCGGCTGCGGCTCGCTGGAGGCACTGCCCCGGCTGCTGGGCCAGCGCCGCGCGATCCTCGTCGCGTTTCCCGAGGCGACTGCGCTCGGGCTCGTCGACCGCATCCGCGGCTTGCTGGGCGACCGCCTCGCCGCCGTCGAGACCGACGTGCTCCCCAACCCCGATGTCGCATGGCTCGGCCCGATGTACGAGCGCCTGTGGCGTGACCACGCGGACGTCGACTGCGTGATCGCGCTCGGCGGCGGCAGCGTGATCGACTGCGCGAAGGTCATGCTCACGCGCACGGCCGCCGGCCGCTTCGACGAACTGCTGGCGCTGATGGAGGGTGCCGAGCCCGCATCGGGCGGGCGGCATCGCCGACTGCTGGCCATCCCGACCACCGCCGGCACCGGCAGCGAAGTGACGCCGTGGGCCACCGTGTGGGACCAGGCGCGCGCACGCAAGCTGTCGCTCCACCTGCCGTGGACCTGGCCGCAGGCGGCCATCGTCGATGCCGACCTGATGCTGAGCCTGCCGCGAGCGGCCACCCTGGCCAGCGGCCTCGACGCGCTGTCGCATGCGCTCGAATCGCTGTGGAACGTGCATCGCAATCCGGTGTCCGCCAGCCTGGCGGTCAGCGCGGCGCGCAGCATCATCGCGACGCTGCCGCAACTGCTGGCGCAACCGGATCGGCCCGAACTGCGCGAACGTCTTGCCACCGCGGCGTTGCAGGCCGGCCTGGCCTTTTCCAACACACGCACTGCGCTCGCACATTCGCTGTCGTACGACATCACGCTGCAGCACGGCACGCCGCACGGCATTGCCTGCTCGTTCAGCCTGCCGCGCATCATGAAGCTCGCGGCGGGGCGCGACGCGGTGCTCGATGCGCTCCTGCTGTCGATCTTCGATGCAGGCCGAATCGACGAAGCCGTCGCTTCCCTGTCGGCGTTTCTCGAAGGCCTGGGCGTCAGCGTCGATCCCGTGAGCTACGGCATTCCCGAAGCGGACTGGGGCGATCGCATCGCGCAGGCCCTGGCCGGGGCGCGCGGTCGCAATTTCATTGCCGCGGCCTGAACACTCAACCTCCACACCCCTTGCACCGACACCATGAACACATCGTCGACCCACACCCCTTTGCCATCGCACCGGCTCCAGGCCGTCATCTTCGACTGGGCCGGCACCCTGGTGGACTTCGGTTCGCTGGCCCCCACGCAGATCTTCGTGGAATCGTTCGCGAGCTTCGGCATCGAGATCAGCCTGGCCCAGGCGCGCGGCCCCATGGGCCTGTCCAAGCGGGACCACATCCGGACCTTGCTGGAAGAGCCCGCCATCAGCGCCCAGTGGCAGGCACGCTTCGGCGCACTGCCCGGCACGGGCGACATCGATGCGCTGTACGAGCGCTTCATGCCCATGCAGATCGAGAAGGTGGGCGCCTATTCGAAGCCCATTCCGGGCGCCATCGAGACGCTGGCCTGGCTGCGCGCGCAGGGCCTGAAGATCGGCTCGTGCTCGGGCTACCCGCGCCAGGTGCTCGATGTGCTGCTGCCGCTGGCCGCCAAGGCCGGCATCGTGCCGGACCATGTGGTGGCGGGCGACGAGCTCGCCGCCGGCGGCCGCCCCGGGCCCTACATGGCGCTGGCCAATGTGCTCGCCCTGCGGGTGAGCGACGTGCGGGCCTGCGTCAAGGTCGACGACACCACGCCTGGCATCGAGGAAGGCCGCAATGCGGGCATGTGGTGCGTGGGGCTGACGCTGTCGGGCAACGAAATCGGCCTGACCGAGGACGCGCTCGGCCGGCTCGCGCCGGCGGAAGTGGCCGAACGCCGCCAGGTGGCGGAGCGCCGGTTGCGCGCCGCCGGCGCGCATTTCGTCATCGACAGCGTGGCCGACCTGCCGCGCGTGATGCACGAGATTGCCCGGCGCCATGACGGGGCGTGCCCGTCCGACATGCCTGCGGCCTGACGCCGGCTGCCCGTTCAGCCCAGGCGCTCGACGACGAAGTCCACGAAGGTGCGCAGCTTGGCGCTGGGTCGCGCCTCGGGCAATCGCGTGATGTACACCTGCCGCGTGGGCAGTTCCCATTCCGGCAACAGCTGCACCACCTGGCCCGATGCCAGCGCGGGTCCGAGCAACGCATCGGCCTGCACGATCACGCCCACGCCGGCCGTGGCCGCGGCCAGCAATGCCTGGCCGTTGTTGGTGGTGAACGGGCCGCGCACCGGCACATGCACGGTCTGGCCGTCGCGCGTGAAGCGCCATGCGTGGTTCGCTCCCCAGGCCGCGAAGCCCAGCAGCGGGAAGGCTTCCAGGTCGCTCGGGTGCGTCGGCAGGCCGTGGCGCGCGACCCAGGCGGGGCTGGCCACGGCGAACATGCGCGCCAGCGCGAGCGGCCGGGCGACGAGGTTCGCATCGACCGCAGCGCCCGAGCGGATGCCGCAGTCGAAGCCTTCCTCTGCGAGATCGACGACACGGTCGTTCAGGCTCAGGTCCACCTTCACCTGCGGATAGGCGGCGATGTACGCGCCGATCACCGGCGTGAGCCGGTGCGCGCCATAGGCCACCGGCGCCGTGACGCGCAACACACCCTGCGGCATGGCGCGCAGCGATTCGGCCACGCCGTCGGCCGTGTGCACGCTGGAGAGCACGTCGCGGCAGCGCTCCAGGTAGGCGGCACCGATCTCCGTGAGCGCGTGGCGGCGCGTGGTGCGCTCCAGCAGGCGCGCGCCCAGTTGTTCTTCGAGCGCGCGGATGTGCTTGCCCACCATCACGGCCGAGAGATCGAGCGCCTCGGCCGCAGCCGCGAAGCTGCCCGCGTCCACCGTGGCGACGAAGACTTCCATGGCGCGCAGCTTGTCCATATTGAGAACCCAAAGTTTCGAATTGCCGAACCGGATGGCAATTTATCAAACTATTGATTCGCAAAACAATGGACCTTCCTTATTTCATCCAGCGGAGTTTTCCATGAAGGTTCTTGTTGTTGGCGCCACGGGCGCAGTGGGCAGCGCGGTGGCACAGGCGCTGGCCGAACGCGGTCATGACGTGCTGCGCGCGGGCCGCACGCGCGGTGACCTGCAGGTCGACATCACGAGCGATGCGAGCGTCGAGGCGTTGTATGCGGCGGTGGGGCGCGTCGATGCGGTCGTGTCTGCGGCCGGCGGTCTTTTCTTCGGGCCGGTTTCGACAATGCGGCCGGCCGACTTCAACATCGGCCTGCAGGACAAGTTGCTAGGCCAGGTGCGGCTCGCGTTGCTGGGCCAGCATGTGCTGGCCGATGGCGGCTCGATCACGCTGACCACGGGCGTAGCGGCCGAAGACCCGGTTCGCGGGGGCAGCAATGCGGCGGCGGTGAATGCGGCGGTCGAGGGCTTCGTGAAAGGCGCGGCAATCGAGCTGCCGCGCGGCCTGCGCATCAATGCGGTGAGTCCGACGCTGCTGACCGAATCGTTGGCCGCGTATGGCGCGCTCTTTCCGGGCGTCGAAACCGTACCGGCTGCGCGCGCGGCGCTGGCCTATGTGCGCAGCATCGAAGGCCCGCTGACGGGGCGAGTGTTTCGCGTATGGCAATGAGCAGGCGCACACGACTGGCCGGCGCGCTGCTCGCGCTTGCCGCGACGGCGGCCACTGCCGCACCCCCCGCCACACCCCCCGCCACACAGGCGCTGCCCGAGGACTGGTATCCGGAGAGCGTGGCCATCGGGCCGGACGGTTCGTTCTATGTCGGCAGCTGGCGCCAGGGCGCGGTCGCGCGGCTGAAGCCCGGCGTTGCGCCCAAGGCCGAAGTGCTCGTGAAGCCCGGCGCCAACGGCCTTGCGAACGGGCAGGGCGTGCTGGTCGATGCGAAGCATCAGGCCCTGTGGGTCTGCTCGGGCACCAGCGGCTTCACCACGGTGCCGCAGACGCCGAGCGCGCTCAAGCGCTACGACCTGGCCACGGGCGCGCCGCGCGCGAGCTATGCGATGCCCGACGAGGGCTACTGCAACGACATGGCGCAGGACGCGGCCGGCAACATCTACGTGACCGACTCCTACCACCCGCGCGTGCTGCGGCTCGCGAAGGGGGGCACCGCGCTCACGGTGTGGAAGGAAGACCCGGCGCTGGGCGGCCCCGGCCCCTACAAGGGACTGAACGGCATTGCCATCGATGGCGGGCGCAGGGTCTATGTGAGCCTGGTGGCCGCAGCGTCCTATCTGCTGCGCATCGATCTGGGCACAGACGGGCAGGCCGGCGAGGTCGCGCGCATCGAGGCGCCGCGCGTGATGAAGAACGTGGATGCCATCCGCGCCTGGAAGCCCGGCCGGCTCGTGCTGTTCGAAAGCAATGCCTTCGGCGACGGGCCTTACGGCGGGCAGGTCGCGGTGGCGCGCGTCGACGGCGCGACGCTGGCCCTGCAGACCGTGGTGACGGGGCTCAACGATCCGTCGTCGGGCGCCGTGCGGGGCGACCGCGTGTATTTCATCGAGTCGAAGTACGCGCTGCTGACCAAGCGCAGGGAAGGCGACGGACCGGTGCCGACCGGGGTGCCCTTCGACATCCAGTCGCACGCGTTGCCGCGCGACTGAAGCCTCGCCCTGTGTTTCGAAGGAGACCGCACCTTGCTTTTGTCGATCGTCGTCGCGCAGTCCCAGATCGTCGATGTCGATCTCAAGGCCGCGGCGGCCGGTTTCGAGGCGCTGAAGGGCGTATAGCGAGGAGCCCGGGACGGTGAGCGCGTTCGTATAGCACTCATATGCGCATGGAAATTGCGATGCGCCGGGGCTGCATTACCCTCCGCATCCACGATGAAAAAAGCCTACCGCGCCTCCCTCCTGCGATTCGACGCCGCCGGCCAGCCCGTTTTCGATGAAGACGGCCTGCTGGTGGTCGCCCCCGACAGCACCGGCCGCCAGCGGGTGCTCGATGCCGGCAGCCACGCCGCCGTCGCGCCGCGCCACACCGATGCCGAAACGACCCACCTGCCCGGGCGCATCCTCGCGCCGGGTTTCGTGGACATGCACATCCACTTTCCGCAGACAGACATCATCGGCTCGCCCTCGCCGGGGCTGCTGCCCTGGCTCGAGAACTACACCTTTCCCGCGGAAGCCAAATTCGTCGACCCTGCGCATTCGAACGAAGTGGCCGACGTGTTCTTCGACGAGCTGCTGCGCAACGGCGTCACGACCTCGCTGACCTTTGCAACGTCGCACGTGGCTTCGGTCGACGCCTTCTTCGAGGGCGCGCAGCGCCGCGGCCTGCGCATGATCACCGGCAAGGTGCTGCAGGACCGCAACTCGCCCGACGGCGTGCGCGACCAGACCGAGCAGAGCCTGCTCGACACCGAGGCGCTGATCCGCAAGTGGCACAACGTCGACCGGCTGGGCTACGCCATCACGCCGCGCTTCGCGCCTGCGAGCACCGACGCGCAGATGCGCGGCGCGGGCGAGCTCGCAGCCAAGTACCCCGACACCTGGATCCAGTCGCACGTGGCGGAAAACCGCGACGAGGTGGCGTGGGTGCGCGAGCTGTACCCGCAGTCGCGCTCCTACCTGGACGTGTACGCCGGCTTCGGCCTGATGCGCGAGCGCGCGGTGTACGCCCATTGCATCTACCTGGACGACACCGACCGCGCCCTGCTGCGCGACACCAGGACGGCGGCGGCCGTCAGCCCGACCAGCAACCTGTTCCTGGGCAGCGGCTTCTTCGACTTCGGCGCGGCCGACCGCGTGGGCTACCCCTACGGGCTGGCCAGCGACGTGGGCGGCGGCACCAGCTTCAGCCCGTTCCACACCATGATGGCCGCCTACTACGTGGGCCGCGAAGGGCAGACCAAGGCCGGCCTGAGCATCGCGCCCTCCGAACTCTGGTGGCGCCACACCGGCGGCGCGGCGCGCGCGCTGGGGCTCGACGGCGTGGTCGGCAACCTGCAGCCGGGCTGCGAGGCCGACTTCCTGGTGCTGAACCCGGGCGCCACGCCGCTGCTGGCGCGCAAGACCAAGCTGGCGAACACGCTGGAAGAAATGCTGTTCGCCATGATCGTGCTGGGCGACGACCGGCTGGTCGAGCGCACGGTGATTTCGCAGGCGGCGTAGCCCGGGGCGGGCAGGGAGGCGGCGGCGGCGGGGTGGTGGCGTCGGGGTGGCGCGTGCCACAATTCGCGCCATTCTTCCCCCGTATCAGCAGCGACCGCATATGAGCATCAAGAGCGACAAATGGATCCGGCGCATGGCCGAGCAGACCGGCATGATCGAGCCCTTCGAGCCCGGCCAGGTCCGCGAGGCCGCCGGCCACAAGATCATCAGCTACGGCACTTCGAGCTACGGCTACGACATCCGGTGCGCGCCTGAATTCAAGGTGTTCACCAACATCCACAGCACGGTGGTCGACCCGAAGAACTTCGACGAGAAGAGCTTCGTCGACATGCACGGCGACTACTGCATCATTCCGCCCAACAGCTTCGCGCTGGCGCGTACCGTGGAGTACTTCCGCATTCCGCGCAACGTGCTGACCATCTGCCTGGGCAAGAGCACCTATGCGCGCTGCGGCATCATCGTCAACGTGACGCCCTTCGAGCCCGAATGGGAAGGCTACGTGACGCTGGAGTTCAGCAACACCACGCCGCTGCCCGCCAAGATCTACGCGGGCGAAGGCTGCGCGCAGGTGCTGTTCTTCGAGAGCGACGAGGTCTGCGAGACCAGCTACAAGGACCGCGGCGGCAAGTACCAGGGCCAGCGCGGCGTCACATTGCCGAAAACCTGACGCAACCCCGGGCCGGGCGCTGACGCCCGGTTACCCCGCGAGACGCGGCGCCAAGTACCATCCTGCGAACGCCGGCAAATACTCCTGAAACCCCCGAAATAAGCCGGCAAGGAGAGCGCGATGAGATGGGAAGGCAATGATCAATCGGACAACGTCGAGGACCGTCGCGGCGAGGGCGGCGGCGGGGGAGGCGGCAGCTTCTTCGGCGGGCGCAGCATCGGCATCGGCACCATCGCGGTCGCGCTGATCGCAGGCTGGGTCTTCGGCATCAACCCCCTCACGGTGCTCAGCATGTTGAGCGGCGGCGGTGGCCCCGCCCAGGTGCAGCAGCAACAGCAGGGCCCGGCGCCCAAGCCACCCTCCGGCGACCGCGAGGCGGCCTTCGTCTCGACGGTGCTCAAGAACACCGAAGTGGTGTGGACGGACATCTTCAAGAACAACGGCGGCACGTACCACGCGCCGCGCCTCGTGCTGTTCCGCAACGCCACGCCCACTGCCTGCGGCACGGGGCAATCGGCGATGGGACCGTTCTACTGCCCGGGCGACCAGAAGGTCTACATCGACCTGGCTTTCTACGACACGCTGAAGAACCAGCTCGGCGCGCCGGGCGAGTTCGCGCAGGCCTACGTCATTGCGCACGAGGTTGGCCATCACGTGCAGGACGAATTGGGTATCACCGCCAAGGTCGACGGCATGCGCAGCCGCCTGAGCCAGACGCAGAACAACGCGATGAGTGTGCGCGTGGAGCTGCAGGCCGACTGTTTCGCGGGCGTGTGGGCTCACCATTCGCAGGAATCGAAGAAGTGGCTGGACCCGGGCGACATCGAGGCCGCGATGAACGCCGCGCAGAAGATCGGCGACGACGCATTGCAGCGTTCCGCAGGCCGCGCGGTGGTGCCCGACAGCTTCACCCACGGCAGCAGCGCACAGCGCCAACGGTGGTTCGGCGCGGGCTACCAGGGTGGCGACATCAAGGCCTGCGACACCTTCAATGCACGCAGCCTTTGAGCTGAATGTGCTTGAGACGCTCGTCAACGCTGATTTGGTTGCTATCGAATAAATAGCAATTCCGTTGACGCGGGCGTTGTCATGCCGCCGTCACTGCCCTTTTTTGCGGCAATGCGACAATAGAAGGCTTAATGACAAGCTCCTTCTCCAATCTAATGCTGGCGGAACCGCTGGCGCGCGCCGTGGCCGAAATGGGCTACGAGACCATGACACCCATCCAGGAGCAGGCCATTCCGGTCGTGCTTTCGGGCCAGGATGTGATGGGCGCCGCCCAGACCGGTACCGGCAAGACGGCCGCGTTCTCGCTCCCGTTGCTCCAGCGCATGCTCAAGCACGAAAACGCCTCGACCTCGCCCGCGCGGCATCCGGTCCGGGCCCTGGTGCTGTTGCCCACGCGTGAACTGGCCGACCAGGTTGCGCAGCAGGTCAAGCTGTACGCCAAGTACACCAACCTGCGCAGCGCGGTCGTGTTTGGCGGCATCGACATGAAACCGCAGACGCTGGAACTCAAGAAGGGCGTCGAAGTGCTGGTTGCCACGCCGGGCCGGCTGCTCGATCACATCGAAGCCAAGAACGCGGTGCTCAACCAGGTCGAGTACGTGGTGCTCGACGAGGCCGACCGCATGCTGGACATCGGCTTCCTGCCCGACCTGCAGCGCATCCTGAGCTACCTGCCCAAGCAGCGCACCACGCTGCTGTTCTCGGCCACCTTCTCGCCCGAAATCAAGCGCCTGGCCGGCAGCTACCTGCAGAACCCCGTGACGATCGAAGTGGCGCGGCCGAACGAAACGGCCTCCACCGTCGAGCAGCGTTTCTTCAGCGTGAGCGACGACGACAAGCGCCGCGCGCTCACGCAGATCGTGAAGCAACGCGGCATCACGCAGGCCTTCGTGTTCGTCAACAGCAAGCTGGGTTGTGCGCGCCTGGCGCGTTCGCTCGAACGCGACGGCCACCGCACCACCGCGCTGCACGGCGACAAGAGCCAGGACGAACGCCTGAAGGCGCTCGCCTCGTTCAAGGCCGGTGAAGTCGACCTGCTGGTGTGCACCGACGTTGCGGCCCGCGGCCTCGACATCAAGGACGTGCCTGCGGTCTTCAACTTCGACATTCCGTTCAACGCCGAAGACTATGTGCACCGCATCGGCCGCACGGGCCGTGCCGGCGCCTCCGGCCTGGCCGTGAGCTTTGCCAGCGGCGGCAACGACGCGCGCCTGGTGGCCGACATCGAAAAGCTGATCAAGAAGAAGATCGAGCTCGAACCCGTCGAGTTCGAGGAAGACCGCCCGCGTGGCCGCATCAACGACGGACGCCGCCACTGGCGCGAAGAAGGCGAAGCCGGCGACGCACGCGACGTGCTCGACCAGCCGCGCGAACGCAGCCCCGCCCTGAGCGGCGGCGGTGACGCCCGACGCGGCGGCGGACGTCCGCACCGCGCGCCGTCCGCATCGCGCGACCCGTTTTTCGACAAGCCTTACGAGCCCGGTGCGCCTGACGCGACCCCGGCGTGGGAAGCCGCTGCAAAGGCCGGTCCCGCGCGCGGTGTGTCGAGCAACATCAAGAGCAAGCGCAAGGTGGCAGCGCTGTTCAAGAGCGCCGAGCCGAGCTGACGCGATTGAACTGCGGCGTTTGATGCGCCGCGGTTCAGTCGATCACCTCCACCCGCGGTGCCAGCCGTATTGCGGGTGATGCCAGCCCCAGCCATAGCGCGGGTGGTAGGCCCACACGAACCCGACGCCCGGTGACACATAGGTTGGCGCAACGTAAGCCACACCCGGCGGCGCTGCGTAGACGGGTTGAGCCGGTGCAACCACGCAACCGGTCAGGGCGGCTGCCAGCGTGGCGGCAGACAAGGCAAGAACAGGGAATTTCATGGCGAAGGTCCTGGGAGTTGTTGTCGGTATGCACAACCAACGCCCAGCCGCTTCGCCGGATGACGGCCCCGTCCCCCTTTACCCGGGCGCAACAGTGTCACCGTCCTGTTGTCATCCTTTCAAGCCGCTTTCGCTCCCGTTGCGTGCCTGTCAGACGACGTTGAAGTGATGGGTGCCGTCGCGCGCGAGTTGCGCGACCAGGCCGTATTCCCAGTCCAGGTAAGCCTGCATCGCTTCAGCGGGTGCATCCGTGCCTTCGTAGGGACGGCGGTAGCGATCGGTGCGGGGCGTGCCCAGACGCGTCTCGCCGCTCTGCGCTTCGAGGCCCGCCGCAAACCATGCCGTGTTGCCGCCGGTGAGCACCAGCACCTGCGCATCGGCCTTGCCGCGCGCATCGAGCAAGGCCCGCAGGTCGGCGGCGGCATAGCGCGCGAGCAGGCTGCTGCCGCAGGTCAGCACATAGCGCCGTGAGGGTGGGATGACCGCGTCGATCGCGTCCGCCAGTTGCGCGCGAATCGCATACCAGGCGCCCGGAATGTGCCGCTTCACGTAGTTGGCGCTGGTGGTCACGTCGATCACCGCCGTGCCGGTTTGCTCCAGCAGCGCGGCAAGTTCCACGGGCGTGATGTCGGCGAACACCGGGGCGACCGGCGGATGCTCCGCAGCAGGCGCCGCGGTCTCGGTGAAATCGGCCACCGTCGGCACGGCGTCCGGCACATACACCTCCCACCCCATCTGCGCGAGCCACGACGCGCTCATCGACGCGCGCACGCCGTCGTCGTCCGCCAGCACGATGCGCGCGCCGCGCACCGGCACCTGGTGGTCGGTCTCCTGCACCAGCTGCCCGCCGGGCGCGCTGGCAAAGCCGGGCAGGTGGCCTGCCGCGTATTCCTCGGGCGTGCGCACGTCGAAGCGGTACACGGTGCGTCCCGGGGCTTCGAGCGTCCGCAGTGCATCGAGCGCGATGCGCCGCACGCCGGCCAGGTCTGCCACGCGGCGCGCATCGGCCTGCGCCTGCGCGCGGTGCGCGTCGGACACTGCCGCCGGGGCTTGCCGATCGGCTCCGTGGTCCAGCACCTGCCCCGCCAGCTTCCAGCCGATCGTGCCGTTGCGCAACGCGGCCACCGGGTTCGGAATGCCCGCGTTCACCAGCGACTGCGTGCCGATGATGCTGCGCGTGCGGCCCGCGCAATTGACGATCACCTGCGTCTTGGGATCGGGCGCCAGCTCGCGCACCCGCAGCACCAGCTCCGCGCCGGGCACGCTGGTGGCCGAGGGAATGCTCATGGTCTGGTATTCGTCGAAGCTGCGCGCATCGAGCACCACCACGTCGGCCTTGGCATCGACCAGGGCCTTCACTTCGGGCGCGGAGAGCGAAGGCGTGTGCCGCTCGTGCTCGACCAGTTCGCCGAACGACTTGCTCGGCACGTTCACGTCGCGGAACAGCTCGCCGCCCGCGTCGCGCCAGCCGTCGAGGCCGCCCTCGAGCAGGTGCACATGGGTGTAGCCCAGCGCGGCGAGCGTCTTCGCCGCCAGCGGTGCGAGATCGACGCCGCCGTGCTCGCCATAGAGAACGATCGGCGTGTCGCGCCGCGGAATGCGCCGCCAGGCCTCGATCTCGATGCGCGACAGCGGCAGGTTCGCGGCCCACAGCGGGTGCTCCCGCGCGAAGGGGTCTTCCTCGCGCACGTCGAGCAGGGCGGTTTCGTCGCGTGCGATGAGGCGCGCGCGGACCGCGGCGAACGAGAGAACGGGAAAGGTGGCAGTCGTCATGCAGGTGTAGAAGCTCTGAGTTCGGCGCTGCGGTCCCACAGGTTGGGCAGCAGCGCGTTGGAGTAGCCGGAGACGAAGGGCTTGCGGCCACCCTGCGTCGGGTAAGTATGCCGCCGCACGGCGCCGATGTTCGCGCCGTACACGTGGATGCTGATCGACACGCGGTCGGCATGCGCGTTGTGCACGCGGTGCAGGTCGCCGACGGTGGGTGACACGGCCTCCACATCGCCCGCGTCGAGCCGCATCGCCTTGCCGTGCGGCTGCGCATGCCCGTTGCCGTCGAGGGCGAAACCCTGGCTGTATTCCGCACCGCGCAGCATGCCGATCAGCCCCCACACCGTGTGGTCGTGCACCGGCGTGGCCTGGCCCGGGCCCCAGACGAAGCTCACGACCGAGAAGCGCTCAGTGCTGTCCGCGTGCAGCAGGAACTGCTGGTAGCGTGCAGGGTCGGGCTGGGCGAAGGCCTCGGGCAGCCAGTCGTCGCGTGCCACCAGCGTGCGCAGCAGCGCGCCGCCTTCGGCCAGGATGCGGGGCTCGTCCGGCGCGCCGTCGAGCAGCCGCCCGAACGCGACCACGAATTCGCGCAGCGGCGCGACCGACAACGGCCCGCTCACGCCGCGCGCTTCCACACGCTGGCGTCGGTGATCGCGCGCACGTCCACCCGCACCGGCAGGATGCCGTCGCGCGCCGAGCGGTCTGCCACGGCCTGCAGCGCGACGATGTCCGCCTCGCTCACCGGCCGGCCCGCCACGGAAGCCCGCGCGGTGATGATGCGCGCCGAGGCTATCGGCAGCCGCGTGAGCTGGCTGTAGGCCTGCGCATAGGCCTCGGGGTTGGCCAGCGCCCAGTCGCCCGCGCGGCCCAGCCGGTCGAGGAACTGCACGATGGCCGCGCGCTTGTCCGGGTCGGCCAGCGAAGGCTCGCTTGCGGTGATGAAGCCCAGGGCGGTGTTGATGCCGCGCCCGTCGCGCAGGATGCGCCCGCCCTGCTGCAGCGCGATCGTGTAGTACGGGTCGAACACCGCCCACGCGTCGATCTGCTTCGACGCGAAGGCGGCGGCCGCATCGGTCGGCAGCACGAACTTCACCGTGACCTCTTCGCGCTTCACGCCGGCTTCCTCCAGCGCGCCGTACAGCTGGTACTGCGAGATGCTGCCGCGCGCCGACGAGACGATCACCGTCTTGCCGCGCAGGTCGGCCACGCTGCGCAGCGGCGAATCGGGCTGCACCACGATGCCCAGCGAATCGGGCTTGCCGACGCGCGTGGCGACGATCTTCAGCGGGGTCTTGCCCACGGCCGCGGCCAGCACGGGCAGGTCGCCCGCCACGGCGGTGTCCACGGCCGCGCTGCGTTGCGCCTCGAACAAGGGCGCCGCGCCCTGGAAGTTGGCCCAGCGGTAGGCGAAGGGCGCGCCGTCGAGCGCCTTGGAAGCCTCGAACAGCGAGCGCAGGCCGCCGGCCTGGTCGCCGAGCACCAGCGTGGTCTGCGGCTGCGCGAGGGCGCGCAGCGAGGCGGTGGCGGCCAGCGAGAGCGCCGCCCCCTGTTTCAGCCAGGTGCGTCTAGAGGCTCGGGAGAACAGCAGGTCGGTCATGCGGCAGCTCCCGCAGACAGCAGCGCGCGCTTGCCCGCCGCCACCAGGATCGCGTCGTTCTGCGGCGTGTGGATGCGGCTGCACAGCACGTCGCGGTAGTGCCGCTCCAGCGGGTTGAGCCGCGTCAGGCCGTGGTTGCCGCTGAGCTGCAGCGCCAGTTCGACCACGCGCACCGCATTGCCGGTGACGGTGTACTTGAGCAGCCCGCTGTCGGCGGCCGCTTGCGCGCGGCCGCTGTCGACTGCAGCGGTCGCATCGTCGATCAGCACGCGGTTGGTCCGCAGCAGCGCCTCGATCTCGCCCACATGCTCCTGCACGCGCGGCAGGCTCGCCAGCGGCGCGCCCAGGCTGCCGGGCGCGCGCTGGTTCAGGAAGCCCACCAGCCAGTCGCGCGCGGACGTGGCCACGGCGTCGTAGAGGCTGCAGAGCAGCACGGTCATCCATGCCTGCTGCGTGGCGTGGGCGTCGATGTCGGTCTGGCTGCCCGCGTCGGGCGCCCAGTCGGCCGGCGCGCGCAGGTCGACCGCATGGTCGAGGCCGATGGCGACGTTCTCGAACACCACCTCGTGGCTGCCCGAGGCGCGCAGGCCCAGGTGGTCCCAGCTGGCGATCACGCGCACGCCGGGGGCGTCGCGCGGCACCAGGAACACGCCAGTGCGCGGCACGGCTTCATCCGTGCGGGCCCATACCGACAGCCAGCTCAGGCCCTCGATGCCGGTGGTGTAGAGCTTGTGGCCATCGATCTTCCAGCCCTCGCCGCCGCGGCGTGCCACGGTGGCCGGCAGGCCGCCGCGCGCGGGCGAGCCCAGAGCGGGCTCCACGCGCAGCGCGTTGATCAGCGCACCGCGTTCCACGGCGTCGCGCGTCACGCGTTCGCGCAGGTGCGGCGGCCAGCGGCTGTCGGTGCGCGTCAGTGCGTGGTGCTGCAGGTAGGTCATCGTGAGAATCAGCGCCGTGGCGGGCTCGCCGCGTGCCACCGCCGCGATCACGCGACGCGCCGTGGCCAGCGTGGCGCCGCCACCGCCGTGCTCGGCAGGCGCCACCAGGCCGATGAGCCCGTGCGCCTGCAGCGCCGCGAAGTTCTCGCGGGGAAAGGCGCCGCTGCGGTCGTGGTCGGCCGCGGTGGCGGTGAACTGGGCCGTGAGACGGGCCAGCACGGTGTCGTCCACCGTGGCGGAGGAGGGGGCTTCGGTCGTGGCCGGCGCGCGGCGCAAGGGGAGTGCACTCATGGTTCCCGCACGGTACCGGCGCCCCCGGCACCGGAAAACGACGCATCCCGCATATGCAAACTCGTTTTTCTGAGTTCGCGTCCCGTCCCTGGCTCGGTACGGTTCGCTCCATGAATCCAGATGCCTCCTTCGACCGCCGCCGCCTGCTGCAAGCGGCGGCCGCACTCGCCGCCGCCGGCCCCGCCGGTTGGGCGCAAGCCGCGGCGCCTGCGCGTGACCTGTCCGGCGTCACGCTGCGCGTGGGCACCTACAAGGGCCTCTGGCGGCCGCTGCTCACGGCCTCGGGGCAGGCCAACACGCCCTACAAGATCGACTGGCGCGAACTCAACAACGGCGTGCTGCACATCGAGGCCATCAACGGCGACGCACTCGACCTGGGCTCGGGCAGCGAGATCCCCCCGGTGTTCGCGGCGCGGCAGAAATCCAGCGTGAAGCTGGTGGCCGTGACGCACGAAGACCTGAACAACCAGGCCACACTGGCGCGCAAGGACGCGCCCATCCGCACCATCGCCGACTTCAAGGGCAAGCGCGTGGGCTACGTGCGCGCCACCACCTCGCACTACTACCTGGCGAAGCAGCTGGCCGAGGCGGGCCTGTCGTTCAGCGACATCCAGGCCGTGAGCCTCACGCCCTCGGACGGCCTGTCGGCCTTTGCGCGGGGCGACCTCGATGCCTGGGCCATCTACGGCTACAACGGCCAGCTGGCGCGCACGCAGTACGGCGCGCGCACCATCAAGACCGGCGTGGGCTACCTGTCGGGCAACTTCCCCATCTACGCCAACCCGCGCGCGCTCGACGACGCCTTGCGCCGCGCCGCACTGGGCGACCTGCTGCAGCGCCTGCAGCGCGCCTTCGCATGGATCAACGGCAACTTCCTGGCCTATGCGCGCGCGCAGTCGGCCGAAACCCGCGTGCCCATCGGCGACATCGTCGAGCTGTTCAACGGCCGCAGCGGCGACTACAGCCTGGGACCGGTCAGCGACGCGGTGGTGCGCAGCCACCAGGACGTGGCCGACACCTTCCTGAAGATCGGCGTGCTCGACGGGCCCGCCGATGTCAAACCCCTGTGGGACCGCAGCTTCGAGAGCCTGCTGCGTTTGCCCGCCGCCTGATCCCGCCTTCCACTCGAAAAGGAAAACACCATGAGCCAGCCACAGCAAGACGGCGTCGAATTCATCGGCATGATCCAGGGCCAGAAGGTCTCGGAGATCCACGCGGCCAAGGGCCCGTCGCTCGACCGCGACTACGTGCGCGCCTTCGCGCAGGCCCACGAGCAGGCGGGCTTCGACCGCGTGCTGGTGCCCCACCATTCGACCAGCCCCGACGCCACGCTCACGGTGGCCTACGCGGCCTCGGTGACCGAGCGCATCCACTTCATGCTGGCGCACCGCCCCGGCTTCGTGGCGCCCACGCTCGCGGCGCGCCAGTTCGCCTCGCTCGACCAGTTCAGCGGCGGCCGGCTCGGCGTGCACTACATCTCGGGCGGTTCCGACGAAGAGCAGCGCCGCGACGGCGACTGGCTCGACCACGACCAGCGCTACGCCCGCACCGACGAGTACCTCGAGGTGTTGCACAAGGTGTGGACGGCCGAGAAGCCGTTCGACCATGAGGGCGCGCACTACCGCTTCGAGAATGCCTTCTCCGAAGTGAAGCCGCTGCAGACGCGCAACGGCAAGCCGCACGTGCCGGTGTATTTCGGCGGTGCGTCGGAAGCGGCGATTCCGGTGGCGGGCAAGTACGCCGATGTGTACGCGCTGTGGGGCGAGTCGCTCGACCAGGCGCGCGAGCTGACCACGCGCGTGCGGGCCGAGGCTGCGAAGCATGGCCGCAGCGTGCGCTTCTCGGTGTCGTTCCGCCCGATCGTGGCGCAGACGGAGGAGGCCGCATGGGCGCGCGCCGAAAACATCCTGGCGGAGACCAAGCGCCTGCGCGTGGTGCAGGGCTACAACCGCGGCGGACCGCAGCAGAGCGAAGGCGCCAAGCGCCTGCTGGCTGCGGCCGACAAGGGCCCGCGGGTGGACAAGCGGCTGTGGACGGCGGTGGCGCAAGAGATTGGCGGGCGTTCGAACAGCACCGCGCTGGTCGGCACGCCCGAGCAGGTGGCCGATGCGCTGCTCGACTACTACGACCTGGGCGTGACGACCTTCCTGATCCGCGGCTTCGATCCGCTGGAGGACGCGCTGGACTACGGGCGCGAGCTGATTCCGCGCACGCGCGAATTGGTGGCGCAGCGCGCTGCTTCCATTCGCAAAGCGGCCTGACGACTTTCTTTCTCCCTCCCCCTCTGGGGTAGGGCAGGGGTGGGGGCAAGCGGCGTCGAACACTGTCATGGCTTTGAAGCCGTCGTGCCCCCATCCCAGCCTTCCCCCGGAAGGGGAAGGAGCAAAACCGAATACCGCGTGAACTGACTTCCTCCCTCCCCTCCGGGGGAGGGCAGGGGTGGGGGCTCGCGGGCTCGAGCACTGTCACAGCGATTGATGCCGTCGTGCCCCCATCCCAGCCTTCCCCCGGAAGGGGAAGGAGCAAGACCGAATACCGAACACGAGGAGTCTCCATGAGTGCCGTTCTTTCCATCGACCGCCACGCGTCGCTGAAACTCAACCCGAACCCGCAGCAGAAGTACTGGTTCGACCCCGTCCCCCCGCGCCCCACCGTGCAGGCCGAGCGCCGCCACCGGCAGGAGCGCCTGGCGGGCGCCTTTCGCCTGTTCGCGCGCTTCGGTTTCGCCCAGGGCCTGGCCGGCCACATCACCGCGCGCGACCCCGAGCTGACCGACCACTTCTGGGTCAACCCGCTGGGCATCCACTTCTCGCGCATCAAGGTCTCCGACCTGCTGCTCGTCAACTCGAAGGGCGAGACCGTCATCGGCGAGCGCCCGCTCAACAAGGCGGCCTTCGCCATCCACGCGGCCATCCACGAGCACAACCCGAATATCATTGCCGCCGCCCACACGCACTCGACCTACGGCAAGGCCTGGTCGACGCTGGGCCGCAAGCTCGACACCCTCACGCAGGACAGCTGCGTGTTCCACGACGACGTGGCGCTGTTCGACGACTTCACTGGCATGGTGGTCGACACCAGCGAGGGCGACCGCATCGCGCAGGCGCTGGGCGACAGGAAGGGCGCCATTCTCAAGAATCACGGCATCCTGACGGCCGGCCCCACGGTGGAGGCCGCCGCCTGGTGGTACATCGCGCTGGACAACGCCTGCCACACCCAGCTGCTGGCCGAAGCCGCCGGCAAGCCGCAGCCCATCGACGAAGACACCGCGCGCCACACGCACGCGCAGATCGGCGGGCCCGAAGGCGCCATCCATTCCTTCGACAGCCTGTACGAAGGCCTGGTCGAGGCAGAACCCGAGTTGCTGTCGTGAACGCGCGCCTCTCACGGCGCGGCGTGCTGCGCGCCGGCGGTGCCGCCGCCGTGGTCGCCTCGGGCGGGCTGATCGCCTCGCAGGCCTTCTCGCAGCAGGCGCGCAAGCTCACCTTCGCATGGAACGCCGCCGCCTTCTGCCTGTCGCCCGTGGTGGTGGCGCAGGAGCGCGGCTACTTCGAGCGCAACGGCCTGCAGGTCGACCTCATCAACTACACCGGCTCCACCGACCAGTTGCTGGAGTCGCTGGCCACCGCCAAGGCCGACGCGGCCGTGGGCATGATCCACCGCTGGCTCAAGCCGCTGGAGTCGGGCTTCGACGTGAAGATCGTCGGCAGCTCGCACGGCGGCTGCGTGCGGCTGGTGGGCGCGAAGAGCGCGGGCGTGACCGACATCGCCAGCCTGAAGGGCAAGTCCATCGGCGTGTCGGACATCACCAGCCCGGGCAAGAATTTCTTCTCCATTCTGTTGACCAAGAACGGCATCGATGCGGACAAGGACGTCACCTGGCGCCAGTACCCGGCCGACCTGCTCGACATTGCGGTGAAGAAGGGCGAGATCCAGGCCATTGCCGACGGCGACCCCAACATCTACCTGATCGAGAAGCGCAACAAGGGCGCCTACGTCGAGGTGGCGAGCAACCTCACGGGCGAATACAAGGACAAGGTCTGCTGCATCGTCGGTGCGCGCGGCGAGCTGGTGCGCAAGGACAAGGCAACCGTCGCCTCGCTGGTACGCGCCATTGCGCAGGCCTCCGACTACGTGGCCGAGAACCCGAACGAGTCGGCCAGGCTCTTCGCCAAGTACTCGCCGAACGTGCCGGTGGAAGACCTGCGCGCCTTGCTTGGCACGCTCACGCACAACCACCACCCGCTGGGCCGCAAGCTGCGCGACGAGGTGGAGTTCTACGCACGCGACTTCCGCGGCGTGGGCGTGCTCAAGAAGAGCACGGACCCGGCGCGCTTTGCGGAGCACGTGTCTTTCGATCCCCTGGCATGAAGCACAGCAATTCCATGACCCACAGTTCACGCCGCCGGTTTCTTGTTCAGGGCGCCTCGGCCGCTGCCGCCTTGTCTTTGCCCGGCGCTGTGTTCGCGCAGGGCCGCCCGGTGCTCAAGGCCGGCGACCAGAAGGGCGGGTTGCGCGCGCTGCTCGAAGCGGCAGGCGGCCTTGAAGGGCTGGGCTACGACATCCAGTGGTCCGAATTTCCGGCCGCCGCGCCGCTGGCCGAGGCACTGAACGCCGCCGCGGTCGATTCGGGCCCCATCGGCGACGCCCCGCTGATCTTCGCGCTGGCCGCCGGCACGCGCGTGAAGGCCATCGGCGCGAACCGCTCCGACTCGTACGGCACCGCGGTGCTCGTGCGGCCCGACTCCACACTGAAGACCGCCGCCGACCTGCGTGGAAAGAGCATCGCAACCAACCGCGGCTCCATCGGCCACTACGTCACGCTCAAGGCCATCACCTCGGCCGGCCTCAAGCCCGAGGACGTCAACATCCGCTTCCTGGCACCGGCCGACGCCAAGCTCGCGCTCACGCAGGGCTCGGTCGATGCCTGGGCCACCTGGGAGCCCTACACCGCGCTGGCCGAGGTCAGCCACCATGCGCGCGTGCTGGTCAGCGGGCGCGGGCTGCTGCCGGGGCTGAGCTACCTTGCGGCGACCGACAGCGCCATCGCGGCCAAGCGGCCGGTGCTGCACGACTTTCTGCAGCGCGTGGTGAAGGCGCAGGTCTGGTCGTACCGCAACGTCGATGCCTACTCGGCCGCGCTGGCCCGCATCATCGGCATTCCGCCCGAGGCGGCGAAGCTGCAGTTCGAGCGCCGGCAGCAGAAGTGGGTGGCCATCGACGCGCAGGTCATTGCCGACCAGCAAGGGACGGCGGACTTCTATAAGCAGGTGGGGCTCATCAAGCAGCCGTTGGACGTGAAGGGCACCTTCGACATCGGTTTCGGCGTGGCCGGTTGAGGCCTGGACGCCTAAACGTAGCTGAGTCCAAGACTCGCGTAGATGCGTCCGCCGGGCGCGGGTTGGCGGTGGCTAGAGTCCTTGCATGACCTCTGCAACCGACACCCTCTACGCCATTTCCCCCGCGCCCGTCCATTCGCTGCCCATCCAGGGCGAACGCGCGCGCTTCCCGGTCAACCGCATCTTCTGCGTGGGCCGCAACTACTCCGAGCACGCCCGCGAGATGGGCCACAACCCCGACCGCGAGCCGCCGTTCTTCTTCATGAAGCCGGCCAGCGCCATCGTGGCCGACGGCGGCGAGTTTGCCTACCCCACGCTGTCGAACGACGTGCACCATGAAATCGAACTCGTGGTGGCGCTGAAGACCGGCGGCTCGGACATTGCCGCGTCGGCCGCGCTCGAACACGTGTACGGCTACGCCGTGGGCCTGGACATGACGCGTCGCGACCTGCAGGGCGAGGCCAAGAAGATGGGCCGCCCCTGGGACACCGGCAAGGCCTTCGACGGCTCCGCGCCCTGCGGCGAGCTGGTGCCCGTGGCCAAGGCCGGCCACCCGGCGGCCGGAGAGATCCGTCTCGAGGTGAACGGCGCCCAGCGCCAGGTCGGCGACCTGGCCGACATGATCTGGAACGTGCCCGACACCATCGCCTACCTGTCGACCCTGTTCACGCTGCAGCCCGGCGACCTGATCTTCACGGGCACGCCTGCAGGCGTGGCGGCCGTGCAGCGCGGCGACCGCATGCGCGGCACGGTGGCGGGCGTCGGCGCGCTGGAGGTCGTGGTCGTCTGACCCCCCATGAGGGTCCCGGCATCGGCCCTGCTGGGGCTGTCGGACCGCAAGTTGGCGTACCCTCGCGGGCTTCAGCCTGCCGGATCCAGTGACACGCCAGCCCCGATGCGCCCCTCTCCCTCCACGTCCGTTCGCACCTACGGCATGCACGAGCGTGCCGACCATCTCGACTTCGACATTCGCTTCCAGGGTGCGCGCAACGAGCTCACGCTGCCGCACAGGCATGCGTACTTCCAGATCCAGGTCGGCATCGAGGGCCGCTCGCAGCAGGCCATCGGCGGCGAGGTGCGCCCCTTCGGGCCGCGCCACCTGAGCTTCGTGCTGCCGTACCGGGTGCATGTGATCCCGCACCCGCCCGAGGCGCTGTACTGCATCGTCAACTTCGACCAGCGCTTTCTCTGGCCCGAGCTCGAGGTCGATGCGCTCGACCTCGACGACGTGTCGCTCGCGCGGCATCCCGACCTCGCACCCTTCCTGTTCCAGGAGTACGTCGACTTCGCCTTCGACGAGGCCGACTTCGCGCGCATCCGCGGCTGGCTCGACGAGCTGCATGCGCTGAACACCGGGCGCAACTTCGGCGCCAAGATCGCGATGCGCGGCATCGTGCAGCAGATCATCGGCCTGGCCTGCATGCGCCAGGAGCAGGCGCTGATGCGGCTTTCGCTGCAGCACAACGGCAAGACCTCGCAGCGCGACGCGTTGCAGCGCGTGGTGCGCTATGTGCGCGACAACCTCGACAGGCCGTTGTCGCTGACCGATGCGGCCGCCGCCGCTTTCCTCTCGCCGAACTACCTGGCCAACCTGCTGCGCAAGGAAACCGACCGCACCTTCACCGACCTGGTGACGGAGCGGCGCATCGAACGGGCGAAGGAGCTGCTGTCGTCGACCTCGCTGCTGGTGCGCGAGATCGCGCACCAGTGCGGCTTCACGGACGAGGCCTACTTCAACCGGCGGTTCCGGCAATGGGTGGGAACCACGCCGCGCAACTTCCGGCGCGACCATGTGGCGAGCTCGCGCGGTTAGCGATCAGCTTCGCCCCGACGCGCGCGCCAGCTGCGACAGGCGCTTCACCAGCGGCTCGAACAGCTCCGCCGACGTGTTGCCATAGCCCAGCACCAGCCCGTTGTCGGTGGCCAGCGGCTGCATTGCGAACCCCGACAGCGCAGAGGGCGCGATGCGATGGCGCAGCGCCTCGGCGGCGATCTTCCGGTCGTCGAACTGCGCGGGCAGCCGCACGGTCAGGTGCAGCCCGCAGTAGCCGCCTTCGATCTGGTGCGGCACCTTCAGGTGCTTTTGCAGCGCGAGCCGCAGCGCCTGCTGCCGGTCGCGGTACAGGCGCCGCATGCGGCCCAGGTGCCGGCTGAACTGCCCGCTCTCGATGAACTCGGCCATGGCCAGCTGCTCGTGGCGGTGGCCGCCGCGCAGCATCTCTTCGAGCGGCACGCGCACGCTGGGCACCAGCCGTTCGGGCAGCACCAGGAAGCCCAGCCGCAGCGACGGGAACATCGTCTTGCTGAAGGTGCCGACGTAGAGCACGGGCGCATCGGCCACCAGCCCCTGCATCGCGCCGATGGGCTCGCCTGTGTGGCGGAACTCGCTGTCGTAGTCGTCCTCGATGATCCACGCGCCGTGCGCGCGTGCCTGCGCGATCAGGTCGAGCCGGCGCGCGATGCTCAGCACCGAGCCGGCCGGGTACTGGTGCGAAGGCGTGGTGTACACGAGCCGGGGCGGGTGCCTGCGCCAGTCGTGCGCACTCGCGCACAGGCCTTCGGCGTCGACCCGCACCGGCACCACGCGCATGTCGCCCGCATGCATGGCGGCCTTCACGCCGCGGTAGCCCGGGTCTTCGACCCAGCCGGTGTCGCCGGGGTTCGACAGCAGCCGCACGCACAGCGTGATGGCCTCCTGCGCGCCTTCGGCAATGACGACCTGGTGCGGCTCGCAGCGCACGCCGCGTGCCACCGACAGGTGCCGCGCGATGGCCGCGCGCAGCGCCGGCTCGCCCAGCGGATCGCCGTAGCCCAGCGCGGCCGTGCCGGCGCTGCGCACGGCCCGGTCGAGCGCGCGGCGCCAGGCGGCCAGGGGAAAGTGCGACAGCGCGGGCACGCCGGGGCGCAGCGCTGCCTCCATGTCGGCACGCGATGCGCTCGGCTGGAGCCTTGCGAGGCGCAGCGCCGTGGCGGGCACACCGGCCGGCATGTCCGCGCGCCTGGGCACCGGCGAGGAGAGCTCGGTCACCCGCGTGCCCTGGCGGTCGGGCTGCACATAGCCTTCGGCGGCCAGATGCTCGTAGGTCGCGGTGACGGTGTTGCGCGAGATGGCGAGCGCTTCGGCCAGCGCGCGCGAGCCGGGCAGGCGGCTGCCGGGGGCCAGGCTGCCGTCGAGGATGGCGCGCTTGAGGCGCTCGTGCAACTGGCGCTGCATCGAGCCGGCGTCGCGGTCTTTCAGCAGCGGGGATTCGAGCAGCGCTGCGAGGGAAAGGGAAGGGCGTGGCACCATGAAATCAATCAGTCGTGGCACTTTGGCTGGAGCCACGTTGCGGGTACTTTACGTGCTTCGGCCTTGCCGCCTCCCTATTTTTTCCGAAAGACACCCGCATGCCAGCCCGCCACAACGAATTCGGCCAGTCCATCGGCCCCGACGTGCCCGATTGGACGCCGCGCGCCCTGCCGCCGCGCCAGAACGTCGAGGGCCGCTTCTGCACGCTGGAGCCGCTCGACGCGGCCAGGCACGCCGACGACCTGCATGCCGCCTATGCGCAGGCGCCCGACGGCCGCGACTGGACCTACCTGGGCGTGGAGCGGCCCGCCGACCTGGAAAGCACCCGGGCCTACGCGCAGCGTGCCGCGCAGAGCACCGACCCGATGCACTTCGCCGTCGTCGACAAGCAGAGCGGCCGTGCCGTCGGCACGCTGGCGCTGATGCGCATCGACCCGACCCATGGCGTGATCGAAGTGGGCAGCGTCAATTTCTCGCCGCTCCTCAAGCAGACGCCCGTGTCCACCGAGGCGCAGTACCTGCTGATGAAGCTGTCGTTCGACGCGCTGGGCTACCGCCGCTACGAATGGAAGTGCGACGACTTCAACGAGCCCTCCAAGCGCGCCGCACTGCGGCTGGGCTTCCAGTACGAGGGCAGGTTCCGGCAGGCGGTGGTCTACAAGGGGCGCACGCGCGACACCGCCTGGTTCTCGATCCTCGCGAGCGAGTGGCCCGCACTGCGCACCGCCTTCGAGCGCTGGCTCGCGCCCGGGAACTTCGATGCGCACGGCCGCCAGCGCATGTCGCTGGACAAGTTCCGCCTGCCGTCCTGAGCCGGGGATGCCACGGCGCCGGGCACAAGGAGGCTGCGTTGCAAAAAAGGCAAAGGTGGCGCTGAAAATCGGCAATTGTTCAAACGCTCGGGTTTGCCTAGACTGCCGCGAAACCCTACCAAGTGGACCCCGCCCCATGCTTTCACAGCCCCGAACCTCGCGCGGCCCGCTCGCGCTGCTCCCCCTGGCCCTGACAGTGGCCGCCTGCATGACCGGCACGGCCGGCGCGGGCGAACTCTCCGCGGCCGACGCCGAGCGCCACGCGCAGGCCACCTACCGCGAGTACTTCGAGCTGCTGGCCCTGCCCAACGACGCCATCTCGCCGGAGGACATCCGCAAGAACGTCGAGTGGCTGGAGCAGGCCTTCCGCAAGCGCGGCTTCACCACGCAGCAACTGCCCAACGACGGCAAGCCGATGCTCTATGCCGAGTACCCGGGCAGCGACCCCGCGCGCAAGACGGTGCTGTTCTACATGCACCTCGACGGCCAGCCGGTCATTCCCGCGCAGTGGGCGCAGAAGAGCCCGTGGACGCCGGTGCTCAAGCGCAAGGCGGCCAACGGCGGCTGGGAGGAGATCGATTCGGCGCCGCTCTTCAGCGGCCCGCTCGACCCCGAATGGCGCGTGTTCGGCCGCGCTTCCGCCGACGACAAGGGGCCGATCATGATGATGCTCGCCGCCATCGATGCCTTGAAGGCCGGGGGCGCCCAGCCGGCGGTGAACGTCAAGGTGATCCTCGACAGCGAGGAAGAGAAGGGCTCGCCCTCGATCGGCAAGGTGATGCAGGCGCACCGCGACCTGCTGCGCTGCGACGCCATCGTGATCCACGACGGCCCCATGCACGCCACCAACCGGCCCACGCTGGTGTTCGGCAACCGCGGCGCGGCCGAGGCCCGGCTCACCGTGTACGGCGCCAAGGTGCCGCTGCACAGCGGGCACTACGGCAACTACGCGCCCAACCCGGCCCAGCGCCTGGCCAACCTGCTGGCCTCGATGAAGAACGACGAGGGCCGCGTGACGGTGGCCGGCTACTACGACCACGTGAAGATCGCCGAGGCCGACCGCAAGATCATGGCCGCGGTGCCCGACGACGAGGCCGCGCTCAAGCGCCGCCTGGGCATTGCGCGCACCGACAAGGTCGGTGCGAACTACCAGGAAGCGATGCAGTACCCCTCGCTGAACGTGCGCGGCATGGCCGCGGCTTCGGTGGGCGACAAGGTGGCCAACATCGTGCCCGACAAGGCCGTGGCCGAGATGGACCTGCGCACCACGCCCGACTCCGATCCGGCCTACCTCGGCCAGCTGATCCAGAAACACATCGAGCGCCAGGGCTACCACCTCGTCAAGGGCGAGCCGACCGACGAGGACCGCGCGCGCTACGACAAGCTCGCGAGCTTCTCCTACCAGAGCGAAGGCGGCGACGCGGCGGGCTCGCAGATCGAGTCGCCCGTGGGCCGGTGGGCCTACAAGGCGCTCGGCGCAACTTTCGGCACGCAGCCCGAGCCGGTGCGCATCCGGATGATGGGCGGCACGGTGCCCACCGCCGAGATCGTTCGCGTGCTGCCGGTGCCCTTTGCGATCATTCCGCTGGTGAACGCCGACAACAACCAGCACGCGGCCAACGAGAACCTGCGCATGGGCAACTACGTGAGCGGCGTGCGCACCGTGTACGGGCTGGTGACGCAGGCGTTCTGAGGCCTTTCAGCCGGTCTTGCCCGGCTTCTGCGCCTGCTCGCACTCGACCTGGATCAGCTCGCGCTCGTCCAGCGTCGCGCCGATGCGCACCGCGCTCAGGCAGCCGCCCCACACGCAGCCCGTGTCGGTCGAGAGCAGGTCGGGCCGCGAGAGCCAGCCCAGCGTCGACCAGTGGCCGAAGGCGACCGTGGCCTTGCGCGTCTTGCGCCCCGGCACGTCGAACCAGGGCATGTAGCCCTCGGGCGCCGTGGCGGCGCTGTCCTTGGCCTCGAACTCCATCACGCCGTCGGCCGTGCAGAAGCGCAGCCGCGTCAGCGCATTGACGATGGCGCGCAGCCGGGCGCTGCCCGTGAGGCTGTCTTGCCACTGCGCGGGTTCGTTGCCGTACATCGTCATCAGGAATTCGCCCAGCGCCGGGCCGCGCAGCACCGACTCGACTTCGGAGGCCCGCACCAGCGTGTCGCTCACCGTCCACTGCGGCAGCACGCCCGCATGCACCATCAGCAGGTCGCCGGTGCCGATGCGCATGTGCAGCGCCATGTGCTGCTGGCGCACCCAGTCGAGCAGCGCCTCGCTGTCGGGCGCGGCCAGCAGTTCGCCCAGCGTGTCCTTGCGCCCAGCCTTGCGCGCGCCGTGCGCCACGCCCAGCAGGTGCAGGTCGTGGTTGCCCAGCAGGCTCAGCGCGGAGGCGCCGTAGCCCTGCACGCGGCGCAGCACCGCGAGCGAATCGGGGCCCCGGTTCACCAGGTCGCCCAGCAGCACGAAGGTGTCCCGGCTGGGGGAGAAATCGATCTTTTGCAGCAGCCGCGCGAGGGGGGCGTCGCAGCCCTGCAGGTCGCCAATCAAGTAAAGTGACATTCCTTCATTCTCTCCCTCAGTTCATGGATGTTCTCCTCCTGGCCTTGTTGACCACGCTGAACGCGTTGTTCGCAATGTCCGAAATGGCCCTTTCCACCAGCCGGCGCGCACGTCTCGCGGCCTTGGCCGAAACGGGAGACACCGGCGCGGTGGCCGCGCTGAAGCTGATGGAGTCGCCCACGCAATTCCTCTCGACGGTGCAGATCGGCATCACCTCCATCGGCATGCTGAGCGGCATCGTCGGCGAGGCCGCCTTCGCCGCGCCGCTGGCCGTGTGGATGGAAAGCGTGGGCATGGGCGCCGGCACCGCCAGCGTGGTGTCCACCGCGTGCGTGGTCACCTGCATCACCTTCTTCACCATCATCTTCGGCGAGCTGGTGCCCAAGCGCATCGGCCAGCTTTATCCCGAGCCGGTGGCGCGCTGGGTGTCGCGCCCCATGCGCGGGCTGGCCAAGGCCGCCAAGCCCTTCGTGTGGCTGCTCGCGGGCGCCACGGCCACCATGCTGAAGGTGCTGCGCATCGACGCCAACGCGGCGCGCCACGTCACGGAAGAAGAAATCTCGGCCAGCCTGGAAGAAGGCGTGGACGCCGGCGTCATCGAGCACCACGAGCACCAGATGGTGCGCAACGTGTTTCACCTGGATGACAGGCGGCTGTCGTCGCTGATGATCCCGCGCGCCGACATCGAATGGCTCGACGCCTCGTTCACCGTGCCACAGGCGCTGCAGAAGGTGGCCGACGCCGCCGCGCTCAACCTCGTGCATTCCTGGTACCCGGTGTGCCGCAACTCGCTCGACGACGTGGTCGGCGTCATCAGCGTGGCTCACCTGCTGCGCCTGGGGTCCGCGCACCCCGGCGCGCTGGGCCCGGAGGCCTTGCCCGCGGTGTTCGTGCCCGAAACCCTCACCGGCATGGAACTGCTGGAGCAGTTTCGCGAGCGCGCCGGCCGGCTGGTGTTCGTGGTCGACGAATACGGCGTGGTGCAGGGCCTGATGACCCCGCGCGACCTGCTCGAAGCCATCACCGGCGAGCTGCAGCCCGGCATGCAGACCGACGCCTGGGCCCGCGAGCGGCCCGACGGCGTGTGGGAGCTCGACGGCCTCATGCCCGTGTCGGAGTTGCGCGCGCGCCTGGGCATTCGCGAGCTGCCCGAGGAAGAGCGCGGGCGCTACAACACCGTGGCCGGGCTGCTGATGTCCGTCTCGGGCCACCTGCCGGAAGTGGGCGAGCTGATCGACTGCGCCGGCTGGTGCTTCGAGATCGTCGAGCTCGAAGGCCGCCGCATCGACCGTGTGCGGGCATCGCCCGACCCGGCGGCGCTAAGGGACGCGTAGGGCACGGCCGGATGCTGTCGCTGCTCGCACTCAGCTGCCCCCAATGCTCCGCGCCGTTGCCGCGTGCCGCACGTTGGCGCACGGTCGACTGCAGCTACTGCGGCGCCACCATCGTGCGCGGCACGGAAACCGTCGAACGCGAGAGCTTCCGCGCCGCGCTGCGGCGGGCCAACGCCGACGTGCCGGGCGGACGCATCCTCACCTGGCGCGGTGCGCGCTACCGCGTGCTGGCGCCGCTGGCCACCGGCGAGCACAGCGAGGTGCTGCTGGCCGAACGGCTCGGCGCACTGCCCGAGCGCGTCACGCTGAAACTGGCGCGTGACTCCGCAGCCAACCAGGTGCTGCTGCGCGAGGCCGCCGTGCTGCAGGCCCTGCAAGACCTGTCGATCGCAGGCGCGGCCTACTTCACACGTCGCTTGCCGCAACCGCTGGGCACGGGCCTCGCCGAAGGCCTGGGCGACGGCGCCCGCCAGGCGCTGGTGCTGCGCCACCCGACCGGTTTCTGGGGCAGCCTGCAGGACGTGCAGCAAGCCAACGCCCGAGGCATCGACCCGCGCCACGCCGTGTGGCTCTGGCGCCGCATGCTCGAGGTGCTGGCCTTCGTGCACGGCACGGGCTGGACGCATCGCGACCTGTCGCCCGCGCATGCGCTCGTGCATCCGCGCGACCACGGCGTGCTGCTCATCGGCTGGTCGCGCGCGCAGCAGGCCACCGGGCCGGCCCACACCGCCGCCGTCGCGCGCGACCTGATGCAGGCCGCCTGGACCGTGCGCGCCGTGCTGCATGGCCTGCATGAGGCAGGGGCCGGCGAGCCCGGCTTCGGCGCCCACACCCCGGCACCGCTCGCGACCTTGCTGCGCCAATGCAGCGAAGACGCCGCCACCTGCGAGCGCCTGGGCGCGCAGGGCATCGAGCAAGCGCTTTCGGCCGCCTCGCGCGAAGCCTTCGGGCCGTCGAGGTTCGTGCCTTTCGATCCCGCGCCGCGCGCCGGCGCCTGAACAACAGTCACCAAGGAGGTCATTCATGGGCTATGGAAACTACTCGCATGCCGCACACACGGCGCTGATTGCCGACCGCGCCGCCAAGCCCGGCGCCGAAGTCTTCACGCAACGCTCGACGCACCCGCTGATGAACCCGCACGGGCTCAAGGTGCGCGAGTCGCGCGACAACGCCGACCACCCCAATTCGCTGGGCATCGTGTTCGCCCTCGACGTCACCGGCTCCATGGGCGACATTCCGCAGACCCTGGCGCGCCGCGAGCTGCCCAACTTCATGAAGCTGCTGACCGACTGTGGCGTGCCCGACCCGCAGCTCATGTTCATGGCCATCGGCGACGCCACCTCCGACGGCGCGCCGCTGCAGGTCGGCCAGTTCGAATCGACCGCCAACCTCATGGACCAGTGGCTCACCTGGAGCTACCTCGAAGGCGGCGGTGGCGGGAGCGGCGAAGAAAGCTACGAGCTGGCCTTCTACGTCATGGCGCAGCACACCGACATGGACTGCTGGGTCAAGCGCAAGAAGCGCGGCTACCTGTTCGTGACCGGCGACGAGCTGCCGTACCCCGCCGTCTCGCGCCACCAGATCGAAGGCCTGATCGGCGAGAAGCTCGACGAGGACATTCCCATCGAAGAGGTCATCGCCGCCGCGGCCGAGACCACGAACCTGTTCTTCCTGATTCCCGACGCCCAGCGCCGCCGCCGCTGCGAGGGGCGCTGGCGCGAGCTGCTGGGCGATCACGTCATCTGCATGGACTCGCCCGACGACGCCTGCGCCGTGGCCGCCGGCATCGTCGCCCTCACCGAGAAGGCCGTGCCCAGCCTCGAGGCGCTGGCCGGCGTGATGAGCGGCACCGGCATGGCCAAGGAACGCGTAGGCGGCGTGCTGCACGCGCTGGACGCCTACGCGGCGCTGCTCGACCCCGGCGCATCGCGCCGCGCGCCGCCGGCCGTGGCCACGGCGGCCGCGAACCCGCGCTCGTCGTGGTGGAAGCGCCTGTTCGGCTGAGGGTCGGGTGACCGCCGGGTGACCGCCGCCGCCGCAGGGGCCACGCACTACGTCTCGCTGCTGGGCTTGGGCTTCGGCGACTGCGGCAAGGGGCGCTTCACCGACCACCTGTGCGGCGCGTTGCAGGCCCACACCGTGGTGCGCTTCAACGGCGGCGCGCAGGCCGGGCACAACGTGGTGCTGGCCGATGGCCGGCACCACACCTTCTCGCAGTTCGGCGCCGGCAGTTTCCATGCGGGCGTGGGCACTTTGCTGGCGAGTGCGGTGGTGGTGCATCCCACGGCGCTGCGCGTCGAGGAGGCGGCGTTGCGCAGGGTGGGTGTGCAAGACGCCTTCTCGCGCCTGCTGGTCGACGCGCGTTGCCGCGTGACCACGCCGTTCCACCAGGCCGCGGGCCGGCTGCGTGAATGGACGCGGGGGGAGGGCGCGCACGGCAGCTGCGGCGTGGGCGTCGGCGAGACGGTGCGGCACGCGCTCGCCTCGCCGGATGAAGCGCTGCGCTACGGCGATCTGCTTCACCCCGCTCGCGCGCTCGAGAAACTGGAGGCCTCGCGCACCGCGCTGCTGCGCGAGTTTGCGGCTGCAGCCTCTTTGCATGGGGATGCCGCGCAAGAACTCGCCATGCTGCGTGACGACTCGCTCGCGCAGCGCTGGCTCGACGCCGTGGCGCCGTGCCTGGCGCAATCGCCGCCCGCTGGCGCGGACCGTGTCGCCGAACGGCTCGCGCGTCCGGGCACCGTGGTGTTCGAAGGCGCTCAGGGTGTGCTGCTCGACGAGTGGCGCGGTTTTCATCCCCACACGACCTGGAGCACGGTGTCGACTGGCGCTGTCGAGGCGGTGCTGCGCGATGTAGGCGTCGGCGCGCGCGTGCAGCACCTGGGCGTGCTGCGCAGCTACCTCACCCGGCACGGCGCCGGCCCGCTGCCCACGCATGACCATGCGCTGGACGCTCTCCTGGCCGAGCCGCACAACGCCGACGAAGGCTGGCAGGGCGTGTTCCGGCGCGGGCATCCCGATGCGGTGCTGCTGCGCTATGCGCTGGAGGCCGTGGGGAAACTCGATGGGCTGGTGGCGAGCCATCTCGATGCTGTCGAGGGTGCGGGCCTGCGATGGTGCGCAGGGTATCGCGGTGCCGACGGCTCGCGCATGAACGCGTTGCGTTGCAGCGAGGTGCCTGATCTCGAACACCAGCAAGCCCTGACGCAACGGCTGTACACCGCCCAGCCCCTGTACGAGCCGGGCACCGTCGGCACGCCGCAGGAATGGATTGAACGTGTCGAAGCCCTCAGCGGCCTTGGCGTGCGCTACGGCGCCTTCGGGCCGACGCGCGACACGGTGCGGGTGCTGCGGCCGCTCGCGTGTTTTTGAAAGATTCCTTGTGTCCTGCAACATTCCCTTGATCGCCGGGGCCGTGCTCAGTGCCATCGCGGCGCTGCTGCACATCTGCATCATCTTTGGCGGGCCCGCCTGGTACCGGTTCTTCGGGGCTGGGGAACGCATGGCTGCAGGCGCGGCCGCGGGGCATCTGTATCCGCCGATCGTCACGCTGCTGATCGCGTGCGTGCTCGGCGTCTGGTCGGCGTATGCGCTTTCAGGGGCTGGGGTGCTGCAGCCGCTGCCATTGCTGGCGCTCGTGCTGCCTGCGATCACGGCGGTGTACCTGCTGCGGGGGCTCGTGGCGCTGGCGTTGTTCGTCTTCGACCGGCGGCGGCTCACTGCCTTCTGGGTCTGGAGTTCGGTGGTTTGCCTGGCATTCGGCGTCGTCCACCTGGTGGGGCTGATTCAGGTGTGGGATGCACTTTGAGTGCCTGAGCCATCCTGAGAATCGAATCCGGCCATGATCGTTGGGTGGCCACGTCCGCCGTGACGAGCCTGTTGCCGCATCCCCGGTCGCTGCTGCCTGCTCAGGTCTTGCGCAGGAACGCGTCTGCGTCTCCAGCCTCGCATTTCCAATCTGCGAATACACCGACCAGCTGGCAGCTTGTGCACCTGCAGCCGATGTAGTACCAACGAACGTCGTTGCTGTCCGCGTACAAGGCGACACCCGACAAGAGTTCGAATGCCTCCGCGTCGCAGATGCACGAATGCCTTTCGAACTCCGCTTCGCTCGCGTATTCGTCGCTGTCTCCCATGAGATGAACGGCGCCGCAGCGAACACAGGTTCGCCTGGCCGCGCCTGCGTCCTCATCGGTTTCGAGCTGGAACGAACGCTGTCCGCATGCGCATGCAGACCGGGAGAACCTGACGGCCTCGTACCTGTTGCGCGTGCTGTAGGCGACGAGTTGAGCCTCGATGTCCTCGGGTGTGGTGCCGTACCAGTACTTGCCCTTCTTCTGCAATGTCATGGATGAAGACCCTTGCGTGGCGCAGGGCGTGAAGCTGTGGAATTCATTCGATTTCTCCGGTGACGGCCTCAGCCCCTTCGAAACATCACCTGCACTTCGGCCGCCCGCGCCCTCAACTGGCCGCAGCCGCCATCGACGTCCTGCCCCGCCGAATTGCGCAGCTTCGTCAGGATGCCCCGCTCGTGCAGCGTGCGCGCCACCTGTTCGCAGCGCTCCCATGACGGCCGGCTGAACGTCACGCCGTCCACCGCGTTGAAGGGAATCAGGTTCAGCACGCCGTACTTGCCCGACAGCAGCCGGACGATGCCTTCGATCTCCTCGGGCCCGTCGTTCACGCCTTCCAGCAGCGTCCACTGGTACTGAATCGGGTAGCCGGTGGCGCGCGCATAGCGCTCGCCCGCGTCGACCAGCTCTTCGGGCGTCATGTTCGGGGCGCGGGGCAGGAGGTCCTTGCGCAGGTCGGCCTTCGTCGTGTGCAGCGAGAGTGCCAGCGCGGGCCGCACGCGCTCCTGCAGCAGCCTGTCGAACACCCGCGGGTCGCCCACGGTGGAGAACACCAGGTTCTTGTGGCCGATGTTGCCCACCGTGCCGAGCAGGTCGATCGCCTCGATCACGTTGTCCAGGTTGTGGGCCGGCTCACCCATGCCCATGAACACCACCTTGCGCACCGGACGGCGCATGCGCGCGAGCGCGACCTGGGCGATGATTTCGGCGCTGCCCACCTGGCGCAGCAAGCCCTCCCGGCCCGTCATGCAGAACCGGCATCCGACGGCGCAGCCCACCTGCGACGACACGCACAGGCCGTCGCGGGGCAGCAGCACGCTTTCCACGGTCTGGCCGTCCGCCAGGGCAACGAGCAGCCGCTCGGAACCGTCGGCGCCAGGGTGCACGGCGTGAATGCGCGCCAGCCCCGCGAGCTCGGCTTCGATGGCGGGCAGCGCCTCCATCAGCGACGACGGGAAAAAGCTCGCCGGCAGGCGCCTGCCGCTGTCGCGGGGCAGCGCATGTGACCACAGCCGCAAGATCCGCTGTTCATGGCTGGGGCCTGCGCCGGCTTCCCGCAGGCGTCGTTTCAGTTCGTGGATTCGCATGGCGTCAGGGTCGAGATGCCGCAGATTGTGCACGCCGGCCTGCAAGGCCCGGCGTCACCAGGCCACCCCGTCCCCTTCCAACGCCCGCTTCGCCAGCAGGAACGTCGCCGCATTCCAGCTTTGCCCCGCCATTCCCATCGGCGCCAGCGTGCGCCCATGGAACCACTCCGTGAAGCGCCAGCCGTCCAGCGCGTTCGCCTGCGCCAGCCGCTCGAGCTCGGTCCATGCCTGTTCGTGCAGGCCCAACCGTGCCAGCGCCATCACCCAGAACCCGCCGACGAACGGCCAGATCCCGCCGTTGTGGTACTGGTGCACGATGTTCTGCTGGTGGCGCCCCATGTAGGCGCGCCACAGTTCGTGCTGCTGCGACAGCGGATGCAGCACCACGCGCACCGGGTAGGGGGCGCACGCACGCGCCGCGTTGACGGTCTGCACGATGCGGTGCGCCATCTCCGTGTCGGCCAGGCCGCTCTGTATGGCGAGCACGTTGCCGAACACATCGCCTTCGTCGCCGACGACCGCGAGGTTGACGAAGCTCAGGTACAGCCCGGGGTCGCGCCGGCCGCGCCGCGCGTAGTGCCGCAGCAGCCGCGCGCGGTGGTACTCGGGCAGGTCGCGCTGGAACGGGTTGAACAGGTGGTTGAAGTGGTGCTGGGTCTCTTCTGCATGGTCGAGCGCGAAGCGGCGCTTCACGTCGTACCAGAGCGCGTTGCTGTACAGCACGTAACCCGAGCGCGGCATGATGTCGGCCCAGTCGCTGGCCTCGTTCTGCTGCAGCAGGCGGAAGTGCTGGTGCTCCTGCGCCTGCAGCCATTGGATGGCGCGCGCGGCCTCTTCCTGCCAGTGCGATGCGCCGACGCTGCCGTGCCGGCGCACATGGTCCACCGCAATCAGCCACCACAAGGTGGCGTCGATGCAGCCCAGGTACCAGAAGTCGGCGTCCTGGCCTTCGGGGTCGACGTACTTGGGAATCTGCCCGTTGGCCGCCTGCTGCGCCGCGAGCGCGTCGAGGCTGGCCACCGCGCCTTGCTCCAGCGCGGGCACGCCGCTGCCGCACATGGCCATCACGCAGATGGCGGCGTCGCGCCCGAAGATGCGCGTGTAGCGCCGCGCGACAGCCGCCTCGGTGCGGCTGGCGGCCAGGATGCCGTGCGGTGTCAGGTTGCTTTCCAGCAGGACGAGCGAGGCCTGGGTGCAGGTGTCGATGAGTGCGGGCGTGGAGGGGGCGGAGTTCGTCATGGGTCGTCTATCGTCGCGCACCGGCGTGCCGGCATGGAAAATTCCCTGCGGGGCATCGGGCATCCGATTGTCGGACCCCGCGACCCGCACGGTTTGCACCCGGTCGGCTCCGAACGTGCCCCGAACGCAACGATTGACGCGGCCGCCCGGCACCGTCAGGCTCGCGTCATGCGCGCGGCCCGATCATCCCCTCGCGGGTGGGCGCGCCAACCGAGACGAGAGCAGGAAAAAAATGACGACAGCATGCTGGGCCGATGCATCGCGCCGCGATCGGCAGGGCGCCTTTCGCGCCCACATGTTGGGCCGCCCGCTGCTTGCGGCGTGCCTGCTGGTTCTTTCGATGTGGATGACTGCATGCGCCAGCCTGCCGCCGCAGGTGCCGACGCAGCCCGTCGGCGCCATCACCGATTTCCAGGCCACCCCGTTGGGCACCCTCACGCAGAAGGTGCTTCCGCCCGACGGCCGCTCGGGCTTTCGCCTGCTGCCTTACGGCCCCACCTCTTTCGCGACCCGCATGGAACTGGCCCGGCTCGCCACGCGCAGCCTCGACGTGCAGTACTACCTGCTGGCCGGCGACAACACCGGCCGCGCCCTGGTGGGCGCGCTGCGCGACGCGGCGCTGCGCGGCGTGCGTGTGCGCCTGCTGGTCGACGACCTCTACACCACCGGCGAGGACGACCTGCTGCTCGCGCTCGCCAGCTACCCGAACGTGCAGGTGCGCCTGTTTAATCCTTTTCCGGCAGGGCGGGGCAGCGATGTCACGCGCTTCGTCAGTTCGGGCTTCGACTTTGCCCGCGTCAACCGGCGCATGCACAACAAGCTTTTCGTGGCGGACAACGCCGCCGCCGTGGCGGGCGGGCGCAACATGGCCGACGAGTACGTGATGAATGCAGCGGGCAGCAACTTCGTCGACATGGACGTGTTCGCGGCCGGCCCGGTGGTGCGCGACCTGTCGAGCGAGTTCGACCACTACTGGAACAGCGAGGTCGTCTACCCCGTGGGGCGCATCGCCGGCACCTCGCTCACGCAGGCGCAGCTGCGGCAGAAGTTCGACACGCGCGTCGCCGACGCCAGGCCTCCGCAGGCGCCGCGCATTCCGGCGGACGGCAAGATCCACGACCCGCAGCCCGACGAACCCGTCGAGTTGCCGCTGGACCTCGTGCCCATGATGAACCTGCCCTTCGAGCTGGCCGACCGTGCGCTCAGCTCGCTGCTGTGGGCCGACGCACGGGTGCTGTTCGATCCGCTCAGCAAGACGCTGGGCCTGAACGAGCGCGAGAACTCGCTCAAGGGCACCGTCACGGAAGGCGTGATCCGCTGGTTCCGCACGGCGCGCAGCAGCATCAAGATGGTGTCGCCGTACTTCGTGCCGTCCGACGCCTCGGTGGCCAGCCTGGCCGGCGCGCAGGCCGAGGGCGTGAGCGTCACGCTGCTCACCAATTCGCTGGCATCGACCGACGAACCCTGGGTGTACGTGGGCTACTGGCCGCACATCCATGAACTGCTCAAGGCCGGCGTGGGCATCTACGAGCTGAGCCCCACCTTGAGCGTGAAGCGCGGCAAGTTCGGCATCTTCGGCCATCGCACCGGCGCGCTGCACATGAAGAACGGCATCGTCGACCGCAAGCAGGTGTTCCTGGGCTCGATGAATCTCGACCCCCGCTCGGCGCGGCTGAACACCGAGCTGGGCCTGATCATCGACAGTGCCGAGATGGCCCGCCAGCTGGACAGCTTCGCGGACGCGGGCAGCTCCTACCGCCTGCGGCTGGACGCCGGCGGCAAGAACGTCGAATGGATCGAGCAGGACAACGACGGCAAGGAAACCGTCTACGACGTGCCGCCCGAGACCACGGCGTGGCAGCGCTTCAAGCTGCGGCTGGTGGCGCCGTTCATTCCGTTGAACGAGCTGTAGGTGCAGGGCCGCCGGGCCGCGCGTTCACACGTTGCTGGTCGCGCGCACTTCCTCGATGCTGGTGTGCCCGGCCAGCACTTTCTCGATGCCGTCCTGGCGCAAGGTGCGCATGCCTTCCTGCAGCGCGGCCAGCTGCAGCTCTTCCGCGCGTGCGCCGGTCTGCACCAGGCGGCGCAGCGTGCTGGACATCACCATCAGCTCGTGGATGCCCACGCGTCCCTTGAAGCCGGTGTTGCCGCAGTGCTTGCAGCCGGTGCTGGCGTGGCTGTGCAGCTTGCCGTCGTGGCCGTAGCGGCGCAGCCAGTCGTCGTGAACGGCCTGGCGGTGGGCCGGCGTCTTTTCCTGCGGGCCGAAGGCATGCATGTAGTCGTCCAGCAGTTCCTCGACGGCCTCCGCGCTCGCGGGGGAGGGGGTGGTGCAGCGCGTGCACAGGCGGCGCACCAGCCGCTGGGCCAGCACCGCGAGCAGGGAGTCCGCGAAGTTGAACGGGTCCATGCCCATGTCCAGCAGCCGGGTCACGGTTTCCGGGGCGCTGTTGGTGTGCAGCGTGGACAGCACGAGGTGGCCGGTGAGCGAGGCCTCGATGGCGGTCTTGGCGGTTTCCTCGTCGCGGATCTCGCCGACCATGATCACGTCGGGGTCCGCGCGCACGAAGGCCCGCAGCGCCTTGGCAAAAGTCCAGTCGATGCGCGGGTTGATCTGCACCTGCCGCAGGCCGGCCTGGGTGATTTCGACCGGGTCTTCCGCCGTCCAGATCTTTCGTTCGGGCGTGTTGATCTGCATCAGCGCCGAGTGCAGCGTGGTGGTCTTGCCCGAGCCCGTGGGACCTACGCACAGCACCATGCCGTAGGGGCGCCCGACGGCTTTGGTCAGCTGCGCCAGGTTGTTCGGCGACAGGCCCAGCTGGCTCATGGGAATGGGCTTGGCCGATGCCAGGATGCGCATCACCACGTCTTCGAGCCCGTTGTTGGTGGGAATGGTCGCCACGCGCAGCTCGATGCGGTGCTGCGGCGAGTACTTCGCGAAGTTGATCTTGCCGTCCTGCGGCATGCGCTTTTCGCTGATGTCCAGGTCGCACATGATCTTGATGCGCGCGACGATGGCGGCGCGGTAGCTCGGTGGCAGCTCCAGGTAGGTGTAGAGCAGGCCGTCGCGGCGAAAGCGGATGCGGGTCTTTTCCTGGCCCGGGTAGCTTTCGATGTGGATGTCGGAGGCACCCTCGCGGTGCGCCTCCAGGATCATGCTGTTGATCATGCGCACCAGCGAGTTGTCCGACTGCTCGATGGGCGCATCCGTGGGGGCGGCCGCGGGACCTTCGCGCTCCAGGGTCTGCAGCAGTTCGGTGGTGCCGGCCATGTCGAACTCCAGCGGCCGCATGGGGTCGAGGTTGGCCGCAAAGGCGCCCCCGACGCCGACAGCGGGCTCGCCGATCTTCTCGTAGGCCGTGTGCAGCACGGTGTCGAGGTCCAGGCATTGGCCGATGACGGGAATCACCTTCGCCTGCGCGATGAACTCGATCTCGTCGAGCGCCGAGTGCCGGCTGATCGGATCGTCGATGGCCACGATGATGCGGCCCTCGTGCATCATCAGCGGCATGACCTGCAGGCGCCGCGCGACGCTGTGGCCGACCTTGCGAAGGGCGTCGGCCGCGGGCGGGAACAACTGCAGGTTCACCAGCGGGTAGCCCATCTTGCGCACCAGCGCGGTCTGCAACTGGCCCTGGGTGACGATGCCCATGCGCACCAGCGTCTCGCCCAGCGGCACGTTGGGTGCGCGTTGCTGCTGTGTCAGGCCTTCGCGCAGCTGGTCCTGGCTGACCATGCCCAGCGATGTCAGCGCTTCGCCGATCCGGGCAATCGGCATGCGGCTCTGGGCCGCGATGGCGATCAAAAGCTGTTCGGGCAGGACGACTTCGGTGGAAGACATGTGTTCTTTTCCTGTCTTGATTGCGTGAGCGTGGCGCACCGAACTGCGGCGCGCCGATGCTGCATCCTAGGGCGAGGCGGAAGAACCTGCCATCCGTGCGACGCTTGAGTACGCAAGTTCTCAGCGAACACGTAGGCCGTCGACATCAAGGCTTGCAGCGCGTCGTCGACCACCGCCATGGCATACGAAGACTCGATGATCTAGCTCGCGCAAGGCGCTGCGGGCCGCAGCCTGCGCAGCCGCACGGTCAGCTCCTTGACCAGCTGCAGTTCACCGCGCCGCTGCGCCACCTCCAGGCCCCGGGCGAAGGCCGCCTCGGCCTGCTCGGCATCGCCGAGTTCCAGTGCAATCAAGCCTTGCAGGCGGTGTGCCGCGGTGAAGTCCGCGTCGAGGGCCAGTGCCTTCCCGAGGTGTATCAGCGCAGTGTGGGGATCGTCGCGCCGGTGATGGGCCAGCGCCAGGCTCATGCGCAGCAGCGCGCCGTCGCGGCCCGCGGCCAGCATGCGTTCGAGTGCTTCGGGCGAGGGGCCGGGTGGCGGGGGTTGCGTGCTCATTGTTGCGTCCTCGGTGGTTTGTCAAAGCATAGCCTTGGACATTTCAAGTTGCAGTTCGCGGCCCGAATCTCCTTGCGTCCTACGCGGATCGCGCCGCCGATGGCAAAGCATCGAGACGATGCGTAAATTGATACTTGTGACAACACTGGGGTTGGGTGCGTCTTGCGCACTCGTGCAGGCCGAGCCGATCAAGGTGCCGGTCGACAACGACGACAAGGGCACCGTCTATGTGGCGCCCAACGTGAACCCGACCGAGCAGGCCGCCACCGTCAATGGCGCGACCGTCGGCGTGCAGCGGCCCGACGGCAGCGGCACCTACATCGGTACCGACACCTCGACGCCCCGGCCCACCTATTCGCTGGGAGCCAGCACGGGCGGCAACGTGTCGCTCAACGGCGGCGTGTCGTCCGACGGCAAGGCCAACAACGGCGTGAAGGCCGGGGTGACGATCAAGTACTGAGACTGAGGGGCTCAGACCGAGGTGCCGTACACGATGAACCCGTCGTGAGTGGCCACCTTGTCATACAGCGCGCGCCCCGCCGCGTTGGTCACATGCGTCTGCCAGTACACGCGGTGCCCGCCCGCACGCTTCACCCGGTCGTACACGCCCTGGATCAACAGCCGTCCCACGCCCCGTCCGCGCTCCGAGGGCAAGGTGAACAGGTCCTGCAGATAGCAGGTCGGCTCGATGCGCGTGGTGCTGCGGTGGAACAGGTAGTGGGTCAGGCCGACCAACTGCCCTTCACGCTCGGCAACCAGCGCATGCACCGGTTCGTAGGCATCGAAGAACCGTTGCCAGGTGACCTGTGTGATCTCGTCGGGCAGGGCGGTCGGGCCCTCGCGGCCGTAGAAGGCGTTGTAGCCGTCCCAGAGCGGCTTCCACGCCGCGTAGTCGTCCGGCACCGGAGGGCGAATCGAGAGGGAAGAGGTCGTCATGCGTGTGCTGCCTGCGCGTTGAAAGAGTGAACGTGCGATTGCAACATGACTCGGCCTCGGGCCATTGCGAGCCATGCCACGCGCACCCGTCGTCACGCGCACTCCGGGGCCAGGGTGTCCAGCACCGTGACCAGTCGCTCGACGAGTCGGGTGGAATAGACCTGCGACGGATGAAGAATGTCCGCCATCTCGCCGCGACGCATCGGCACGCTTCCCCAGTCGGCGAATGGCACCGCCAGGTCCCCCGCCACGCGTCGCACCGTCGCGTCGCCTCGTGCGCGCACGTCGGCGCCGACCAGTATTTGCGACAAGCCCGTCAGGACCACATGGCGGCCCTCTGCCCTGGTTTGCGTGACCATGGAGCGCAAGGCCGGTTCCAGCGGCAGGTTCTGCATGGCGTCATTGAGTCCGTACTGGATGACGACGATGCGGCTCGAACGTGGTTCCGTCGCGAACGCCGCCGATCGCACGCTGGCGGTTTCTCCGTTCACGGAGTGATCGATCACCCGGTATCTGGGACGCATGCGCCGAAGCGCGGCCGCCGGGCTTTCCTCGAGACGCCGGTCGCCCAGGTAGCCGCCATGAAGGATGGAGTCGCCGTAGAGCTCGACGCTGCAGGCACCTTTCGGCGCCGCAGCAGCACCCAAGGAATCGACCGCGAGGCCCGGATCGGGATCCCCGGCGCGGCTAGAGACGGAAGCCGCAGTACCTTGGGCGTGGTCTTCCAGCGGCGCGACGGAGGGCTGAGAGCAACCGGTGGCCAGTGCCATGCTCAGGGCGCCGGCGATCGTTCTGAACAGATGGGATCGCCAAGGTCGAACGCGAATGAAATCAGGCATTCCCTCAGGCTAGAAGGCAATGAAGGAGGAAAAATGGAGACTGTGTGCTCGCCTCGGAACGCAGGACGGCTGCGAGCGTGCACGCCGACAATCGGCAAGCCGAAGATCAAGACGGCGGCGCGGCCGCCCAGCCAAAGAAAAGGAAAAGCCCATGTCCAGCCTCACCCTGCAGCAAGCCCGGACCATCATCGATGCCGCCCTGAAGAAATCCACGGAGGCCGGCTATCAGCCCATGGGCATTGCCGTGCTCGATGCCGCCGGCAACCTCAAGGCGTTCGCCAGTGAAGACGGGGCCACCATGTTCCGCTTCGACATTGCCCGCGCCAAGGCCTGGGGCGCCGTGGGCATGGGCGTGGCCAGCCGCAAGCTGGCCGAGCGTGCCAAGGACAACCCCAACTTCTTCGTCGCGCTGGCCGCCACGGCCGACGGCAAGTTCCTGCCGCAGACCGGAGCGGTGGTGATCCGCGATGCGGCGGGCCGGATGCTGGGCGCGGTGGGCGCCAGCGGCGGCACCGGCGACGAGGACGAAGCCATCTGCATCGCCGGCGTTCAGGCGGCGGGGCTCGCGGCCGGTTGAAACGCCCTCAGCCGGCGGCCTGCCAATCGGGCAGGCCGGCATTGGCGTCGCGCCGGTTCACTTCGTAGAACAGGCCGCGCAGCCAGCGGTTGGACGCATCGTTCTGCATGCGACGGTGCCAGTACTGCTGCACCTGGAGCTGCGGCGGCTTGAAGGGCAGCTCGATGGTCTTCACCGCAATGTGCCGCTGCACCACGGTGGCGATGTCGTCGGGCACGGTCGCCACCAGGTCGCTGCCGGGCAGCAGCGACAGCAGGCTCATGAAATGCGACAGCTCCAGCGTCACGTGCCGGTGCCAGCCCTTGTCTTCCAGAAAGCGGTCCAGCATGTGCTCGCGCCCGTCCGGCCGCACCACGATGTGCCGCGCCGCCAGGTACTGCCGTGCCGTCATGCGCGCGGGCGCTGCCGGGTTGTGCGCGCAGGCGATGCAGGTGTAGGACGTCCTGAACAGGGCCTGGCGGTAGTAGCCTGCCTTCTGCAGATCGGGAAAGAAGCCCACGGCCAGGTCGGCCTGGCCGGCCTCCAGCGCCTGGGCGGCGGCCGTGCGCGGCATCGAGAGCGCATGCAGCCGCACCAGCGGCGCCTCCTGCCGCAAGCGGCGCAGCACGCCGGGAAGAAAGGCGACCTCGCCGATGTCGGGCGTGAGCAGCGTGAAGCTGCGCTCCGCGTGCGCCGGATCGAAGCCCGCGGGCTGGAGGATCTCCGACTGGATCGCCTGCACCACGCGCTGCACCGTGGGCCCCAGCGCCTGCGCGCGCGGCGTGGGCTCCATCTGCGCACCGGCGCGCACGAACAGGTCGTCGTCGAAGGTCGCGCGCAGCCGCGCCAGGGCCGCGCTGGTGGCCGGCTGGCTGAGTCCGACGGCTTCGGCCGCGCGGCTGACGCTGCGCAGCCTGGTCATGGCATCGAACAGCACCAGCAGATTGAGATCGACTGAACGAATATCCATGAAATGGATTTTATGTATCCATGTCATCGACTGTTCAGATGATCGAAGGCTTCCTAGCATGCAGGCTCAAATAAAAAAGGAGACTTCATGCAACGCAGAGATTTCGCCCGGGCGGCGATGCTGTTTCCATTGGCCGGGAGCGGCCTGCTTCGCGCCCAGCCCGACTGGCCGCAGCGCCCCGTCAGGTTCATTCTTTCGCAGCCGGCGGGCTCGGGCCCCGACGTGCTGGCGCGCGTTGTTGCCGACCGGTTGAGCCGAAGCTGGGGCCAGCCCGTCGTGGTCGAGAACAAGCCCGGCGGACAGAACGTCATCGGCGCACTGTCGGCAGCGCGTTCGCCGGCCGACGGCTACACCCTCTACTACGCCACCACCGCGGCGATGGTGACCAATGCCTTCACCTTCAAGGCCTTGCCTTACGACCCCGCGAAGGACTTCGCGCCGGTCCGGCTGGTGGGCCGCAGTCCCTTCGTGATCGCCTGCGCGGCGAACTTTCCGGCCCGGAACCTGAAGGATGCGCTGGCGTTGGCCAAGGCGAAGCCCGGCGACATCACCATTGCAACGGAAGGCCCGAAGACCTTCTCCGGCATGCTGGCCGACAGCGTGGCCGGCATGGCCGGCGTGCGCTTCAACCATGTCCCGTACACCAAGGCCACCGATGCGCTGCAGGACGTGATCGGCGGACGCGTGCAACTCGTCTGCCTGCCCGATGCGGCCCTCACGGCCTACCTGAAGGCCGGGCAGGTGCGTGCACTGGCCGTGAGCACCGCCCAGAGGCAGCCGGGCATGCCGGACGTGCCATCGCTCTCGGAGACCTTTGCCGGCTTCGACTACGCGGGCTGGAACGGCCTCTTTGCGCCGGCCGGTACGCCGCCGGACGTGATTGCGCGCGTCAACCGCGACCTGGAGGCCATCCTGCAGCAACCCGAGGTGGTGGAGCGCCTGCGGACCCTGGGCTCGGAACCGGAGCTGCACATGTCGGTGGGTGAGTTCGAATCCTTCATGCGCAGCGAGCGCGAGCGCTGGGTCAAGCTGGTCAAGCAGCTCGGCATCCAGCCTGAATGAACCGGAGTTCGAGGCGTGCACAAGCTCGACTGCAACTGCGGCATCGACGTGCATGCGCACGTGGTGCCCGAACACTTTCCGAACTACATCGGCGCCAGGCTGCCTGCCGAATGGCCCTCGATGGCGCCGGCCCATGCCTGCCACCGCCACGTGATGATCTCGGGCAAGGTGTACCGCACGGTGTCCGACAAATGCTGGGACACCGCGCGCCGGCTCGAGGACCTGCCGGGCATGGGTCTCGCACTGCAGGTGGTCTCCCCGATGCCTGAGCTCCTGTCGTACTGGATGGCGGCCGGCGATGCCCGTCAGCTGCTGCGCTACACCAACGACTGCATGGCGCAGATGGTGGCGCAGGGCGACGGCCGCATCGCGGCACTGGGCGCGGTGCCGCTGCAAGACATCGACCAGGCGATTTCCGAACTCGAATACGTGATGAAGACCCTGGGCTTTGCCGGGGTCGAGATCGGCAGCAACATCAACGGCGCGCCGGTGGGCGCCCCGCAGTTCGATCCCTTCTTCGAAGCTTGCGAGGCCCTGGGCGCTGCGGTGTTCGTGCATGCCCTGCGCCCGGCGGGCATGGACCGGCTGGTGGGCCCTGCGCCGTTGCAGCAGGTGCTGGCCTACCCGGGCGACGTGGGCCTGGCCGCGGCCTCGGTCATCACGACCAACCTGCTGGTGCGGCGGCCGCGCCTGCGCATCGCTTTCAGCCATGGCGGCGGCACACTGGCCGCGTTGCTGCCGCGCCTGCAGCAGGGCTGGGACGTGTTCCCGGCGCTCAAGGAAAGCATCGCCACGTCTCCGGCCGAGCAGGCACGACGGCTGTTCTACGACACCCTGGTGTTCGACACGCCCTTGCTGCGCCACCTGGTGGACCGGTTCGGGGCCACCCAGCTGCTGCTGGGCACCGACTACCCCTTCAACTTCCACGACCGCACGCCGGTGCAGCGCGTCGAGGCCGCAGGCTTCGATGAGGACACGGCGGCGGCGCTGGTGCACCGCAACGCCGAGCGATTCCTCGGCCTCCTTACGAAAGAGACGACCCCATGAGTTCTCCCTGGATCCAGGGCCTGCGCAGCGTGGCGCTGTTCGTGCCGGACCTCGCGCAGGCCGAAGACTTCTATACCCGCACCTGGCAGCTCGAAGTGGCGCACCGCGCGCAAGGCGTGCTCTACCTGCGCGGCACGGGCAACGATGCCTACCTGCTGGCGCTGCACCAGGGCAGGGAGCTGCCGCAGATCCGCCAGGTGACCCTGCGTGCGCGCAGCCGCGAGGCGCTCGATGCCATTGCGGCCCAGGTGGTGGCCGCCGGCGGAACTTTGCTGGCGCAGGTGCACGAACTCAGCCGCGACCCGGGCGGCGGCATGGGCCTGGAGTTCAAGGACCCGCATGGCCGCATCTTCCAGGTGGTGCACGGCGACACGCAGCGGCCCGAAGGCGCCGCGGTGAAGGACCGGCCCGTCCGCCTGACCCACGTGGTGCTGAACAGCCACGCGGTGGACGAGACGCAAGCCTTCCTGCAGCAGGCGCTGGGGTTTCGCCTGGCTGACCGCACCGGGATCATGGCCTTCATGAATTGCGATCGCGACCACCACGCCATCGCCATCGGCATCTCGGACAACGATGCGCTCAACCACATCGCCTTCCTGATGCCGGACTTCGAGTCCGTGATGCGTGGGGGCGGCCGCATGAAAGACGCGGGCTTTCCCATCCAGTGGGGCCCCGGCCGGCATGGCCCGGGCAACAACCTCTTCAACTACTTCATCGATCCCTTCGGCGTCGTCATCGAGTACACGGCCGACGTGGAGCAGATCGACGACAGCTACGAGGCGCACGGCCCCGAGCACTGGAAGTGGCCACCCGGCCGCGTGGACCAGTGGGGCATCTCGCCCGCGCCCGGCGCCGCGCTGAAAGAAGCGCAAAGGCGCATCTTCTTTGCACCGAATTCCTGATTTCCCAACCGAGCGACATCCCGATGAAATTCACCACCTACCTGCGCCAAGGCGCACCCCGCCTGGCCCTGGTCGAAGGCCAGGACCTGATCGACCTGAACGATGCCGACTCGCAGCTGCCCACCGACCTGCGCGCCGCGCTGCGGACCGGCGTCGACCTGCAGGCCGCGGCACGCCAGGCGCTCGCGTCCGGCAAGCGGCAGCCTCTGGAGGCCGCGAAGCTGGCGCCGCTGGTGCCCGAGCCCGGCAAGATCATCTGCCTGGGCCTGAACTACTATGACCATGCCAAGGAAGGCGGACGCGAGAAGCCGGACTACCCCTGGTTCTTCTTCCGCGCGCCGTCGTCGCTGGTGGCCCATGGCGAGGCAGGCTGGCTGCCCAAGGTCTCGACCCGCTTCGACTACGAGGCCGAGCTGGCGGTGGTAGTCGGCCGCACGGTGCCCCGGCACACCAAAGAGGCCGATGCGCTGCAGTACGTCTTCGGCTACAGCTGCTTCAACGACATGAGCGTGCGCGACTACCAGAAGCGCACGCCCCAATGGACCATCGGCAAGAACTTCGACCGCACCGGCGGCTTCGGGCCGGTGCTGGTCACTGCCGACGAACTGGCGCCGGGGGCCGCGGGCCTGCGCATCCAGAGCCGCCTCAATGGCCAGGTGATGCAGGACGCCAACACCGACGACATGATCTTCAGCGTTGCCGAGACGATCGCGCTGCTGGCGGAGGTGCTGACCCTGGAGCCGGGCGACGTGATCGTGATGGGCACGCCCGCGGGCGTGGGCCAGGCACGCACCCCGCCGGTGTGGATGAAGGCCGGGGACACCATCGAGATCGAGATCGACCGCGTCGGTCTTCTTTCCAACCCCATCGCGGACGAGGCGGCGTGAGCACGGGCGACATCTACGACGTCGCCATCGTCGGCTACGGGCCGGCGGGGCAGGTGGCGGCCGGACTGCTGGGGCAGCGCGGACTCAAGGTGTATGTGTGCGAGCGCCTGCCTGACGTCTACGAGATTCCGCGCGCCATTTCGCTGGACCACGAAATCATGCGTGTGTTCCAGCAGCTGGGCGTGGTGGAGGCCGTCGAGCCCTACACCGAGCCGTTCACCAACTCCGAGTATTTCGGTGTCGACGGCCAATTGATCCGCCGCATGACGATGGTGGCGCCGCCCTATCCGCAGGGGTACACACCTTCCGTCGTGTTCACGCAGCCGCCCGTGGAGCGGGCGCTGCGTGCGCGGGTGGCGCAACTGCCCAACGTGAAGGTGGACCTGGGCGTCGGCATGAGCGCGCTCGCGCAGGACGACGAGGGCGTCACGCTGCAGATCGATGCCGAAGGCCAACGGCGCACGGTGCGTGCCCGCTATGCCATTGCCTGCGACGGCGGCAGCAGCGGCGTGCGCACGCAGCTGGACATCGAGATGCAGGACCTGGACTTCGACGAGCCCTGGCTGGTGGTCGATGTCCTCGTCAACGAACAAGGCCTGGCCAAGCTGCCGAAGGTGAGCGTGCAGTATTGCGAACCGCAGCGCCCCTGCACCCTGGTGGTCGGCCCGAAGAACCATCGCCGCTGGGAGATTTCGATCCTGCCGGGCGAAGACCCCAAGGAGGTTGCCACGCCGGAGCACACCTGGAAGCTGCTCTCGCGCTGGCTCGCGCCGGAGGATGGCGCGTTGTGGCGGCAGGCGAGCTACCGTTTCCATGCGCTGGTGGCCAAGGAATGGCGCCGCGGCCGCGTCTTTCTGGCCGGCGACGCGGCGCACATGCAACCACCTTTTCTCGGGCAGGGCATGTGCCAGGCCGTGCGCGATGTGGCCAACCTGAGCTGGAAACTCGCGGCGGTGCTCCAGCGCGAGGTGCGGGGCGCGGCGGGCGAGGCGCTGCTCGACAGCTATGGTGCCGAGCGCCAGGCCCATGTGCGCGAGCTCACCAGCCGCATCAAGGGGGTGGGGGCGGTCATTTGCGAGCGCGACCCGGCCAAGGCGAGGGCACGCGATGCACGCCTCTTGGAGGAATGCGGCGGCCGGGTGCAGGACACGCCGCGACAGGACATCCTGCCGCGCCTGGCGTGCGGTCTTCTCTCGGCGGCGCCCGGTGCGGCACGCGGCAGCCTGTTTCCCCAGCCGTGGCTCGGGGGCGCGGCGGGGGAGGGTCGACGCATGGACGAAGTGGCAGGCCATGGCTGGCGGCTGGTGCTTGCGCCGGGCCTGGCGCTGGCAAAGGCCGATCCGATGCCGGGATTCGTCACGCTGGCACTTGGCGGGGATGACGACGTGGAAGGCGTCGCGACGGGCTGGTTCCGTCAGCATGCATGTGTCGCCGCGCTCGTGCGGCCCGACAACTACGTCTACGGCACCGCTCGCAGCGCCGCCGAGGCGCTCTCCTTGTGCGAGGAGGCCGGCGCGGCGCTCGGTTTGCCGGCCTGCGTCGCCTGAGCCCGCGGGGCTTGCTGATCAAACGCCGCATGCGACTCGCGGAACTCGAACGGCGTGCGGCCCGCCATCCGCTTGAAGAACTTGAGGAAGTTGGTCGGCTCGGTGAAGCCGAGCCGGTGTCCGACCTGCGCGGGAGACCGTGCTCTCGGAGACCCAATGCACCCGGCTGTCGGCGCCGACGCCCACAGCGGCGGCAGCTCCGAAGCTGATCTGCGTTCAACGGCGTCGCTTGCAACCATGCTGGTCGCGCAATCCGCAGTCATTGGGGAGCGGCTGGCGCGGTACAGAATCGTCGGGCCATGGAACTCAGATCTCTCCGCTATTTCATCGCCGTACTCGAGGCGGGTAGCCTGTCGCGTGCGGCGGGTTCGCTGTATGTAGCTCAACCCGCGCTCACGGCGCAGATCAAGAAGCTGGAGGTTGAACTCGGCACCCAGCTCTTCGAGCGCTCGCACGTCGGGGTCACGCCCACGGCCGCCGGCCTGCAGCTGTACCAGGACGCGCGCAAGCTGCTGTCCGACGCCAGCGCGATGCGTGAGCGCCTGCAGCGCGCGCCCGACGGGCCCGAAGGCTCGGTCACGGTGGCGGTGCCTTTCCTGCTGGCCTCGTTGCTGCTCGGGCCGGTGCTGGCGCGGTTGAAGCGCAGCCACCCGCGCATCCGCGTGTTCGTTCTCGACGACCTGAGCCTGATGGTGCGCAAGGCCATGGTCGAGCGGCGCGCGGACATCGGCGTGCTGGTCGACGCCGAATCCGTCAACGGCCTCGACGTGAAGCCCTTCGTGCGAGAGGCGATGTTCGTCTGCGGCTACGACGCCAACGGCAAGGTGGCGTCCATGACGATGCCGCCCTCGGCCAAGAAAGCAGGCAAGGGCAAGACGGCCGCAGTGCAGCGTCTCGAACTGCCGTTCGCCCGCGCGGCCAACTTGCCCCTGGTGCTGCAGTCGCGCCGCTTCAGCATCCGGGCACAGGTCGAGAGGACTGCGGCGGATCTGGGGCTGGAACTCAACATCGCGCACGAACACGACTCGGCGCGCGTGATCCGCTCTCTGTACCTGGCTGGTGCCGGCTTCACCTTCTCGCCGGCCTGCGCCATGGGCGATGCGCCGCCGAGCGGCAAGCAGTGGCTGGTCGCGCGCGTCGTCGAGCCCGATCTGGCGCGCACCTATTCCCTTGCGACCCCGGCGGGGCGCGAGCCTGACCCCGCGATCCAGGCGGTGCTGGACGTGCTGGTCGACGAGGCGCGCCACATGATCGCCTCGGGCCGCTGGGAGGCGGAGTTCCTGTTCGGCAAGCGGCGCGCCGGCCACGGCGGCAGGGCCAGCTGAGCCATTGCGTCGGTCGCATTGAACCGAGGGGCATCAACTTTTCTGATCGCCGTGCATCAGCAATCCGTATTTGTTGTTGTGCGCCTTTCGCCGCCAAAGTCGTCTTCATTCCGTGCCGTGGCACGGAAATCCAGGAGACAACTTGCAAACCACCACCCCGGAGATCGCCAACGTCGGCGAGCTCGCATCCCGCGCCGCCCGCCTCCACGCGAAGCGTCTTGCCGTTACCAGCGCACAGCGCTCGGTCACCTATGAAGAACTCGAACAGCGTTCCAACCGCCTGGCCAATGCGCTGCACGGCCTCGGCCTGCAGCGCGGCGACCGCGTAGGCGTGTATCTGCCCAACTGCATCGAGATCGTCGAGCTCGAACTCGCGTGCTACAAGGCTGCGCTGGTGAAGGCGCCCATCAATGCAAGGCTGGCGCCGCTCGAGGTGGCCGAGGTCATCGCCAACAGCGAGGCGACGCTGGTCGTCACCACCACCGAGCGCGCCGAAGGCTTTCTCGCACACCTGAAAGGCGCAGCGCCGCGCCTGCTGCTGCTGGACGCCGCCGAATACACGCCTGCGTCCTACGAAAGCGTTCTCGCGCGCGCCAGCGACCGCTTCACGCCCGTGCGCGTGCACGCCGACGAACTCGCGGTGCTGCACTACACCTCGGGCTCCAGCGGCGTGCTCAAGGCCGCGATGCAGACTTTCGGCAATCGGCTCGCGCAGTTGCGCAAGTTCCTGATGCGCGCGGACAACCCGCGCCCCGGTGATCTGCTGGGCCTGGTCGGGCCCATCACCCATGCCTCGGGCATGCAGCTGGTGCCGGCGCTGTGCAGCGGTGCCACCATCCGCCTGTTCGGCGGCTTCGAGCCCGCGCGCTTCATCGCCGAGATGAAGCGCGAGCGTGTGACCCACACCTTCATGGTGCCCACCATGATCAATATGCTGCTGGCCGAGCTGCAGGGCCGCTATCGCCCGCTGCCCGACCTGCAACGCCTGGGCTACGGCGCGGCGCCGATGGCGCCCGCGCGCATCATGCAGGCCATGGACGTGTTCGGCCCGGTGCTCTCGCAGGGCTACGGCGCCGGCGAGACGACCTCGGGCGTGTGCGGCCTGAGCGTGGAAGACCATTTGTTTGCACGCGCCGCGATGCCCGACCGGCTGGCGTCGTGCGGGCGGCCCTTCCTCGAATCGGTGGTGGAAATCGTCGACGACGAGGGCGTGCCTGTAGCCACGGGCGAGATCGGAGAGATCGTGGTGGGCGGGGCCGACATCTTCGCGGGCTACTGGCGCGCGCCCGAACTCACGGCCGAAGTGTTGAAGAACGGTCGATACCACACCGGCGACCTCGCACGCGCGGACGACGAGGGCTACATCTACATCGTCGACCGCAAGAAGGACATGGTCATCAGCGGCGGCTTCAACGTGTATCCCTCGGAGGTCGAGGCGGTGCTCTACCAGCATGCGGCGATCGACGAGGCCTGCGTGTTCAGCGTGCCGGACGACAAGTGGGGCGAGGCCGTGGCCGCGCATATCGTGCGCAAACCCGGCGCCGTGCTCGACGCCGCGGCGCTCGATGCCTTCTGCGCCGCGCGGCTCGCGGGCTTCAAGCGGCCGCGCCGCATCGAGTTCGTCGAGGCGCTGCAGAAGAACGCCAACGGAAAGATCGCGCGCAAGGCCATCCAGACGCCGTACTGGGCGGGCCATGACCGCCGTGTGAACTGAGGACCCTCACCGCCATGACCACGCCAACCACCACAGACGAGCCCACCGCCGGCTCCCGCGTGCGCTCGCCTTTGTTCGACGGCCCGTTCGAAGGCTCCGAGCGCGCGGCCGACCTGATCGCGCGCATCGGCGACTTCCTGCAGGGCGAACTCGCTGCCCTGGTGCGCGAAGAGGGCATCGACCATGAGCACAGCCCGGGCAAGCCGGTGCTGCAGCGCGTGTGGCGCCGCTCGCACGAACTGGGCTTCTACGGCATGACCTTGCCCACCGCCATGGGCGGCCTCGGACTTTCGCTGCTCGACCATGTGCTGATCAAGGAGTCGATCTACGCGAGCGGCTCGCCGCTCGCGCCCCATGTGTTCGGCGAACTCAGCGGCCCGCCGCGCGTGGGCGCGCTCGCGCGCCACGCCACGCCGATGCAGCTCGCGAACTTCATCGTGCCGGTCGCGCAGGCCGAGAAGGCCATCTGCTTCGCGCTCACCGAGGCCGAAGCCGGCTCGGACCCCGGCGCGCTGCAGACGCAGGCCCGCCTCGAAGGCGACAGCTATGTGCTCAACGGGCGCAAGCGCTTCATCTCGGGCTCACCCTTCGCGGACTACGCGGTACTGATGGCCTCCACCTCCGACAGCCCCGAGCGGCGCGAGATCTCGGCCTTCTTCGTCGACCTGCACCAGGCTGGCGTGGAGGTGGTAGCGGGCTACAAGACGATGGCGGGCCAGCAGACCACCGGCGACATCGTGCTGAGCGACTGCCGCGTGCCGGCCACGCACCTCATCGGCGCGCCCGGCCGCGGCCTGGCACTGGCGCTGGGACGCATCACAGTCAACCGGCTGCTGCATTGCCCCGGCATGGTCGGGCTGGCCACCGTGGCGCTGAAGGACGCGCGCGACTATGCGCGCACGCGCCGGCAGTTCGGCCGCCCGATTGCCGAGTTCCAGGCAATCCAGCATTCGCTGGCCGACATGGCCACGCAACTGGCCGCGGCGCGCGCGCTGATGATTTCCACCGCGCGCCAGCTCGACGCGGGCGGGGACGCACGCGCCGACGCGTCGATGGCCAAGCTGTTCTGCTCGGAGTCGGCGTTCCGCATCGCCGACGCGGCGGTGCAGATCCATGGCGGCGAAGGCATCGTGCAGGGCAGGCGCGTGGAGTTCCTGTTCCGCATGCTGCGCATGTACCGCGTGCTGACCGGCACCAGCGAGATCCAGAAGAACATCATCGCGCGCGAGTTGCTCGGCGAGGCGCCGTAGGCATTCCCGGCATGAATCACAAAACAACGATCCGGAGACAAGCGCTTTGAACATCGACCTTTCACGCCGTGCGCTGTGCCGCGCGTTCGCGGCATCACCCCTGCTGTCGCTCGCGGACGCCGTGCGAGCCGCCGACCAATGGCCCGGTCGTCCGATCAAGTGGGTGGTGCCCTACCTGGCAGGCACCGGCCCCGACACCGGCGCACGCATCCTCGCCGAAGCAGTGGGCCGGCTGCTCGGTCAGCCGGTCATCATCGAGAACAAGGGCGGTGCGGCGGGCAACATCGGCGCGCGCCAGGTGGCGCATGCCGCGCCCGACGGCTACACCTGGCTCTACTCAGCCGCGCCCATGGCCGCGAACGTGTTGATGTATCGCTCCCCCGGCTTCGATGTGATGAAAGACTTCCGCCACGTCATGCGGCTCACGACGTCGGATGTGCTGCTGGTCGTCAACCCCGCGTCGGGCATCGAGACGCTGCAGGACCTCGTCGCCAGGGCACGCGCCCACCCCGGGAAACTCGACTACGCCTCGGGCGGCGTGGGCACGCCTTCGCACCTGGGCGTCGAGCTGTTCCTCCATGCTGCCGGCATCAGCGCCACGCATGTGCCGTACAAGGGTGCATCGGAACTCGTGAACGCGGTGCTGGGCGGCCAGGTGAGCTTCGGCATGCCGATCTTCGCGGTGGCCTATCCCCACGTGAAGGCGGGCAAGCTCAAAGCCCTGGGTGTTGCCAGCGCAACGCGCAACGCGAACCTCCCGGAGGTGCGCACGCTGGCCGAGCAGGGACTGCAGGGCGTGGAGCTCACCTCGTGGGGCGGACTCTCGCTGCCCGCGGGCACGCCCGATCCGATCGCCTCGCGCATCTACGAAGTCTTCAGCCGCGCGCTGAAAGACCCGCGGGTGGTCGCATCGATGACCGAACTCGGCAGCCAGGTGAGCCCTTCGACGCCTGACGGCTACCTCCAAGTGATCAGGCACGAGATCGACTTGACCGGACGCATGATGAAGAGCGCGAACATTCAGCCGTTGTAACGGGGATGCCGGCCGCACCCTCGCCACGACAGGCCCCGTCCTGGCGGCCGTTGCGCTGTGGGGCCACGGTCTTGTGGTTGTGAAGTTCTCCGAGGGCTTCTGCGGCAGTTCGGCGGTTGAACTACCTCTTTCCCGCCTTGGGCTTGGCTTGGCGTGTCGAGACCTTTTCCTCCAATTTTCGATTGGCCTTGTCCAGGGCCTTGGCTGATTTGCTGAGCCTTTTCTCGATCTTTGCCGTCTGGGCGACTGCTTGATCTACATCACCAGAGCGCGCCTCTTCCGCCAGCTCCTTGTCCAGTACGGCGTGCACAACGACCAGGTCATCGGCAGCCGCCTTCACCTCCTGGGCCACCTGCTTGGTTGTCTGAACGGCATCCGCGGTTGGCAAGTCTTCGTGCGGGGAGACCTTGGTGCGTCGAGCTGGCATATCGATTCCTTCGTGCGTGGCGGTTGCTACTCAGTCTCAATCTCATCGAAGACGCGGCGTGGGACTACAACGCCGAACCCGGCGGGCCGTAAATTAGCGCGCTTCAGGCAGTTTCAATCCCCCCTACGAAAAATCTCGATCAGGCGCAGTCGCGTACTCCGATGCCCCTTATCACCATTCTTGTCGAAGACAGCAAAACCATCCGGGAAAATCTGATACCCGCCTTGGTCGATCTTGTTGGAGCGAAGGTCGTTGCAGTGGCAGAGTCTCCGCTGGAAGCAGAAAAAGCTCTCGATGATCACCGCAATGACTGGGAGTTGGCCGTGGTCGACCTTTTCTTGAAGGACGGTTCGGGCCTTTCGGTCCTGCGCCATTGCCAAGCCAGAAATCCGCGTCAGCACGTACTGGTGCTCACCAACTATCCAACCGCAGATATTCGTGCCCGCTGCCTCGCACTGGGTGCCGACGGGGTGTACGACAAGTCCACCCAGCTGGAGGAGTTTTTTGCCGAGTGTGTGCGTTACGCAGAGTCGTAGCGCTTTGCAAGCCACATGCCGCTCACGCTCGCTCTTTCTGACATGGAGATGGATGCGACCTGGCACGCGTGCAAAAGTCGCAGCAGCGACCGTTGAAATCTCGAATGCTCGCCCTCAGACAAAGCTCATTCCCGTTCTTACATGCGCCGTATAAATATGTGGAAGTTTGTTCGGACTTTTCTTGCGGTCATGGCAGTGCCGTTTGTCGCCGTGGCGATGTTCGCTTTCGGATTGCTCGCCGCGGCAGCCCATTTGGTCGCCTTGCCGGGACTCTTCCTATGGGAAAGGTATCTCGAAACACGGCCTGTTCGAGGCCGTGAATCAGACCAGAGCGTTCGATGACGCACTGCAGGCACCTGCGAGGATGACGGACTTGCCATCTTTGCGGGTGTTGCTTGGCCAAGCCAGCTGAATCCCAAGGCAACGTGTCGAGGCACCGCGACGAGAAAAACCAAACTGACTTCTGCAAACGAATTTGCCGCCGTGTGGACCGGTTAAGGACGGTCAAATCGTCCGAGTACAAGGAATGGACAGCCGAAGCTGTCCATTCTTCTACGCGACCCGAACGTCGATCCGCCGCGGCTTGGCGTGCGCAGCTTTTGGAATCCGCAGCTTCAACACGCCCTGCGTCAACTCCGCCGACACGCTCTGCGTGTCCAGTTCCTTGCTGAGGGTGAACACGCGCCTGAAGCGGCCGAGGCCAACCTCCGTATGGCTGGATTTCAGGCCCTCGGGCACTGGAAGATCAGATTCCGCCTCGATCGTCAGCGTCGCCGCCTCCACCTGCAGGTTCAGCTTGTCGCGGCTGACGCCGGGCAGGTCGGCGTAGAGCGTGATGCCGCCGGCATCCTCGACGACGTCCACGGCGGGTGTCAGCGCTGCCTCGCTGTAGCGGGAACGCTCCTGACGCGCGCGCTCGGTGGCATCGGCCGGCTGCGATTTCTGGATGTTGTTGGTCATGGCAATGGACTCCTTCTTCGAAGATCACTGGATGGCGATGCGGCGCGGCTGCGCGGACGCGCGACGCTGCACGGTGATGTGCAGCACGCCGTCGCGCAGCTTGGCGTCCACGGCATCGGGGTCCGCATCGTCAGGCAACGTCATCACCCGGCGGAAAGTGCCCTCGAAGCGCTCGTTGATGTGGACCGCCGCCTTGTCGCCGGACTGGGGCAACGAGCCCTTTCTCTCGCCCGAAATCGTCAGCAGCCCGCGCTCCAGGTTGACCTCGAGCGTGGAAGCGTCCACACCCGGCGCAAACGCATAGATCTCCAGCGCTTCGGGCGTGCTGCCGACATTCAGTGCCGGAAAGCCGTTGCGGGCAAAGCCGCGGATGGTGGGGGACAGATCAAAGGCCTGCTGCACGTCGCGCTGCAGGCGATCCATCTCGGCGAACAGGTCGCGAGGATCCAAGGATCGATACATGGCGAAAACCTCCGTGAAGTTGAACGGAGCGCGGGAGCGTTCCCGGCGCTTCCGTGGAGTGATCTGGGTGCTGCAAAACGGGTTTCAAGGGCCGTCGCCGCACCTGGCAGTTGCTTCCCTACTGCGGTCTTGCAGGCTCACGCGAAGCGCAGGACGCAGCCGCGGAGCGGCCGAAGGCTGCCGTCATGATCCTTGGCATCTGGAACCTCCAGCGCGGCGGGCGCGACTCGGGAAAGTCGAACTTCGAGAGCTCTTCGCGCCCCTTCTGGGTGACCGCGAGCACCTGGGCAGCAGGGGGCGACCCCGACAGGGTCTGGGAACCCGAAGACGAAGGAACCAGTGCGACGACGAGGCCGGCGGCCCGAAGCACCCTGACGCTGTCGATGTCTTCGTTGCGGTAGAACGAAACGGGCAGTCGAGAGCCCGCAATTTGCCTGAGCAAGTTCATGGTCATTTCAGTACCTCCTTGTCGGTGACCAAATTTCGACGGCAAGGAAGATAGACCTTCCTGCGGCAGATTTCAAGAGGGCGAAATCGGCGGCTGAAAACGCGAGGCCGCAAGAAAAAAGGACCGGCCTCTCGAGCCAAGTGGAGGCTGAAGCAACAGCCCGCGTACCCGTGGGGTAGAGTGCGAGTTCCTCAACACGGAGCCCGCAAGGGAAGGACAACATGACCACACCGCAAGAGGCAACAGGAATGGCTTCGGCTGCAAACTTTCTCGGCACGGAGATGGCGCTGACAGCAGTTCTGAGAGCGCTGATCAAGACGCACCCCCAACCGAACCTGCTGGCGCAAGAACTGGAGCAGCAGCGCCAGTTTTCGCAGGCTCACCTGGAAGCAAGTCCGGTTCCGGAAAAAGCACTCAGAGGGTTTGAACTGACCTGGGCACTGGTTCTTCACCAGCATCCGGCGCAAGACGTACGGCTCGTGCCGTCGCCATAGGCGATCTCGGCGCATTGAACCGCGCGGCCAACCTCGCAGCGCCGAGGTTGGCCAGTTGCGCAGCCCGTTCTACCCACCCAACGCCGACCGCGCATTGCAAGAGGCGGCCTCGTTCACCCATCGGCGCTGTGCCTTGCTGAGCAGACGCGATCACGGCCTTGCGTCTTCGCTTGATAGAGAGCCTTGTCGGCCGCTTCGATGAGCTCTTTCGGCTGTCCGCTCATGGGCGACGGCCTCAGTGCCTCCACGCCGGCGCTGAGGGTCACGAATCCGGCTGCAGTCCCCGCATGTGCGATCCTCAGATCGCGAACCGCATTGCGGATTCGTTCGGCCAGGGCGACCGCTCCCTGCACGTCGGTGTTTGGCAGCAGCACCGCCAGCTCCTCTCCTCCATAGCGAGCAGCAAGATCCCCTGGACGCCTGGAAGCGACGGCCGCAATCGTTCGCCCAATGGCTTGCAGGCACTCATCGCCGGCTGCATGACCATAGATGTCGTTGTACTGCTTGAAGCAGTCCACGTCGATCATGATGAGGGCCAGCGTGCTCGCCTCCCGGATTGCGCGGCTGAATTCGGTGTCCAAGGTCACATCGAACTTCCGGCGATTTGCGAGCCCGGTCAGCCCGTCCTCCATCGCAAGCGTACTGAGGGTTTCGTTCAACGTCTCCAGCGCATCTCGCGTCCGCCGCAACTCGGCCTCTGTCTGAATCTGCAGCTCGAATTGCTTGACCAGACGCCAACCGATGGCGCTGACGATCAGCACCAGGAAAACGACGCCCGCCGAGTGCCACAACGTCTCGCGCCACCAATCGGCGAGGATTTCCTCCTTGGACAAGGACGCAGCAACGAACAGCGGGTAGTTCGGCAAGCGTTGGAAGCTGTTCAGCCGCAAGACGCCGTCCTGGGCAGACCTGATATAGGCTGTTCCGACCGGTCCTTGCGCAAGGTAGGCGCGAAAGAGATCGCTGCCGCGCATATCCCGTCCGACCACGCTTGGGCTGTAAGGCCGGCGGGTGATCATGGTCCCGTCTTCCCGTATCAACCCCAGGGCGCCGGCCTGTCCGATGTCGAGACTGTCGTAGAACTTGACGAAAAAATCGACCTTGATCGTTGCAAGCGCGACGCCCGCAAAGCTGCCGTCAGGATGATTGATGCGCCGCGAAATGGGAAAAAGCAATCTGCCACTGGTTCGACTCTTCACCGGGACGCCGACATGGGGGCGGCGGTCTGTATTGTTGCGATGGAAGAGAAAGTACTCTCTGTCTGCGTTGCTCAGGTTCTGGGGCCAGGTCTGGCGCGAGTTCGCAACCCAGTTCCCGTCCTCGTCGTAGATGTGCAGCCCGTCCAGTTGCGGCAGCTCTGCGATGCGCATCGCGAGGAATTCACGAAGTCGAGCGACCTCGGCAGGGCCTGCTCGCTCGGATTCCATCCGTTCGACGATGTCGACCAGCGTGGTGTCCGCCAGCTTGATCTGATCGTCTGCTTGCTGCGCCATGGCGCGCGCGAGATTGGCGGTCGCTACACTCATTTGCCGAAGGTGGAGCGCACGAGACTGCCAACTGTTCCAACCATCGATTGCAACCAGGCCGAAGCACACGACGGCCACGAAAGCCATGGTCCGGAAGGTGATGGACGGTTGACGAAACGCGGCGCGATGTCGGAGTGAGGATGTCAAGCGGCGACTTTGACACATCTGGGCCGGGCCGGAGCGATCACGTGTCGCTGAAGCTCTCCAAATCCTGGCGCACACGAGCGCGTCGATGCACGCGTTGCGCCTCTCCTGGGCAACCGTACAACGCACGAATGCAACGAGCTGCTATTCCGGATGCACGAGTGCGGCGTCCAGCTCAAGGTTTCAAGAAGCTAAACAGATCCTTGTTTATCGCAGCCTTTTCCGGCAAAACATAGACCACTCCCGGTCGGCTCCCAAGTGCAGGCTTCACATAGGCATCGTAGAAGGGCGCAGGTACGTTGATGCATCCGAAGGTGATCCGGTTGTCGTTGGGCGTTGGCGTTGCGAGCCGCTCCAGCCGACGCTCGGCTTTGACGTTGGGTCGTACACGGTGCATCGACACTGCCGCGTCGTAGTCCACCCATACGATGTCCTCGCCCGAAAGGTTGAGCCCCGGTTCGCTCGCAAAGCGGCCTGCAGGCGTAGTCCGCTCTTCGGGACGAATGTCCGACATCTTCCGCTCGCCGATGCCCGGGACGGACGCGTCGCCACGCGCCAGTCCCAGCAACACCGGCGAAGAAGCTTGCAGGGAACCGTCGCCGCTGAACACAAAAACGCGCGCGAGTTGCTTGTCTACCACCGCAAAAGCACCGCTCTTGTTGTCGTTCGAAGCAACTGCCGTGTGCGCAAGCCTTTGTGCGTCGCCCTGAGCCGCGCCACTCATCAGAGGTGACAAAAGAAATGCCGCCAGAGTGGCGCGGTAGATAGCGCGGGCATTCACCGTTTCGCGCCCGGTGTGATCAGTTCCGGTCGGCGCGCGCCGCGCGCATGGGCCGCTCGGGTGCCATGGCAGTCGTAGCTCCAGTATTGCTGGAGTTGCTCATGCCGGCGTTGCCCGAACTGGGAGGGGCGCTACCCATGCCTGTCGCTGAGTTGCTTTGAGGCGTTGTGCCGGTCGTGCCCATCGGGCCGCCGGCTGGGTTTTGCGTCCCGGCCGCAGTAGCAGGATTCGGCGGCGCCGTCGTGGGCGGCGTGCCCTGTGCAAATGCTGCGGCGGATGTTGCCAGTGCCAGTGCGGCGATAAGTTTGTACGTCTTGTTCATGATGAGTCTCCTGGGTTCGAATGTCAGCACATCGAGAGCACCGATCAAGATCTGACCGGTTGTGCACGATTTGCCCCGCAATACGAAATGCACGTGGGCAGTTGGCGTGCCACCGCGTAGGAGATCATGAAGAAGCGGCGCCTGCGCCGTATCGGCAACGAGCGCGGGCCGGCCGCCAGACGGGAATGTCGCTACTTGAGGACGCCGAATCCGAAGGCCGTGGGCTTGCCTCGCTTGGCGTCCGCCTCCTGCCGGGGCCTCGTAGTCGGCGCGGCGCGTTTGCCGGAGCGCGGGTCTTCGGGCTCTGAATCGGCGAGTAACGGTGCTCGAGGCCCGATGTCCAGGTCGTCGGTAAGCGCTTCGAGCGCGGCCAGCCCCTCGGCCATCGCAGCATGAAAAGTGCGCTCGGCTTTGCGGGCTCGTTTCAGGGCGTGCCAGTCGTCCGCGCCGTCTGAGCCGGCCTCGCTCAACACCCATTTGAAGGCGCCGGGCTCGGGTTCCTGCACATGGACCGATATGCGGCGCAGCGCATCTTGCGAGGGTTCAGTCATGCAGGGCTCCCGACGCGGTTGGATTGCAATCCAGATGAAAATGAATCTTCCGGGACTTCAGAATGAGAAGTGAAGCTTGCTGCAGTGTGCACTTGATCTCCTGTCGCAGGGGCGGCCTCAGGCTGCGCTGTCGGCCTGCTGTTACAGAGCAGGCGTCAGGCCGCATGCGCGCATGCCGGCAAGGACTTTGTGATGGCTGCGGCGCGCGCGCTAGGCCGGCGCAGACCCGTCACATAGTCCGGATGAAAGCAGCGTTCGCTTCCATCGTCAAACCCGATCGTGACCGAGCTGCCGTCCCACGCAATCACCGTGCCCCGGCCGAAGCGCTGGACCTTCACGGCGTCGCCGATACAGAAGGCCGACAACACTTCCGAGGACGGCGCTGCGTTCCCGGCGCTCACGATGATCGGTTGCGCCATGGCCGCCTCGTGGGCCGCAATACGGCGGCAGTTGTCGCACGTGCCGCAGCGCTCAAGGCGCGCCGACTCGTCGAGATCGCCCAGTAGCAGCTGCCACCTGCATCGGCCGGACTGTGCATACGCGACCATGCGTTCGAGCGTCTCGCGGTCCTGCAAGCGACGCTGCGTGTAGGTGTCGAGCAAGGCCTGCAACTCGGCTTCGGTGGTCTCGGTCTTGCGCACCGACAGGCGTCCGCGCCGGTCTGCCTTGAGCACCTGCGCCTGCTTGAGCAGCGCGATGCCGGCCTGCACCCGCGTGCGCGGCCGTTCCAGCGCGTCGAGCAGGCCGTCGGCCTTCCAGCCCGAGGGATCGGGCGATGACGCCAGCAACTGCCGGTAGATCGCGTCGAGGTCTTCGAGCTGCGGATATTTCCCGGCGAGAAAAAACTGCTGCACCGTCCGGTCCTTGGCGTGAAAGAGCAGGGTGCAGCGCGCACGCTGGCCGTCGCGCCCGGCGCGTCCCGCTTCCTGGTAGTAGGCGTGTAAGCTCGAAGGCATCTGGCCATGCAGCACGAAGCGGATGTCGGGCTTGTCGATGCCCATGCCGAACGCATTGGTCGCCACCATGACCCGCACGTCGCCTGCCATGAAGGCCTCTTGTGCGGCGGTGCGCTCGCGCGAACCGAGCTTGCCGTGATAGAGCGCCACGGACACGTCGCGTGCCTTCAACGCATCAAAGGTGCGCTGAGCGGCCTTCACGGTCGAGGCATACACGATGCCGCTGCCCGGCTCCTGGGCGACGAACTCGACGGTGCGGCGCAGACGCTCGCCCTCGTCCGCAAGTTGCTCGACCGCGAATTGCAGGTTGTCGCGGTAGGCGCCGGTATCCACCAGGCCCGTGCGGGGAATGCCCAGTTGCTTCATCACGTCGGCGACCACCTCTTCGCCGGCTGTGGCCGTCAGCGCAAGCACGCCTGGGCTGCGCAGCGCCTTGATGGCGGGCCCTATCTCGAGGAAGGCAGGGCGAAAGTCATGCCCCCACTGCGAAATGCAATGCGCCTCGTCCACGACGACCAGCGCGGTCGGGTGCGCACCCATGCGCTCGAGGAAATCGGGCTCCGCCAGCCGCTCGGGCGTCGTGAGCACGACGCGCGCGCTGCCGTCTGCGATGTCGCGCTCGGCCTGCGCGAGTTCGTCAGCACCTAGTGCGCTGTTGACCTGCACCGCGTGGATGCCCAGCTGCCGCAGCCGGTCGCACTGGTCCTTCATGAGCGCGATGAGCGGTGATACCACCACCGTCTTGCCCTCGAGCAGCAGCGCCGGCAGTTGGTAGCACAGCGACTTGCCTGCGCCCGTTGGCATCACGGCGAGGGTCGGCAAGCCCGCCATGACCCGCTCGATCACCTCCGCCTGGCCGCGGCGCAGGTGCGCATGGCCAAAGACGCTGTGCAATACCTCTTCGACGCCGCGCGCGGGCGGCCTGGATCTCTTAGATGCCCCTTCCGTGTCGCGTGGCATCAGGCGTCCTCGGTATTGCTGTCGTCTCCTTCGTTCTGTTCGCCTTCGGCGGCAAGTTCGTCGGCGCTTGCAGCATCGAGGTCGTCGATGGAGGTCGACGCTTCGAAGGCGTCATCGGGGAAGACTCCCACCCTGTCGGGCAGGATGTCCGCATTGGTGGCTTCCTCGAAGCCAGCCTCGCCGCCCTCGCCGCCCTCGGTGGCCGCGCGGTCGCCCGTGCCCAGGGCATCGCTGCCGCTGTCGCTTGAGTCGCTGGGGCCCAGGCTTTCTTCGTCGGTTCCCTTGGGTTCGAGGGGAGGGCGCTCACCGCCCAGGATGCTGCTCGTCGCCATGTTCAAGTTCCTTGGTCCGGGGTGGTGGCGTTTGCCTTCTGGTTGACTTCCTGCTCGGCTTGCAGCCAATCCTGTTCTTCGCTGCCGGCGCTGCCGCCCTCACGCTCACGCCGCTGATAGGCCTCGTAGGCCGCGCGACGGATTGCGGCCTCGCGTGAGTCCTTGTCGGGCGCGGCGTCTGGTGCGGCACCCTGGCCGGCACCGGGCTCGCGATTGGACGCCGGCGTCAGGTCCTCGGTCAGGCCGAATGCCGCGGAGTCGTCCTGCTTCGTGGCTTCCACGTTTTTGCGCTTGTCCTGCATACGCTCGGCAGGACCGGGGCCGGACACGTCTTCGCCTGCTGCGGTCTTCTTGCCGGTGAAGCTTTCACCCGCTCCCATGTTGTCCACGCCGCCGCTGGTGGCGGGGCGGGTTCCGTCGCCGGAACCACTGACGGGTATGTCGCTCATTTCATTCTCCTGTGCACTGGGGTTGGTCGTTCAATTGATGGTTTCAGGGTGCTCATTGGCTTGGCGGTCGACTGGGCCGTCAAAGACCACCAAGCTCACCATGGCACTACCCGGCTCAACGGTCGGTGCGACGGCGCCGCTCGTTGGAAAACCGTGAGAGGTGATGCCATGCAAGAGGTGTTCATGCCCGAAGGTTCAATCTCACCTCTGCGCTAACGCGTAGGCGCACTTCGACGCGCCGTGTCTGAGATTGGAGCTTGAGCACATTCCCAGGCGCAGACTCAAAGACGAGCCCGCAGAGACTGCGAACCCTGCGCTGGGACGCACGTCATCGCGAGCAGCTGCGTGCGGTGCGCTTGGGTTTCTAGCGCATCGAAGCATGGGCGCAGCGGCCGCAGACCGAATCGTCGCGGCGCACGGCGCCGGGCCGTTGTTGCCAGCGTCGAGGAACTGACCCGGCGGGCGCGGTTCGCGCAATGCAAATGGGCCAAGGCACGCCAGCAGAACTTCCAGCGTGCAAGCACGCCGGGAAGCTTCGTCTCCCGACACGAACGCTGGTGAACTTCGAGGCTGGCCATGGGCATAGCTTCCTCTGGGCAATCCAGATGCCTGTCAACGCTTGTACCCCAGCAACTTCATCGCCTCCGCCAGCGGCTGGCGCGCCTTCCAGTAACCGGCCCACGGGTCGGAGATCTGGAATGACAGGTGCTCGCGCGCGGTGCGCACGTTCCACTGCGCGCCGCTCTTGAGCTTCGGGAGGTCGTCCCAGCTCACCGGAATCGAAACACCCAGACCCGGGCGCGCGCGCGCTGAGAATGCCGCCGCGGTGGTGGCGCCATGACCGTTGCGCAGGTAGTCGATAAAAAGTTTTCCCACGCGGTTGCTCGGCCCGCTCTTGGCGACGAAGCGCATGGGAATCGTCTTGGCCATGTGTTGGACGATGGCCTGGGAGAAGCCTTTGACCGTGTCGTAGTCGTAGCGCGGTGCCAGCGGTACCACGACATGCAGACCCTTGCCGCCGCTCGTTTTCAGCCAGGACTCGAGCCCGAGGGCGTTGAGCATCGTTCGCATGAGCGTCGCCGCTTCCTGGATGTGCTCCCAGGTCGTCCCCTCGCCGGGATCGAGGTCGAAAATCATCCGATCAGGCTTGTCGATGGCCTTGGCCGTCGAATTCCACGTGTGAAATTCGATCACGTTCATCTGCGCGGCGCCGACCAGCGCCTTCGCATTGCCCACCTCGAGGAGCGACGTGTGTCCCGGCCAGAGGCTCTCGGGCAGTTCGGTGATGCCCGGGATTCCGATCTTCTCGCCATGCTTCTGGAAGAAGAGCTCCCCCGTCACGCCGGAAGGACCGCGCACAAGCGAGCAAGGACGACCTTTCAGGTGTGGAAGGATGAACTCTGCAACGGATTCGTAGTACCGCACCAGGTCGAGCTTGGTCACGCCTGTGCTCGCGTCGATCACGCGCTCACCATGGCTGACTTTCACGCCCGTGCCGGTGCCGGCCCCGGCAAGCTTGCTGCCAGGGCCGGTAGCTGCGCCCACAACCTTCGGCTGTTCTCTCACGATGGCCTCGGCCGGCTTGTCGTCCCGTAGCCCGATGAAGGATGCATGTCTGACCTGACCATCAGGCGTCCACTCGGCAAACGAAACCTCCGCAAGCAGCACCGGCTTCACCCAGTGCTCGCTTCCTGCCTTCCTCTTCGACCATCGCCCCGGCTTCGACGCGCCCTTGCCAAACGGGGATGCCGCTACGGCCAGCGGCAGGAGCTTTCGCATGATCTCCTCGGCCTCGACTCCGCTCCAGCCAGTCCCTACGCTGCCGGCGGGCACCAGATCGCCGTTGTCGTCGTGGATGCCGAGAAGCAGGCTTCCAATCTGAGCACTGTTGTCGGTCCGATCGGTGTAGCCACAGACAACAAACTCCTGCCGAAGCTTGCACTTCAGCTTCAGCCACGTCTCGCTGCGGCGAGAGACGTATGGCGCATCAGCCCGCTTTGCGATCACGCCCTCCATCTGCATTTGGCAGGCAGACCGAAGAATAGAAGCGGGATCTGCCGGGAAGTCGGCGCTGAACCGCACGTGCTCCGTGGCGCGTTGCTCGAAAAAATCGCGCAGCAGCGCGCGGCGATCCTTCAACGGTACGTCCCTCAAGTCGGCGCCTTCGAAGAAGGGCGCATCGAACACGAAGTAGACGATCTGATCAGCGCCTTGTTTGCGGTCGAAGGCGTTCTGCAGGGCATTGAAATCGGGTGCGCCGTTCGCGCCGAACACGACGATCTCACCGTCAAGAAACGTGGAGTTCAAGCCTAGCGTTCCGAGCTCCGCCACCAACCCGGGCATCTTCGCCGCCCAGTCATGTCCGCCGCGTGTGATGAGCGCGGCTTTACCCTTTTCGATCCTGGCCATCAGCCGGTACCCGTCGAACTTGATTTCGTAGAGCCACTCGCCGGCAGACGGGATCCCAGCTGCCAGAGTGGCGAGCTGCGGCTTGATGGTCTGGGGTAGAGGCGCCTTGCGCGCGCCAGCCAGCGGGTTCGATGGCAACGCCTGCGTCTTCGACAGCGCGGGCTGCGGACTCTTTTTCTTCAGCGGCTTGGCGATCACGCTGTCCGGCAACGTCGTCACGACGTCATATTCAGCGTGCGGTCGCGCAAATTCATCCTTCTTCTTAAACAAGATCCATGGCTCTTGTTTTTCACCGCCCTTGGCAATATTGACCAGCTCCCAGAGGCCTTCGAGTTTCTGGCCATGCAGGCGGAAGACCAGCTTGCCCGCAGCGAGTCCCGCACGCGGGTCGCCTACGGGTTCCCAGGTGCCGTTGTCCCAGACGATGACGGTGCCGGCGCCATATTGCTTCGGCGGGATGGTCCCCTCGAAGGAAGAGTAGGAGATCGGGTGGTCCTCCACATGGATGGCCATCCGCTTCTGCTTCGGGTCGAAGCTGGGGCCTTTGGGAACCGCCCAAGACAGCATCACGCCATCCAGCTCAAGACGGAAATCGTAGTGAAGGCGAGAGGCGGCGTGCTTTTGAATCACGAACGAGAGCGCGCCGGGGTTGGCCTTGCCACCTTCGGCGGGCTCGGTCGTGATTGTGAAATTGCGCTTCGCTCGATAGAGCGAGAGCGCGTCCCCTTGAGTCACAGTGTCGCCGCCGTGCTATTTTTTTGCCAAGTGCTCGCGGACTTTCTCGGCGGAATTGCCTACCGCCTTTACCGCCGCGCGAAGCTCGCCGGGAGTGCATCCCAGGCTTTTGGACCCATCACGCACTTCGTAGTCTTGTTCAAGCGAAACAAGCTTGCGGTCGAGCGCGGTTCTATTGCTGTCGTCCGTCATGGCGGGTCACTCCAAAAAAGCCACCTTGCGAGGCTTCGCAGGTTGCCGATGTAGGCAGTCGTCGCAAGCGCGGCTCAGAGAGAGACAGTTCGCGCAACCCGCGATCTTGAAAGCGCCCGACGCGTCATAGAGAAGCGGTCCTACCGCGGCGCTCCGGCTGAACTGCAATCTACGGTACTCCACAACACAGGAGATTCCACGATGACCACCAAACGCGCAGCACCAGATGCATGTTCCTTGCTGGACACGGATCACAAGAACGTCAAGAAAATGTTCGCCGCCTATGAAGAGCTGACCTCCTCGAAGTCGGCCTCGGCACGCGCCAAGAGGCGCGATTTGGCGATGCAGATCTGCATGGAGCTGACCGTCCATACCCAGATCGAGGAAGAAATCTTCTATCCCGCAGTGCGCGAAGCCATCAAGGACACCGACCTGCTGGATGAGGCCGACGTCGAGCACGCCAGCGCGAAGGACCTCATCGCCCAGTTGCAGGATGCTACCGAGGTCGACGACATGTTCGACGCCAAGGTCAAGGTTCTGGGGGAGTACATCGATCACCACGTCAAGGAGGAGCGGAACGAACTCTTCCCCAAGGCGAGGGCGGCGCGCAAGCTCGACCTCGTCGGGATGCGCGAGACGCTCGCGGCCCGCAAGGAAGAGCTGATGGCCGAGATGGCGGTTATGGCTTAGTGCCGGCGACGGCGCAGCCCTCTCGAAGCCGCCATGAAGGGCGGCTTTGTCATTCATGCGAGAGGCAAATGACAAGCAAGGATGCCGATGAAGGCCAGCCGTTGCTCCCACCGGATCGATACCCGGCGCGACGAGCGAGCTGAATGCACACCGGTCGCGCTTTGAACTTTCAGGACGGCCAAGCGCGAGCAGCTATCGGCAATGGCGGAGCGGCGCGCACGCCGACTGCTTGTGCTCCTACAACGAGGCCGGGTTGCTGGACCTAATTTTCATCGTTCGGGCAGCCCATCAGTGCATCTCTTCACGCTTTCTATCCCATCAAAGGAACACCGCGCCATGAAAGCCCTGACTTATCAGTCATCCAAGAACGTCAGCGTCGAAACGGTACCCGATCCGGTGCTGGAGCAGGAGGACGACGTTCTGCTGCGCGTGACCGCTACGGCCATCTGCGGCTCCGACCTGCACATCTTCCGCGGCAAGATTCCCGACATGGAGGCCGGCGACATCCTGGGCCACGAGTTCATGGGCATCGTGGAAGAAACCGGCAAGGGCGTGACGCGCCTGAAAAAGGGCGATCGTGTGGTCGTGCCCTTCACCATTGCCTGCGGCCAGTGCTTCTTCTGCAACAAGACGCTGTTCGCCGCCTGTGAGACCACCAACCCTGGCCGCGGGGCCATCCTCAACAAGAAGAATGTGCGTTCCGGCGCCGGGCTCTTCGGCTACTCGCACCTGTACGGCGGGTATCCCGGCGGGCAGGCCGAATACGTGCGCGTACCCAAGGCGAACGTGGGTCCGCTGGTGATCCCGCCGGGACTGGCCGACGAGCAGGTGCTGTTTCTCTCGGACATCCTGCCCACCGGCTACCAAGCGGCCGTGAACGGAGAAGTGGGGCCGGGCTCGACGGTGGCCATCTTCGGCGCCGGGCCGGTGGGCCTGATGGCAGCGGCTTCGGCACGGCTGCTGGGGGCCGAGCGCATCTTCATGGTCGACGAACACGCCTATCGGCTCGAGTTCGCACGCGCCACGTACGGCGTTGAACCGATCAACTTCAAGGACATCGACGACCCCGCAGGCGCCATCATCGAGCGAACCGATTTCCGCGGCGTCGATGCCTCCATCGACGCGGTCGGCTTCGAGGCCAAGGGCAGCACGCTGGAGACGGTGATGACCGACCTCAAGCTGGAAGGCTCCAGCGGCAAGGCGCTGCGCCAGGCCATCGCGGCCACGCGCCGCGGCGGCGTGGTCAGCGTGCCCGGCGTGTACGCGGGCTTCATCCACGGCTTCCTGTTCGGCGATGCCTTCGAGAAGGGCCTGACCTTCAAGATGGGCCAGACGCATGCGCAGCAGCACATGCCCAAGCTGCTTGAACACATCCAGGCGGGCGACCTGAAGCCCGAAGTCATCATCACCCACCACATGGCGCTGGAAGACGCGGCGCGCGGCTACGAGATCTTCGAAAAGGCGGAGGAGGAGTGCCGAAAGGTCGTGCTGACGCCTTCGGGGCCGCGACCCCTGGCGCCTCTCGCCGCCGACGCCGAGCGGACGCTGCCGCTCTGAGCGGAACTTCTTTCATCACCAAACAGGAGACCTCATGACAAATCCGAACGAATCCACGACACCCCGCATCGACAGGCACGACGCATCGCAGGTCGAGCGATGGACACGCGAATTCGGCGTGACCGACGAACAGCTGGCTGAGGCCATGGCCAAGGTCGGCGACAAGGCGGCTGATGTGGAGCTGTACCTCAAGGGCAGCCGCAGCTCGACCAACGCGGACACCGCTGAGAAAGCGAAGTAGCTCTCCACCCGCTGGCGCGATGGGGGCCCAGCGTTTGAGGGCTTGGGGTTGGAGCGCATCGAGCTGGAAGCCGCAACATGGGTGTTCGCGACGGTGGCGCAGGGCCGCCGGTTGCTGCGCGGCCATCCGCGCACACAGGCGATCTGCAAAAGTGCTTAGAACTGGCCTCGCCGGTCGCCAGTGCGGTCGTGAATTCAGCGCATCGCTTGTTGCTCTCCGTGCCGAATTGCCTCCGCCGCGGTGCTGTAGACGATCTCTTCCGTGTCGTTCGGAAGTTGCGTCTCTTCCTCATCCGCGGGCGTGCGCACAAGAACGACGACCGGGCGATAGCCGCCTCGCTGCGCCTCCACGCGAAGTTCGAATCGGAAGCCGCGGTACTCCAGGGAGTGGCCGTCGGAGCTGGGTATGTTGTCGTTTGTCATGGGTGTGCCTTCGCGAGATGCGCAAAGCGTGCGCTACCGCCGGCGAGACGGGATGCAGGCACGCGGGGGCTCAGTCTGAAGGACGGGGCCCCGTGCGATCCCGAGGTTGGGGCGTGGCCGAAGTCGCGCGCCGCCGATTCGCGGCAAGGAGGCGCGAGGTCGAGCACTTGTCCGATGGAAGCACGCGGGCCGTAGGGTAGCTTGGGAGCCGAACCCATTCGAACCCGCAACCGAAACGGAGCGCACCATGACAGACCCACAGCACGCAGGCCCCCGTCCGCCCTTCGACACACCGGAGCAGTCGCCCCCCGGGTTGGAGTCGAAGATGGAGCCCAAGCCGGACTTCGGCGAGACCTCTTATGTCGGGAGCGGCAAACTCAAGGGAAAAGCGGCACTGATCACAGGCGGAGACAGCGGCATCGGCCGCGCCGTTGCGCTTGCCTTCGCGCGGGAAGGCGCAGACGTGCTGATCTCGTACCTGGCGCAGGAAGAATCCGATGCGCAGGCCTGCAAGGAACTGATCGAGCGCGAAGGCCGGGTGTGCGTCGCGGTGCCGGGCGACATCTGCGAGGAGGCGCATTGCAGGAAGCTGGTCGACACCGCCGTGCAGCGCTTCGGCAAGCTCGACATCCTCGTGAACAACGCGGCGTTTCAGATGAGCCACAAGGACCTGGGGGAGATCAGCGCCGAAGAGTTCGACCGCACCTTCCGCACCAACGTCTATGCCAACTTCTTTCTCTGTAAAGCGGCCGTGGCGCACATGAAGCCGGGCAGCGCGATCATCAGCACCGCCTCGGTCAACGCCGACAAGCCGAACGCCACGCTCGTCGCGTACGCTGCGACGAAGGGTGCTATCCAGAACATGTCGGGCGGCATGGCGCAGCTGCTGGCCGACAAGGGCATCCGCGTGAACTGCGTGGCGCCGGGCCCCTTCTGGACACCGCTGATTCCTTCGACCATGCCGCCGGACAAGGTGAAGGAGTTCGGCACGCAGACGCCCATGAAGCGCCCGGGCCAGCCCGCCGAGTTGCAGGCGGTGTACGTGCTGCTGGCATCCGACCAGGCGAGCTACATCTCCGGCGCCACCATTCCGGTGACGGGCGGCGTGCCTTTCATCTGAGGCAGCCGTGATATTCGCGCCTGTGCAGATCGGTGCAAACCAGCCGCCCGGGACGTGTGCGTTCTACGTCCGCGTGCTGATTCATGTCGGCCTTCAGCGGGCACGGGCGGCTTCGACTGGCCCTCATCGGGCTGCATTTATTCGCCGAGTTTCGACGATCTCTTCGAGCACTTCCTCAAGGCTCGACCAAGTCGGAAACAAGATGGCGTTGTCCGAAGAACTCCAGCGGCCACCGGCGGATAACAGTTGCGTGGCGAGTTCCCCTGTGGCTCCCACGAGGGCAGACTGCGACCACCCAATTCTTGGCAAGGTTTCTCGCACATCGCAGCCCAGTCGTATTGCCGGTTTTTGAGCGCGCAGTCCGCTCCGACCTGCAGGAGAAAGCATGGCAGTCCTCCAATTTCCCGGCGTCAGGTGCCGTGTTCGCTCGCTGCACGAGCCTCCCACTCCTGGATGAACTGGTCGGCGCGAAACTGCAAGCGGGCCTGGGCTGCCTCTTGGCTGCCTTGCAGTGCAATGACGAAGACACAAAGAGTCTCTCTGCCTTGCCGCAATTCGGCCTTCCCCGAGACCGCGCCGTCGGCGTTCTGCATGAGCACGACATCGCAGTGCCAGCCGACAGGCAGATCGAGGTCGAGACCAAGAAGAGGCATGGCAGCAGGATAGGCCTTCTGGTGGGGCGCCGCCAGTTTTCCTTGGCTCGCATGGTTTTTTGACGCTTGGCCAAAAGACTCATCCCTGTTCGGACGAAGAGTGCGCGCGCCGTCGTTCGCTGGGCTGCGTTTGCAGTTCGCTGCGGCTTTTCCGCGATGTCGCTGTGTCTATGTAATGGAGCGGCGCGCTCAGTGCCGGCATCTCAAGCGGGCACAGCCGAGGCCTGACTTGGAGCCGCCGCCTCGGCAATGCGCTGTGCTACGGCGTTCAACAGCGCGCCCGCGAACCCGCCCGGTGCTCGCGCTTCAACACGCGCGCTCGTTACCACTCGGGGCAGTGAGCTCCACGCGACCTGTCGACCGGCAGCGACCAGCGCGGCGACCAATGCCTCGTCTTCCCCGCAAGTGAGATGCTTGAAGCCGCCGACCTCACGGTATGCCTCCGCGGACACACCGAGGTTGGCCCCGTGCACATGACGATGACCATCGCGATCAAAGTATGTTTCACCGAAGTGCGCCTGCAGCAGGTCGGCGTTGGAGCCGTGCGGTGACCAGTCCTGCACGCAAACCGTGCCACAGACCACATCCACCTGCAACGCGAGCTGGTTCGCCAGCCACGCTTCGGACACCACGGTGTCCGCATCGGTGAAGGCGAGCCAGCGAGCGCCGCGTGCCAGCATGGCTTGTGCACCGACGGCGCGGGCCATGCCCACGTTTCGCGCGCGAACGCTGACAGTCATTGCACCGGTGGCGGCAGCAAGTACACAAGTTGCGTCAGTGCAGTCGTCCAGAACGACGATCGTTTCCACCAGTTCGCCCTTCAAGGCGGGATGATGCCCAGCACATTGAACTGCGGCGAGACAGCTGCTGATGACCTGCTCTTCGTTGTGTGCCGGGATGATGATGCCGATCATGGGAATAGCTCCGCTGTATTGCTTGTTTGGCGTGGTGGGCCGGGAATCTCGAAGCTATGTGCCGCTCTTTGGATCCATCTTCGCTTCGGCCTCAAGCCAATCGCTTGTTTCGTCGCCTGGTCCCCCATTGCGACGCAGATATGCCTCGTACGCGGCCCGCCGGATCGCGTCATCGCGCGTATCGGCGCTCGAAGGGAACACTGTCGAATCAGCGTGCCCTTCGCTGGAGGAGACCTCGGCCTGCGAATCTTCCGCGTCTGCCTGCTCGGCCTCACCCGGATAACCATGCGACTTGTTTGCCTCGCGTCCCATTCGGCTCCCCTCGGCAGGGCTGTCCTGACCAACGGCCCGAGCTTGGTCAATATTGACCGGTGACATTTGCTTTTGACTACCACTCTGCTTCATCAAAACTCCTTGAAAGGTGAGCGTCACGCAGGGTAGGGACCGTGGCGTGCCTTTTTATGTAGGACGCAATCCCCCTCCGCGGCAGGGCGCAAATTCAGTTCGGAACTTAATCTGGGTTAATGCAGCGACCCATGACATGACGCACGATGGCGCCCTCGCCCGATCCAAGCGTTGGAGAAGGTCCTGATTGATGATGCTGCGCTGGCCAGGCGCCTCTGGGTCATCACGCTGCTCGATGCCGCGCAGCATCGACAAGGGATCTATGACTTTTCAGCCTCGCGGTGCTGCAGCGGGTGGCTCACTTTTTTTGCGAGACCCATGACCAACTCCTGGCGGTGGGTCGGTCCCGCGGCTGTAAGGGCCAGGTTCGCTCATCACAGGTCCAGGTCCTCGACAGTCGGCGTCGGGCCATGAGCTTTGCGCAGACCGCGCGCCCAGTCCGTGCATTCGCTTCTTGCACTTCCCACCGCGAGGTTAGTGCCGGCTCGTTGCAGCGCGTACCACGGCAGCTGTCGCAAGAAGAATGCTGGCAGTCAACGCAGCAATTGCCAACAATCCTTCCGGCGTCACCTGCACTCGCGCCTCGATTTGCAAAGGCTTCGTCTTCAAAATGAACGCCGCCGTCTGAGAAGGAGCCGGACGAACGTCCGGTGTCTGTTCGTCCAAAGCCGTCTCCTAGCCTGGCGAGCGAGCAGTGCCGGCCGACGACGTCGTGCTCGGAGCTGAAAATAGTTCTGTCAATGTCCGAACATCGACAACTGGCAGGCCCGAATCACGCTCTCTTTGGACGGCGAGGTGCAAAAGCGCGAGCGTCGCGAGCAACGTCAAAACTGCGACGAGCAACCAAAATTCGCCGCCGGGTCCGCAGCGAAAGGGGCGGTGTGGGCTGTCCATCATTCAACGTCCTTTTCTGCAAATGTTGTTGAGTCGTTGGGAGGCATCATGAGTTTTACGGGCGGGTACGAACTCAGCAAATAGATGATTTCCGTGACCTCCTTGCTCCTACACAGCCTGGACCTGGATCGCATCGCGGTGGCTTTGCAATCAGCCGAGCCGCCGCGGCTTCCCACGAACGGCGGTCATCTACGCTGGGACGCGTGCTGGTCGCCTGAGGATCACGGGAGATCAAGGCGCGATGAGCAACGCCGTGTCCAGCGCGAGCTGCGCGTTACGACCTCAAGCGGAACTTGCTCACGCGCAAAGACCTGACTTTCCTACGTCGCTTGGACTTTCATGGCCCGACACCGAAGGTATGAAAAACCTATTTCTTCGCACTGTCGCCCCGATGCTCGTCTGTGGCGCGCTGGGCGCAGTAGCAATGGGCCAGGCGACGGCCCAGTCCTCTGGAAACCCGAAGGGAACGGCCGCGCCTACCTCCAGCGATGCGCAGAAGGCGCCTGCGGCTCGGCCGCCCACGAGCGGATTCGGCGACAGCGGCAAGATCATCACGGACGAGAGCACTGCCAGGGCACGCACCCAGACAAGCAAGCCGCCAGCTTCCATCGGCGGCGGCAAGGCGACCCGGGACGGCGGGCCCGGTAAGTCCGGAAGCGGGTCCACCGCCGGCGGCGCCAACCCGTCTGCCAAGCCAGTGCCTCAATAACTGCCGCCGAAGGGCGGGCAACTGATCGTTTTCAACAAGGATTTCCATGGCCACCAGCAGCAGAACCCTGTGGAAGGGCGCGATCACCTTCGGCCTCGTCCACATTCCCGTGGGCTTGCACACTGCCAGCATCGAGCAGGGCGTCGACTTCGACTGGCTCGACAAGCGCAGCATGGACCCCGTGGGTTACAAGCGCATCAACAAGAAGACGGGCAAGGAAATAGACAAGGACAACATCGTCAAGGGCGTGGAATACGAGGACGGCAAATACGTGGTGATCTCCCCCGACGAGATCGAGGCGGTGTATCCGCGCACCACGCAAACCATCGAGATCCAGCGCTTCATCGACGCCAACGAGATCCCGTTCGTATTCTTGGAGCGACCCTACTACGTCGCGCCGATCAACAAGGGCCAGAAGGTGTATGCGCTGCTGCGCGAGGTGCTCATCAAGACCGGCAAGGTCGGCCTGGCCAAGGTGGTGATCGCGACAAAGCAGCACCTGGCCGTGTTGGTGCCTTCGGGCAAGGCGCTTGTCTTAAACCTTTTGCGCTGGGGCGACGAGGTGAAGACGCTCGAAGGGCTCGACCTGCCTGCGGCCGGTGTCAAGGGTGCCAACGTCACGGCCGCCGAGATGAAGATGGCCGAGCAACTGGTCGGTGACATGTCGGGCAAGTGGAACCCCGACGACTTCAAGGACGAGTTCAAGCACGCGGTGATGAAGATCGTCGACAAGAAGGTGAAGGCCGGTGACACCGAGACGGTGATCCAACCAGAGGAAGAGGCCCCCGGCGATTCCGCGCAGATCATTGATTTGACCGAGCTGCTCGCGCGGAGTTTGAAAAGCGGGAAGAGCGCAAAGGCTCCCCCGAAGGGCACGGCTACGGCGAAGAACGACGGAAAGGACAAGCGACCGGCCCGCAAGGCTGCGGCGAAAAAGGCCCCGCCTGCAGCCAAGCGCAAGGCCGCTTAGGCGGCGCGCAAAGCGGTTCGTGCGCGTAGCCACCTACAACGTCAACAACGTCGTCGCGCGGCTTCCTCAGCTGCGCGCCTGGCTTGAAGTGACCAGGCCAGACGTGGTTTGCCTGCAGGAGCTCAAATGCGTCGGATCGAATTTTCCGTATGAAGAGCTCGCCACCCTCGGCTACGAGGCGCTGGTTCACGGCCAGAAAACATGGAATGGCGTAGCAATCCTCTCTCGAGGGTCCACCCCCTTGGAAATACGCCGTCAGCTACCCGGTGACCCGGCGGACAAGCAGAGTCGATACCTCGAAGCAGCCGTCAATGGCATCGTGGTGGCGTGCCTGTACCTTCCCAACGGCAATCCCTGGCCGGGCCCGAAATTCGACTACAAGATGGCTTGGTTTGACCGCCTGTATCGCCATGCGTCGACATTGATCCGATCCGGCCATCCCGTAGTGCTTGCAGGGGACTTCAATGTCGTCCCCACGGACGACGACATCTATGCCAGAGCGGCTTGGAAAGACAACGCGCTCCTGCAGCCGGAGCCGCGCGCGGCATTCCGAAAATTGGTGAAGCAGGGATGGACGGACGCGCTCAAGCCAAAGCAGGGCCAGGCGACCCCGTACACGTTTTGGAGCTACCTTCGCAACAGGTGGCCACGTGATGCGGGCTTGCGCATCGACCATCTTCTGGTGAGCAAAGCGCTCCTGCCGCGGCTGGTATCCGCTGGCGTTGACAAAGCCATGCGTGGTCTGGAAGGGGCCAGCGACCATGCCCCAGCATGGATAGAGCTGGATCACCCTGCATAGGGCACGCGATTGCCGTGAAGGGACGCGAGCCCGGCCGCAAGGACCCCCGCCCGGTCAGCTCGCCAGCGCTTCGTCGAGTGCTCGCCGCGCCGGATGCGCGGGCCGCTGCAGGCCCAGGTGCTCGCGCAGCGTGCGGCCTTCGTACTCGGTGCGGAACAGGCCGCGCCGGCGCAGCTCGGGCAGCACCAGCTCGATGAAGTCGTCCAGGCCGCCCGGGAACCAGGGCGACAT
>NZ_JBFTIO010000015.1:0-209658 GCF_056394985.1 Variovorax sp. 10N412
GAAATGGTCATGCCTGGCGACAACGTCAGCATCACCGTGAAGCTGATCAACCCGATCGCGATGGAAGAAGGCCTGCGCTTCGCCATCCGTGAAGGCGGCCGTACCGTGGGTTCGGGCGTTGTGGCCAAGATCCTCGACATCTAAGCCGAGCGTAAAGAGTACCGGAGGGGTATAGCTCAATTGGCAGAGCGTCGGTCTCCAAAACCGAAGGTTGTAGGTTCGATTCCTACTGCCCCTGCCACCTAGGTGGCACCCCGAAAAAAGCCCGTCGCGTCCCGACGGGCTTCGGCGTCTCAAGAGACGCATTGAATTGAAGGCTGAAAGGCCACAGGAAAACAGCCGAACATGGCCACTTCTCAAATCGAAACCGTGAGCACCGGTGCCGACAAGGCCAAACTGGCCGTGGCGGTCGTGTTGGCAGTGGGCGCCATCGTGGCGTTCTATCTGCTGTCGCGCCAGGGCTCGCTGGTGCAATGGGCTGCGCTGCTGGTCGGCCTGGCTGCCGCAGTGGCTGCCTTCGGCAGTTCGGAGAACGGCCGTCAGTTGTGGGCCTTCGGTCGCGATTCGTGGCGCGAGGTCAAGAAGGTCGTGTGGCCGACCCGCAAGGAAGCGATGCAAATGACGGCCTACGTGTTTGCCTTCGTGGCAATCATGTCCGTCTTCCTCTGGCTCACCGACAAGACGCTCGAATGGGTGTTTTTCGACCTCATTCTGGGCTGGAGAAAATAAGCAATGACCGACGACGCAGTTGAAACCACGCCGCAAGAGGACGTTCATCCTCTTCTGGCCCCCGCCGCCAACCCTGATCTGCGTTGGTATGTGGTGCATGCCTATTCGGGCATGGAAAAGGCCGTCGAGCGCAACATCATCGAGCGCATCAACCGCGCCGGCATGCAGGACAAGTTCGGTCGCATCCTGGTTCCGACCGAAGAAGTGGTCGAAATCAAGAACGGCCAGAAGCGCACCACCGAGCGTCGCTTCTTTCCTGGCTACGTGCTGGTCGAAATGATCATGGCCGATGAGAGTTGGCATCTTGTGAAGCACACCAACAAGGTGACGGGCTTCGTGGGCGGCGCCAAGAACCGTCCGGCACCGATCTCGCAGAAAGAGGTCGAGGACATCGTCAGCCAGATGCAGCAAGGCACCGAGAAGCCGCGTCACAAGGTCGAGTTCACCGTCGGCGAGTTCGTGCGCGTCAAGGAAGGTCCGTTCACCGACTTCAACGGCACCGTCGAAGACGTCAACTACGAGAAGAGCAAGGTCAGCGTGTCGGTCATGATTTTCGGCCGTGCGACACCTGTGGAGCTCGAGTTCAGCCAGGTCGAGAAGACCTGAGCCTCCGGGGCTGAAGGCCTCGCCAATTATTCGGTTGCGCGTTGTCCGACTCGGCGCGCGGCCTTGATCTCGAAGAGTCGTTCAACCCCGGGGAGCCGCGGCCGCAAGGCCAGGCGATATCACCCGCAAGGAGCAAAGCATGGCGAAAAAAATCGTCGGCTTCATCAAGCTGCAAGTCCCAGCTGGTAAGGCCAACCCGTCACCACCCATCGGTCCCGCACTGGGCCAGCGTGGTTTGAACATCATGGAGTTCTGCAAGGCGTTCAACGCGCAAACCCAAGGCGTCGAGCCGGGTCTGCCGCTGCCGGTGGTCATCACCGCGTTCGCTGACAAGAGCTTCACCTTCATCATCAAGACGCCCCCGGCGATCACCTTGATCAAGAAGGCCATCAAGCTGGACAAGGGTTCGGCCCGTCCGCACACCGACAAGGTCGGCAAGATCACGCGCGCTCAGCTCGAGGAAATTGCCAAGGCCAAGATGAAGGACCTGACTGCCGCCGACCTCGACGCAGCAGTCCGCACCATCGCCGGCTCTGCCCGTTCGATGGGCGTGAATGTGGAGGGCGTGTAAATGTCCAAGAGCACCAAGAAGCAAAAGTCGTTCGAAGGCAAGGTCGACAGCAACAAGCTGTACGCCCTCGTTGACGCCATCGGTCTCGTGAAAGAAGCCGCCACCGCCAAGTTCGATGAATCGATCGACGTGGCTGTGCAACTCGGCATCGATGCGAAGAAGTCTGACCAGGTCGTGCGTGGCGCCGTCGTGCTGCCCAACGGCACGGGCAAGACCAAGCGCGTGGCTGTGTTCGCCCAGGGCGCCAAGGCTGAAGAAGCCAAGGCCGCCGGCGCCGACATCGTCGGCATGGACGACCTGGCTGCCATGGTCAAGGCTGGCGACATGCCTTTCGACGTCGTGATCGCCGCACCGGATGCCATGCGCGTCGTCGGTACGCTGGGCCAGATCCTGGGCCCGCGCGGCCTGATGCCCAACCCCAAGGTTGGCACCGTGACCCCGGACGTCGCCACGGCCGTGAAGAACGCCAAGGCTGGCCAGGTCCAGTTCCGCGTCGACAAGGCCGGCATCATCCACGGCACGATCGGCCGTCGTTCGTTCGACACCGACAAGCTGCAAGGCAACCTCGCCGCGCTGATCGACGCTCTGGTCAAGGCCAAGCCGGCGACCAGCAAGGGCGTGTACCTGCGCAAGGTGGCTGTGTCGTCGACCATGGGTCTGGGTGTCCGCGTGGACACGCAAACCATCTCGGCGAGCTGAAGAGATTTGCCCGGCTCCGGAAGGAGCAGGGCGGATGTGGTGGGTCGCGGCAGCCTCGGTTGCCGTGAGCCATCCAAGACCGCTGGTGTGCAGGGCGCTGCACTTAATCGCCGGATCGATCCTTCCGGTATCCAGCGCAGATGGCGACCCCGCTGCAAGGAATTTGATTTTTGTTCCGAAACAGTTGGTCGCTGCATGAAGCGCGATCCGAGGCTCCTGCCGAAGATCGCATTAAAAGGAGTAGACCTTGAGTCTGAATCGCAGTGAGAAAGAAGCGGTCATCAGTGATGTGACCAGCCTCGCCGCTAAAGCTCAAACGCTCGTGATGGCGGAATACCGTGGCATCACGGTTGCCGATATGACCAAACTGCGCAGCGAAGCTCGCAGCAAGGGTGTGACCCTCAGCGTGTTGAAGAACACGCTGGCACGCCGTGCTGTTGCTGGTAGCGCATTCGAAGTCGTCGGCGACCAGATGACCGGTCCGCTGATCTACGGCTTTTCCGAAGACGCAGTAGCCGCCGCCAAGGTGGTGGCCGACTTCGCGAAGACCAACGACAAGTTGGTGATTCGCGGTGGCGCGTTTGGCGGCAAGGCCCTGGACGTCAACGGCGTGAAGCAACTGGCCAACATCCCTTCCAAGGAAGTGCTGCTGGCGCAATTGCTGGGCTTGATGCAATCCCCGATCTCTCGTACCGCCCGCGTGCTCGCGGCGCTGGCCGAGAAGCGCGGTGGTGGCGAAGCTGCACCCGCTGCCGATGCACCGGCAGAAGCGCAGGCTGCATAAGCCTGCGTCTGAAATATTCAACCCAATTGTTAGGAAACAAAAATGGCATTCGATAAAGACGCATTTCTGACCGCGCTCGACAGCATGACGGTCCTGGAACTCAACGACCTGGTGAAAGCCATCGAAGAGAAGTTCGGCGTGAGCGCCGCTGCAATGGCCGCTCCGGCCGGCGCTGGTGGCGGTGCCGCTGCTGCCGCAGTGGAAGAACAGACCGAATTCAACGTCGTGCTGACCGAAGTCGGCGCGAACAAGGTTTCGGTCATCAAGGCCGTGCGCGAAATCACGGGCCTGGGCCTCAAGGAAGCCAAGGACCTGGTGGAAGCCGCTCCCAAGGCTGTCAAGGAAGCCCTGTCCAAGGCTGACGCTGAAGCTGCAAAGAAGAAGCTGGAAGAAGCCGGCGCCAAGGTGGAACTGAAGTAATTCAGACCCCCTAGAGGGCTGGAGGTGCCTGAAAAGGCCCTCCAGCCTTTGCCGCTTTCAGAGCGCACCCAAAAGCCGGCTCGTTGCCGGTTTTCCCGGAGACCTTCAGGTCGACGGAAAAGCCAAAAACGAGACGCTTTTTGAGTGTCTTCTGACCCCGACTGCAGAAGACCCCTTGGTTCGGGCGATGTGCAACGCATCGCTGTCCGCCAACGGCTGGTAGTGGCCAGCCGCCAAGCATCAGTGCCTAGGCACTGTTGACAAGTCGCTGAAGATCTCAAGCTCCGGAGCTCTCATGGCCCAATCGTCCGCGTACAGTTACACCGAACGCAAGCGCATCCGAAAAAGTTTCGGTAATCGCGACAGCGTCGTCGAAATTCCCTACCTGCTGCAGATGCAGAAAGACGCGTACACCGCGTTCCTGCAAGCCGGCATCGCCCCCAAACAGCGCACCGTCGAAGGCCTGCAGGCCGCGTTCGACGCCGCCTTCCCGATCGTCTCGCACAACGGTTTCGTCGAGATGAAGTTCCTCGAGTACAACCTGGCGAAGCCTGCGTTCGACGTGCGCGAGTGCCAGACCCGCGGTCTGACCTTCGCCTCGGCCGTGCGCGCCAAGGTGCAGCTCATCATCTATGACCGCGAGTCGTCGACCTCGCAGTCGAAGGTGGTCAAGGAAGTGAAGGAACAAGAGGTCTACATGGGCGAAGTGCCGCTCATGACCGAAAAGGGTTCGTTCATCATCAACGGCACGGAACGCGTGATCGTTTCGCAGCTGCACCGTTCGCCGGGCGTGTTCTTCGAACACGACAAGGGCAAGACGCACAGCTCGGGCAAGCTGCTGTTCTCGGCCCGCGTGATTCCCTACCGCGGTTCGTGGCTCGACTTCGAGTTCGACCCGAAGGACATGCTGTACTTCCGCGTGGACCGTCGCCGCAAGATGCCGGTCACGATCCTGCTGAAGGCCATCGGCCTGAACCCGGAATCGATCCTCGCGAACTTCTTCGTGAACGACAACTTCCGCCTGATGGACAGCGGCGCGCAGATGGAGTTCGTCGCCGAACGCCTGCGCGGCGAAGTCGCGCGCTTCGACATCACCGACAAGTCGGGCAAGGTCGTGGTCGCCAAGGACAAGCGCGTCACCGCGCGCCACACGCGCGAACTCGAGCAGGGCGGCACCACGCACATCAGCGTGCCGGAAGACTTCCTGATCGGTCGCGTCATTGCCCGCAACATCGTCGATGCCGACTCGGGTGAAATCCTGTCGAAGGCCAACGACGAACTCACCGAAGCGCTGCTGAAGAAGCTGCGCACCTCGGGCGTGCAGGACATCCAGGTCATCTACACGAACGAACTGGACCAGGGCGCGTACATCTCGCAAACGCTGCGCATCGACGAAACCGTCGATGAGTTCGCCGCGCGCGTGGCCATCTACCGCATGATGCGCCCCGGCGAGCCGCCGACCGAGGACGCTGTGCAGGCCCTGTTCCAGCGCCTGTTCTACAACCCGGACACGTACGACCTGTCGCGCGTGGGCCGCATGAAGTTCAACGCCAAGGTCGGCCGCGACGAATCGACCGGCCCGATGGTGCTGACCAACGAAGACATCCTGGCCGTGGTCAAGATCCTCGTGGACCTGCGCAACGGCAACGGCGAAGTCGACGACATTGACCACCTGGGCAACCGCCGCGTGCGCTGCGTGGGCGAACTGGCCGAAAACCAGTACCGCACCGGCCTGGCACGTATCGAGAAGGCCGTGAAGGAACGTCTGGGTCAAGCGGAACAAGAGCCGCTGATGCCGCACGACCTGATCAACAGCAAGCCGATCTCGGCCGCGCTGAAGGAATTCTTCGGCGCCTCGCAGCTGTCGCAGTTCATGGACCAGACGAACCCGCTGTCCGAAATCACCCACAAGCGCCGCGTGTCGGCCCTTGGCCCGGGTGGCCTGACGCGTGAACGTGCAGGCTTCGAAGTGCGCGACGTGCACGTGACCCATTACGGCCGCGTGTGCCCGATCGAAACGCCCGAAGGCCCGAACATCGGCCTGATCAATTCGCTGGCCCTGTACGCCCGCCTGAACGAGTACGGCTTCATCGAGACGCCGTACCGTCGCGTGGTCGACAGCAAGGTCACGATGGAGATCGACTACCTGTCGGCCATCGAGGAAGGCAAGTACGTCATCGCCCAGGCCAACGCGGCCCTGGACAAGGACGGCGTGCTGACCGGTGACCTGGTCTCCGCGCGTGAAGCCGGCGAATCGATCCTGGTCGGTGCCGAACGCATCCAGTACATGGACGTGTCGCCCGCGCAGATCGTGTCGGTGGCCGCATCGCTCGTGCCGTTCCTGGAGCACGACGACGCGAACCGCGCGTTGATGGGCGCCAACATGCAGCGTCAGGCCGTGCCTGTGCTGCGCCCCGAGAAGCCGATGGTCGGTACCGGTATCGAGCGCGTCTCCGCGGTCGACTCGGGCACCGTGGTCACGGCCACCCGCGGCGGTATCGTCGACTACGTCGATGCGACCCGTGTCGTGGTGCGCGTGAACGACGCCGAAGCGGCTGCCGGTGAAGTCGGTGTGGACATCTACAACCTGATCAAGTATCAGCGTTCGAACCAGAACACCAACATCCACCAGCGTCCCATCGTCAAGCGCGGCGACAAGATCGCCAAGGGCGACGTGGTGGCCGACGGTGCGTCGACCGACCTCGGCGAACTGGCCCTTGGCCAGAACATGCTGATCGCGTTCATGCCGTGGAACGGCTACAACTTCGAAGACTCGATCCTGATCTCCGAACGCGTCGTGGCCGAAGACCGCTACACCTCGATCCACATCGAGGAACTGGTGGTGATGGCGCGCGACACGAAGCTGGGCGCCGAAGAAATCACGCGCGACATCCCGAACCTGGCCGAGCAGCAGCTCAACCGCCTCGACGAATCCGGCATCATTTATGTCGGCGCCGAAGTGCAGCCGGGCGACACGCTGGTGGGCAAGGTCACGCCGAAGGGCGAGACCACGCTGACGCCGGAAGAGAAGCTGCTTCGCGCCATCTTCGGCGAGAAGGCTTCCGACGTGAAGGACACCTCGCTGCGCGTGGACCAGGGCTCGCAAGGCACCGTGATCGACGTGCAGGTGTTCACCCGCGAGGGCATCACGCGCGACAAGCGCGCCCAGCAGATCATCGACGACGAGCTCAAGCGCTTCCGCCTCGACCTGAACGACCAGCTGCGCATCGTCGAAGCCGACGCGTTCGACCGTATCGAGAAGCTGCTGACGGGCAAGGTCGCCAACGGCGGCCCGAACAAGCTGGCCAAGGGCACCAAGCTCGACAAGGCCTACCTGTCGTCGGTCGAGAAGTTCCACTGGTTCGACATCCGCCCGGCGGAAGACGAAGTGGCCACGCAGCTCGAGTCGATCAAGAACTCGCTGGAGCAGACGCGCCACAGCTTCGACCTCGCGTTCGAAGAAAAGCGCAAGAAGCTCACGCAGGGCGACGAGCTGCCCGCGGGCGTGCTGAAGATGGTCAAGGTCTACCTGGCCGTCAAGCGCCGCCTGCAACCCGGCGACAAGATGGCCGGGCGTCACGGCAACAAGGGTGTGGTGTCCAAGATCGTTCCGGTCGAGGACATGCCCCACATGGCCGACGGCACGCCGTGCGACATCTGCCTGAACCCGCTGGGCGTGCCTTCGCGGATGAACGTGGGCCAGGTGCTCGAAGTTCACTTGGGCTGGGCCGGCAAGGGCATCGGCCAGCGCATCGGCGACATGCTGCAGCAGGAGGCCAAGGTGGCCGAGCTGCGCAAGTTCATGGAGCAGCTGTACAACGGCTCTGGCCGCCAGGAGAACATCGGTTCGCTGAGCGACACCGAGCTGCTCGAGATGGCAGCCAACCTGCAGAACGGCGCGACCTTCGCGACGCCCGTGTTCGACGGCGCCTCGGAAGATGAAATCCGCGGCATGCTGAAGCTGGCCTACCCGGACGACATCGCCAAGCTCAAGGGCCTGACCGATACGCGCACGCAGGCGTACCTGTACGACGGGCGCAGCGGCGACCAGTTCGACCGTCCGGTCACCGTCGGCTACATGCACTTCTTGAAGCTGCACCACTTGGTGGACGACAAGATGCACGCACGCTCGACCGGTCCGTACTCGCTGGTCACGCAGCAGCCCCTGGGCGGCAAGGCGCAGTTCGGCGGCCAGCGTTTCGGGGAAATGGAAGTGTGGGCGCTGGAAGCCTACGGCGCTGCCTACGTCCTGCAGGAAATGCTGACGGTGAAATCCGACGACGTGGTGGGCCGTACCAAGGTGTACGAGAGCATCGTCAAGGGCGAACACTCCATCGAAGCCGGCATGCCGGAATCGTTCAATGTGCTGGTCAAGGAAATCCGTTCCCTGGGCCTGGACATCGAACTCGAACGTTCATAAGCAACAAGGAAAGAGTCACATGAAGTCATTACTCGACCTGTTCAAGCAATTCACGCCCGACGAGCATTTCGATGCCATCAAGATCGGCATGGCGTCGCCCGAGAAGATCCGTTCGTGGTCTTTCGGCGAAGTGAAGAAGCCCGAGACGATCAACTACCGCACCTTCAAGCCCGAGCGCGACGGCCTGTTCTGCGCCAAGATCTTCGGCCCCATCAAGGACTACGAGTGCCTGTGCGGCAAGTACAAGCGCCTGAAGCACCGCGGCGTGATCTGCGAGAAGTGCGGCGTTGAAGTCACGCAGACCAAGGTGCGTCGCGAGCGCATGGGTCACATCGACCTGGCCGCGCCCTGCGCACACATCTGGTTCCTGAAGTCGCTGCCGTCGCGTCTGGGCCTCGTGCTCGACATGACGCTGCGCGACATCGAACGCGTGCTGTACTTCGAAGCCTACGTGATCACCGACCCCGGCATGACCCCGCTGAAGAAGTTCGGCATCATGTCCGAGGACGACTACGACGCGAAGCGCAAGGAATTCGGCGATGAGTTCGTTGCCAAGATGGGCGCCGAAGGCATCCGCGACCTGCTCGAAGGCATCGAACTCGACAGCGAGATCGAACGCCTGCGCGGCGACCTGACCGGCTCCGAAGTCAAGGTCAAGAAGAACTCCAAGCGCCTGAAGGTGCTGGAAGCCTTCCGCAAGTCGGGCATCAAGCCCCAGTGGATGGTGCTCGAAGTGTTGCCCGTGCTGCCGCCGGACCTGCGTCCGCTGGTGCCGCTGGACGGTGGCCGCTTCGCGACCTCCGACCTGAACGACCTGTACCGCCGCGTCATCAACCGCAATTCGCGTCTGCGCCGCCTGCTGGAGCTGAAGGCTCCGGAGATCATCGCGCGCAACGAAAAGCGGATGCTGCAAGAAGCGGTCGACTCGCTGCTGGACAACGGCCGTCGCGGCAAGGCCATGACGGGCGCCAACAAGCGCGCGCTCAAGTCGCTGGCCGACATGATCAAGGGCAAGAGCGGCCGCTTCCGCCAGAATCTGCTGGGCAAGCGCGTCGACTACTCGGGCCGCTCGGTGATCGTGGTGGGCCCGACGCTCAAGCTGCACCAGTGCGGCCTGCCGAAGCTGATGGCGCTCGAGCTGTTCAAGCCTTTCATCTTCTCGCGCCTCGAAGCCATGGGCATCGCGACCACGATCAAGGCTGCCAAGAAGGAAGTCGAGTCGGGCACGCCGGTGGTGTGGGACATCCTGGAAGAGGTCATCAAGGAGCACCCGGTCATGCTGAACCGGGCTCCCACGCTGCACCGCCTGGGCATCCAGGCCTTCGAACCCATCCTGATCGAAGGCAAGGCCATCCAGCTGCACCCGCTCGTCTGCGCGGCATTCAACGCCGACTTCGACGGCGACCAGATGGCCGTTCACGTGCCGCTGTCGGTGGAAGCGCAAATGGAAGCCCGCACGCTGATGCTGGCCTCCAACAACGTGCTGTTCCCGGCCTCGGGCGAACCGTCGATCGTTCCTTCGCAGGACGTGGTGCTGGGTCTGTACTACACGACCCGCGACCGCATCAACGGCAAGGGCGAGGGCCTGATCTTCTCCGACATCGGTGAAGTGCAGCGCGCGCTGGACGCCAACGAAGTCGAACTCACCGCCAAGGTGGCAGTACGGATCACGGAGTACACCAAGGACAAGGAAACCGGCGTCTTCACGCCGTCGACCTCGCTCGTGGACACCACCGTGGGCCGTGCCCTGCTGTCCGAGATCCTGCCGAAGGGCCTGCCGTTCTCGAACATCAACAAGGCGCTGAAGAAGAAGGAAATCTCCAAGCTCATCAACGTCTCGTTCCGCAAGTGCGGCTTGAAAGAGACCGTGGTGTTCGCCGACAAGCTGCTGCAGAACGGCTTCCGCCTGGCAACCAAGGCCGGCATCTCGATCGCCATCGACGACATGCTGGTGCCCGCTGAAAAGCACGGCATCATCGAGCGCTCGGCCAAGGAAGTGAAGGAGATCGAGCAGCAGTACGTGTCCGGTCTGGTGACCTCCGGCGAACGCTACAACAAGGTGGTGGACATCTGGGGCAAGGCCGGCGACGAAGTGTCGAAGGTCATGATGGCCAAGCTCTCCAAGGAGCGCGTCGTCGATCGCCACGGCAAGGACGTCGAGCAGGAGTCGTTCAACTCCATCTACATGATGGCCGACTCCGGCGCCCGCGGTTCCGCGGCCCAGATTCGCCAGGTGGCCGGCATGCGGGGCCTGATGGCCAAGCCGGACGGCTCGATCATCGAGACGCCCATTACCGCGAACTTCCGCGAAGGCCTGAACGTGCTGGAGTACTTCATCTCCACCCACGGTGCCCGAAAGGGTCTGGCCGACACGGCGCTGAAGACGGCGAACTCGGGCTACCTGACCCGCCGTCTGGTCGACGTGACGCAGGACTTGGTCGTGACCGAGCAGGACTGCGGCACGCACGGCGGCTACCTGATGCGCGCCATCGTCGAAGGCGGTGAAGTGATCGAATCGCTGCGCGACCGTATCCTGGGCCGTTCGGCCGCGGACGACGTGCTGCACCCGGAAAACCGTTCGGTGCTGCTGAAGGCCGGCGAGATGTTCGACGAAGACAACATCGAAGTCCTGGAAGCCCAGGGCGTCGACGAAGTCAAGGTCCGCACCGCGCTGACCTGCGAAACCCGCTTCGGCATCTGTGCGACCTGCTACGGGCGCGACCTGGGCCGCGGCGGCCTGATCAACATCGGCGAAGCCGTCGGTGTGATCGCTGCCCAGTCCATCGGCGAACCCGGCACGCAGCTGACGATGCGTACCTTCCACATCGGCGGTGCCGCTTCGCGCGCTGCCATCGCTTCGAGCGTGGAAGCCAAGTCGAACGGCTCGATCGGCTTCAACGCCACGATGCGCTACGTGACCAACAGCAAGAGCGACCTGGTCGTGATCTCGCGTTCGGGCGAGATCGTCATTCATGATGAGCACGGCCGTGAGCGCGAACGCCACAAGGTGCCGTACGGCGCGATCCTGACCGTCAAGGCCGACCAGCAGATCAAGGCCGGCCACGTGCTCGCCAACTGGGATCCGCTGACCCGCCCGATCATTACCGAGTTCGCCGGCAAGGCGCAGTTCGAGAACGTCGAGGAAGGCCTCACGGTCGCCAAGCAGGTGGACGAAGTGACCGGTCTGTCGACCCTGGTCGTGATCGACCCGAAGCGCCGCGGCGCCGCCAAGGTCGTGCGTCCTCAGGTGAAGCTCATCGACGCCTCCGGCGCCGAAGTGAAGATCCCGGGCACCGACCACTCGGTGACGATCGGCTTCCCGATCGGCTCGCTGGTGCAGATCCGCGACGGCCAGGACGTGGGCCCCGGCGAAGTGCTGGCGCGCATTCCGGTCGAAGGCCAGAAGACGCGCGACATCACCGGCGGTCTGCCGCGTGTGGCCGAGCTGTTCGAAGCCCGTTCGCCGAAGGACAAGGGCATGCTGGCCGAAATGACCGGTACCGTGTCGTTCGGCAAGGAGACCAAGGGCAAGATCCGCCTGCAGATCACCGATCCCGAAGGCGGCGTGTACGAAGACCTCGTGCCGAAGGAAAAGAACATCCTGGTGCACGAAGGCCAGGTGGTGAACAAGGGCGAAAGCGTGGTCGACGGCCCGGCGGATCCGCAGGACATCCTGCGCCTGCTGGGTTCGGAAGAACTCGCGCGCTACATCGTGGACGAAGTGCAGGACGTGTACCGCTTGCAGGGTGTGAAGATCAACGACAAGCACATCGAGGTGATCGTTCGCCAGATGCTGCGCCGCGTCGTGGTCGACAACATCGGCGAGACGAACTACATCTCCGGCGAACAGGTCGAACGCAGCGAAATGCTCAACACCAACGACGCCCTGCGCGCCGAAGGCAAGATCCCCGCGACGTTCACCAACCTGCTGCTGGGTATCACGAAGGCCTCGCTGTCGACCGACTCGTTCATCTCGGCGGCTTCGTTCCAGGAAACGACGCGCGTGCTGACCGAAGCGGCCATCATGGGCAAGCGCGACGAACTGCGCGGTCTGAAGGAAAACGTGATCGTCGGCCGCCTGATTCCTGCAGGCACCGGCATGGCGTACCACCAGGCACGCAAGGTCAAGGACGCCATGGACGAAGCCGAGCGCCGCGCCATTGCCGAGTCGGAGGCTGCCGACATGGCTGCCTCCAACGAGAGCAGCGATGCAGCCGCCACGGTCAGCGCCAGCGAAGGCGCAGCGACCGAATAACTGGTTAGCATCACCGGCCATGACCGGTACCCCACGCCCCCCGACCGCCCCCGGTTGGGGGGCGTTTTTCTTTGTTTTGTCCGAGAGGCGTTGTTATCGATGAGCGTGCTGCCCGAATCGCTGGCCAGCTGGATCGTGATCGCGGTGCTGCTGTTCTGGTTTGTCGGTTCCTACAACCGGCTGGTGCGTCTGCGCTCGGCCGTGCTGCAGGCCTACGGCGCGCTCGACGCGGCCCTGGGCAAGCAGCTGGACTTCGTGCAGGCCAGCATCGCCGCCGCGCCGCCGGACGATGCAGCGCCGCTGAACGAGTCGCTCTCGTCCATTGCGCCTCTGCAGGCGGCGACCACGCAACTGTCGACGTTGCTGGGCGCGACGCGGCTGCATCCCCTCGATGCCGGCGGCATGGCGGCGCTGGCCACGGCGCTGCAGGTGTGGCTCGGCGCGTGGCGCCGCCAGCACCCGGACGATGTGACCGTGTTCGACGCCGACGGCACGCTGTCGCGGCCGGCGCCGTTGCTGCCGGGCTCGGCCGCCGCGACGCCCGGTGTGTTCGAGCCGATCGCGTGGCCGGAGCCGTCGGCGGCCGCCGAAATCGCGCGCAGCCAGTTCAACCTGGCGGTTGCGCACTACAACGCGGCGATTGCCCAGTTTCCGGCGCTGCTGGTGGCATGGGCCGTGCGTCTGCGTGCGGCCGCACCGCTGCTCTGAACAGGCGGCGCGGCTCCTCTTTCTTTCCATTGCGCGGCGTCCGGCTCCAAGGCGCCCGTTACCATCGCCCCAACTTGTCAGAACTACATTCCGATCCTTCGAGCAGCGGCAGCGCACCGTCGCTGCAACCCCCGCTCTGGCGCCAACTGCAACTGACCGCGGTGGCGCTGGCGTCGATCCGCGCCGGCACCTCGGGCTCGGTCGCGTTCGAGGCAGTCGAACCCGCGCTGCGCCCCGGCGTGCAGGCGCTCGGCTTCCAGGTGCTGCGCTGGCTCGGCCGCGCCGAGGCGCTGCGCCGCCACCTGGCCAAGCGCACGCCGCCGCCGCTGCCCGATGCCTTGCTGTGCACCGCGCTGGCGCTGGCCTGGGACAGCGAGCGCGCGCCCTACGAGCCCTTCACGCTGGTCGACCAAGCGGTCGAGGCCGCCAAGCGCAATCCCGCCACGCGGGCGCAAGCCAGCTTCATCAACGCCTGCCTGCGTCGCTTTCTGCGCGAGCGCGACGAACTCGTCGCCGTGACCGACAGCGAGCCGGTCGCGCAGTGGAACCACCCGCGCTGGTGGATCGAGCGCCTGAAGCGCGACCATCCGCGCGAATGGCAGCGTGTACTGAGCGCCGATAACGCGCAGGCGCCCATGACGCTGCGGGTCAATGCGCAACGCGCGACCCCGGCCTCTTATCTGGTGGAGCTGGAAGCCGTCGGTCTCGCGGCCACGCGCGTGGGCCCCTTCGGCCTGCAACTGGCGCGCGCCCGGCCCGTGCAGCAACTGCCCGGCTTTGCCGGCGGTGCCAGCTCGGTGCAGGACGCCGCCGCGCAAATGGCCGCGCCGCTGCTGCTCGACGGCCTGCTGGCGGCCAGGCCCGGCGCCGCGCCGTTGCGGGTGCTCGACGCCTGCGCCGCCCCCGGCGGCAAGACTGCGCACCTGCTCGAGCTGGCCGGCCCCGACGCGGTCGAGGTCACGGCGCTGGAAGTCGACGCCGTGCGCAGCCGCCGCATCGACGAGACCCTGCTGCGCATCGGCATGAAGGCCAAGGTGCTGGTGGCCGACGCGGCGCGTCCCGCCCAGTGGTGGGACGGCACGCCGTTCGACGCCATCCTGCTCGATGCGCCATGCACCGCCTCGGGCATCGTGCGGCGCCATCCCGACGTGCGCTGGCTGCGCCGCGAAAGCGATACCGCCCAGCTGGCCGCGCAGCAGGCCGCACTCCTGGCGGCGCTCTGGCCGCTGGTGCGGCCCGGCGGCCGTCTCCTTTACTGCACCTGCTCCGTGTTTCGCGAAGAAGGTTCGCAACAAATTGATGCGTTTCTTGTACACAACACCGACGCACGATTGCTGCCGTCACCCGGCCATTTGCTGCCCCAAAACGGGTCGAATGGTCGCGGCGTCCCGGACAATCTGCTGGGTGACCACGACGGTTTCTTCTACGCACTGCTCGAAAAGCGCTCGCACTGAACGGTGCCGTCCGGCCCTGCTGGCCGTGCTGCTCTGGGTGTGGGTGATATGGATGGCCTGGCTGCCGGCCCCGGTGGCGGCGCAGGGACGCGTGGGGACATCGATCACGCAGATGCGCCTCGAGCAGGCCGACGACGGCGTCTATTTCAGTGCCGCCGTGCAGTTCGACCTGCCCTCGCTGGTCGAGGAGGTGCTCGACAAGGGCATTGCCATCTACTTCGTGGCCGAAGCCGAGATCTTCCAGGAGCGCTGGTACTGGACCGACCGCAAGGTCGCCCAGGTCACGCGCCACATGCGGCTGGCGTACCAGCCGCTCACGCGGCGCTGGCGCCTGAACGTGTCGGCGGCGCCGATCAGCAGCGCGGCCGGCCTGGGCATCTCGCTGAACCAGAACTTCGACACCCTGGCCGATGCGCTGGACGCCATCAAGCGGGTGGGCCGTCTGCGCCTGGGCGACGCCGGCGAAATCGGTGACGACCCCCTGCACCAGGTCACCTTCAGCTTCCGGCTCGATACCTCGCAGCTGCCGCGACCGTTCCAGATCGGCGTGGTCGGCCAGTCCGACTGGAACATCGCCGCCGAACGCACGGCCCGACTCGCGGTGGAGAAGCAGAAGTGAGCACTTCCGGGCGCAGCAGCGCTGCGGCACCGCCGGCCGCGCGCCGCGCGCGGGCCACGCGCTGGGCCCTCGGCGTGGGCGCGGCCCTGGTCACGGCCATCGGCCTGGTGCTGATGTTCCTGCTGGCCCAGGCCACCAACAACCGCGCGCTGTACGAGCGCTATTACGTGCGCCTGTTCGGCATCAACGTGGTGGTGGCGGTGCTGCTGGTGCTGGTGATCGGCTGGGTCGCCGTCCGCCTGCTGCAGCGGTTGCGGCAAGGCAAGTTCGGCAGCCGGCTGCTCATCAAGCTCGCGGCCATCTTCGCGCTGGTGGGCGTGGTGCCCGGTGCGCTGGTCTACGTGGTGTCCTACCAATTCGTGGCGCGCTCCATCGAGAGCTGGTTCGACGTGAAGGTGGAAGGCGCGCTCGACGCCGGCCTGAACCTCGGGCGGGCCACGCTCGATTCGCTGTCCGACGACCTCGCGGCCAAGACGCGCAGTGCTAGCGCGCAGCTCGCCCAGGTGCCCGACGCCAGCGCGGGCCTGTCGCTCGAGCGCATCCGCGACCAGCTCGAGGCCACCGACGTGATCCTCTGGACCGGCACCGGTCAACTGGTGGCCAGCGCCGGCACCTCGCGGTTCCAGCTCAGCCCCGAGCGTCCGACGGTGCAGCAGTTTCGCCAGGTTCGCCCGGAACGTGCCGTGGCCCACATCGAAGGGCTGGACGAAACCGCCGCGCCCGGCGCTGCGCCGCCGATCGCGAGCGTGCGCGCGCTGGCCATGGTGCAGAGGCCGGGCTTCGACTTCGACACCGCGCCGCGCTATCTGCAGGTCACGCGCCCGCTGCCGCCAGCGGTGGTGGCCAACGCGCTCGCCGTGCAGGAGGCCAACCGCGAGTACCAGGAGCGGGCGCTCGCGCGCGAAGGCCTGCGCCGCATGTACATCGGCACGCTCACGCTGAGCCTGTTCCTGGCCGTGTTCGGCGCGGTGCTGCTGGCCGTGCTGTTCGGCAACCAGCTCGCGCGGCCGTTGCTGGTGCTGGCCGACGGCGTGCGCCAGGTGGCGGCCGGCGACTTGCGGCCCACCGCCGTGCTGCAGGGCAAGGACGAGCTGGGCGGCCTCACGCGTTCGTTCGCCGTCATGACGCAGCAGCTGGCCGATGCCCGGGGCGCGGTCGAGAAGACCATGGGCCAGCTCGACGCCGCCCGTGCCAACCTGCAGACCATTCTGGACAACCTGACCTCGGGCGTGATCGTTCTGGACGCCAAGGGCACGGTGCTGTCCACCAACCCGGGCGCCACCCGCGTGCTGCGCGCGCCGATGGCGGCCTACGAGGGCCAGGCGCTGGTCGACGTGCCGGGCCTGGCCGATTTCGGCGCCAAGGTGCAGCAGCAGTTTGACGACTTCCTCGTCGAGCGCATGCAGCACGGCCTGGACCACTGGCAGCACGCGTTCGAGCTGAACGCCTCCGGGAATGACCTGCCGCACAAGGACGGCGCCATCAACATCGTCGCGCGCGGGGCGGAGCTGCCCGGCGCGGCGCGGCTGCTGGTGTTCGACGACATCTCCGAGATCGTCTCGGCCCAGCGCGCGCAGGCCTGGGGCGAGGTGGCGCGCCGCCTTGCGCACGAGATCAAGAACCCGCTCACGCCCATCCAGTTGTCGGCCGAGCGGCTCGAGATGAAGCTGTCGGGCAAGGTGCCGCCGCCCGAGCAGGCCATCCTGGTGAAGTCGGTGAAGACCATCGTCGACCAGGTCGATGCGATGAAGCGGCTGGTGAACGAATTCCGCGATTACGCGCGGCTGCCCGCAGCCGACCTGAAGCCGGTCGACCTCAACGCCCTGCTGGCCGACGTGCTTCAGCTCTACAACACCGAGAGCCTGCCGATCGTGCTGCGCTTCGAGCTCGACGAGCGCTGCCCGCCGATCCGCGGCGACGACCAGCAGATTCGCCAGGTCATCCACAACCTGCTGCAGAACGCGCAGGACGCCGCCGAGGCCGGCGCCACCGGCACGGGCAAGGTGGGCGAGGTTGTCATTCGCACGCGGCTCGGTGATTCGGGTCAGCGCGTGCGCCTGACGGTGCAGGACAGCGGGCCGGGTTTTGCCGAAAACATTCTGAAGCGCGCGTTCGAACCGTACGTCACCACGAAAACAAAAGGTACCGGTTTGGGCCTTGCGGTCGTCAAGAAGATCGCGGACGAACACGGCGCGCGCATCGAGCTTTCCAACCGCATGGTCGGTGGGGCTGTGGCAGGGGCGCAAGTCTCGCTATCATTCGCGCTGGCAAGCGAGTCGCGGGCAGCGGTCGCTCACACCGAAGATTCGAAGTCTTCCGCCGCCTGAGCTGCACGAATCCGTCGCACGGGCGACGGATGGGCCAGCGGACTTCTACACACCTTTGCAGACACCAGCGCATACAACAAGCAGCACTCATGGCAAACATTCTCGTGGTCGATGACGAGCTGGGCATCCGGGACCTGCTCTTCGAAATTCTCAATGACGAAGGCCACAACGTGGAGCTCGCGGAAAACGCCGCCGAAGCCCGCGCTGCGCGCCAGCGCGCGCGGCCCGACCTCGTGCTTCTGGACATCTGGATGCCCGACACCGACGGGGTGACGCTGCTCAAGGAGTGGTCCACCTCGGGTCTGCTGAGCATGCCGGTGATCATGATGAGCGGCCACGCCACCATTGACACCGCGGTCGACGCCACGCGCATCGGCGCCTTCGCGTTCCTCGAAAAGCCCATCACCATGCAGAAGCTGCTCAAGGCGGTGGAGCAGGGCCTGGCGCGTGAAAGCGCACGTCGCGCCGCCGCCGGCGTGGTACCCCCTCCGGCCAATGGCATGCAGGCCGCAGCCATCACCACCACAGGCGACAGCCTGATGATGGCGTCGCTGGCCTCCGTGCCTGTGGCCGACGCCGGTCCGCAATCGACCCAGAGCTTCGACCTCGACCGCCCGCTGCGCGATGCGCGCGACGGTTTCGAGAAGGCGTACTTCGAATTCCACCTCGCGATGGAGAACGGGTCCATGACGCGCGTGGCCGAGAAAACCGGCCTCGAGCGCACCCATCTGTACAGAAAACTCAAACAACTTGGTGTGGATCTTTCAAGAGGGCGCAGAAGCGCTGTATAATTCGAGGCTGCACACAATGGCCCGGTAGCTCAGTTGGTAGAGCAGCGGATTGAAAATCCGCGTGTCGGTGGTTCGATTCCGCCCCAGGCCACCACTCATTACTTTGCAGTCGTCCACAGGCGACCGCTAAAGACAAAAAGCCCTAAGTAGATCAACTACTTAGGGCTTTTTGCATTTCAGGCCCGATGGTTCAAGAGCGCGCGCTCGAGGCTTTCTAAAAGCTCGAAAACGCCCATGCCCGCCAGCATCGCAGCCACGAAGACGAGCGCCTTGACCTTCGCCCATTCCGAGGAACACGAGGGCCGGGCCCGGGCAGAAGCCGGCGACGCCCCAACCGATGCCGAAGCGCACGCTGCCCAGGACCAGGCGGCGGTCGATGTGGCGCGCTGGAGGCAGCCGCATCCCGGCGCCCAGGAAGGACACGGCGCGGCGGTTGGCCAGCCCGAAGGCCAGCGCGCCCACAGCGATGGCCCCCGCCATGACGAAGGCCAGGGAGGGGCCCAGTCCCGGCAAGATCCAGGAAGCCGAGCACTTTGGCCGGGTTCCTACCTTCGCATCCCGCTGAATGCGGTTTAAGTTCATCCGCAGCCTGCCGCAAAAGTAGGGGCACGAGCTCGGCCGGGGACTTGGCTGTACCGGCGGCGCGTGCCGTTCCATCTGGCTCGCTCCCCGAACAAGTCGGTTCTGCTTGCATGCCGCCTGGCCAACTGGAACAGGCCGACGCCGAGGCCCCGGCGCAGGGAGTCCGCCGCTTCGTATGTTCGTTACCGCACAGACCTATGTTCGCCGCGCGCCGGAAACTGCGGCGACTCATGAAGTCTGCGCGTCCGGTCATCCTCGCCTTGAATGGCGGGTCCTCCAGCATCCGGTTCGGCGTGTACCGCATGGGCGGGAGGCCGGAGTGCCAGCTCCACGGCAAGCTGGACCGTATCGGCATTGGTGGCTCCAGTCTGCGCTTCGCCGGGGTGGACGGCGTGGCACACGAAGTTCCCCTCAAGGCGGTCAGGGACTACACCTCGGCCACCAAGGCGGTGCTCGACTGGCTGGACACGCGCAAGGTCTTCGAGACGCTCACTGCCGTGGGCTACCGCCTGATCCATGGCATGGGCCATACCGACCCCGAACTCGTCACGCGCGACCTGCTGGACGATCTGCGCCGGATCCAGTGGGTCGACCCGGATCACCTGCCAGACGAGATCGAGTTGATCGAGGCCGTGCGCAAGCATGCGCCGTTGCTGCCGCACGTGGCGTGCTTCGACACGGCTTTTCACAGCCACATGCCGCTGGTGGCCAGGATGCTGGCCATTCCACGGCGCCTGGGTGAGAAGGGCGTACGCCGCTACGGATTTCACGGTCTGTCGTATGCATACCTGATGCTGGCGCTTGCGCGCGCCGCCGGTCCCGCTGCCGCGAAGGGGCGGGTGGTCCTCGCGCACCTGGGCGGCGGTGCCAGCCTGGCTGCCGTGAAGGGCGGAGAGGGGATCGACACGAGCATGGGCTTCACGCCCGCCGGCGGCATGCCCATGGGCACGCGTTCCGGCGACGTGGATCCCGGCCTGGCGCTCTATCTTGAGAGAACCGAGCACATGACGCCCGTGCAGTTCGATGCCATGGCCAACCATGCGTCGGGACTGCTCGGCATCTCGGAAACCAGTTCCGACATTCGCGACTTGCTCGCGCGCGAAGCGGTCGATGCAAGAGCGGCCGACGCGATCGCCTTGTTCTGCTACCAGGCGAAGAAGTGGGTCGGTGCCTATGCGGCGGCCCTTGGCGGGCTCGACACGCTGGTCTTCGCCGGAGGTATTGGTGAAAACTGCGCGCCGGTGCGGGCGCGCATCTGCGAAGGGCTCGACTTCCTCGGCGTTCGCCTCGACCCGGCGCGAAACGCAGCGGGCGCCGATGTGATCTCCGTCGCCCGGAGCGGGGTCACGGTGCGCGTCATCCGCACGAACGAGGAATGGATGGTTGCGCGATTGACTGCCGCTCGGGTGGCAGAAGATGCGCCGCCGAAGGGCAAGACTTCCGCGTAGTTCTCGGTAACTGGGCAGAGCAGAGTCGTTCGAGCAGTTCGCAGGGCACCATGAATCCTCCACGGCAAGAGCCGGTTGGAGGTTTGGTATTGGCCATCTGTGTTGTCCGCCGTCGGTCGCCCTGGCGGCGCAGGCGCCAGGGCGGCAGGATTTGCGTGCAGCCAAGCCCCCCGTTTCGACAGGCCATTCATGCGAGGCCGGTTAGACTGAGACCAGGGTGCGGATCCGCTCGATGCGGTACGCAGGTTCATGCGCTGGTCGGGCCGCCACGCGGAATTGAAACGTCAGCACCTGATGCAAGAACCCGCCATCCAATACATTGCCGCAGCCCTTTTTGCTGTGGCGCTCCTCCATACCTTCACGGTCAAGCAGTTCGAGCGCTTGTCGCACCGTTTTCCGCGGCATGCCGGCATGTTTCACTTGCTGGGCGAGGTCGAGGTCGTCTTCGGGTTCTGGGCCATCGTGCTCGTTCTTTCGATGGCGCTGGTGGCCGGCGGCGATCACGCGCTGACCTACGCGGAGTCGCGCAACTACACAGAACCGCTCTTCGTCTTCGTTGTCATGGTGGTGGCTGCGTCCCGGCCGGTGCTGATGACGGTCATGTCCAGCGTGAACACCATTGCGCGGGTGTTGCCGTTGCCTACGCCGATCGCGGCGGCCTGGCTCGGGCTCGCGGCTGTTCCGCTGCTCGGATCCCTGATCACCGAACCGGCGGCGATGACCATCGCTGCGTTGATGCTCGCGCCGCAGATTTTCAGACCACAGGTGCCCGAGTCGCTGAAATACCTGGCCTTGGGGGTGCTGTTCGTCAACGTGTCGATCGGAGGCACGCTCACTTCCTATGCCGCGCCACCCGTTCTGATGGTCGCCTCGACCTGGCAGTGGGACAGCGCGTTCATGGTTGTCACCTTCGGCTGGAAGGCCGCGCTGGCTGTGCTCGTCAATGCGACCGTCGCCACGTATGTGTTGCGCAGGCACTTGCCCGTTGTCTCTGCAAGTGCGGCGTCTTCCGATGCGCCGGTACCGATACCGGTGGTGCTGACACACCTGGTCCTGCTTGCTGGCATCGTGATGTTCGCCCACCATCCGGTGGCCTTTCTCGGGCTCTTCCTGATGTTCCTGGGGTTCACACAAGCCTACGAGCGGCATCAGAGCCCACTGATCATCAAGGAGGCGTTGCTCGTCGGATTCTTCCTGGCTGGCCTGGTGGTGCTCGGCGGAATGCAGCAGTGGTGGTTGCAGCCGGTGGTGTCCAGCCTGGAGCCGGTGGCCTTGTTCTTCGGCGCGCTCGGCTTGACAGCCATCACGGACAACGCGGCGCTGACCTATCTGGGGTCGCTCATCGCGGGAATCTCGGACGAGTCCAAATACATGCTGCTTGCCGGGGCGGTGGCTGGCGGTGGACTGACGGTGATCGCCAACGCGCCGAACCCGGCAGGCGTTGCGCTTCTCAAGAGGGGTTTCTCCGACGAGACGATCGGCGCCGGCGGCCTGCTGCTCGGAGCGCTAGCGCCGACGATGGTCGCTGCCGCAGCGTTCATGCTCTTGTAGAAGGCTGGCGGAAGCTGCGGCAACCACGAGCGAGCGGAAAGCCCGTGGCAACCCGGAGACGATGGCCCGGTATTTGCTCCTATCCTTGTCGTCTCGACATTCCTTCCACCGGAGCAATCATGAATTTCAAGTTCTGTCTCGGCGTTGCTGGTCTGACACTGGGTGTCTCTGCATTCGCCCAGACCAAGTGGGACCTGCCGACGGCGTACCCGGCGAACAATTTTCATACCGAAAATCTCGCCCAGTTCGTCGGTGACGTCGACAAGGCTTCCGGTGGAAAGCTGAAGATCACGCTTCACGCGAACGCGTCGCTCTTCAAGGCCCCCGAGATCAAGCGCGCAGTTCAAGGCGGGCAGGCACAGATGGGCGAAATCCTGCTGGTCAACTACCAGAACGAGTGGCAGGGCTTCGGGGCGGATGGTCTTCCATTTCTGGCGGACAGCTACGACGCGGCGTGGAAGCTTTATCAGGCGCAGAAGCCGGCGCTCGAAAAGAAACTCGGCGACCAAGGGATCATGCTGCTCTATGCGGTGGCATGGCCGCCTCAGGGCATCTTCGTCAAGAAGACCATCGAATCGGCCGCAGACCTCAAGGGTGTGAAGTGGCGTGCCTACAGCCCCGCGACGGCGCGCATCGCAGATCTGGTCGGCGCACAGCCGGTGACCGTGCAGCAAGCCGAGCTCTCGCAAGCCATGGCAACCGGCGTGATCGAGTCCTACATGTCCTCCGGCTCGACGGGCTACGACACCAAGACCTATGAATACATCAAGAACTTCTACGACACCCAGGCCTGGCTGCCGAAGAACGCGGTGCTGGTCAGCAAGAAGGCGTTCGACGCGCTCGACAAGCCGACGCAGGAGGCCGTGCTGAAGGCCGGTGCCGAGGCGGAGAAGCGTGGCTGGGACAGCTCGAAGAAGAAGAACCTCGAATACCTCGACCTGCTCAAGAAGAACGGCATGACGATCCACGTCCCGTCCGCACAACTGAAGGCAGACATGAAGAAGGTGGGCGAGACCATGCAGAAGGAATGGATCGAGAAGTCCGGGCCCGAAGGCCAGGCCATCATCGACGCCTACAAGAAGATGTAGGGCTGGGGCGTTCATCCCATGCGCAAGACGCTCGATTTTCTCTATGACAGTGCCGCCGCCCTGGCGGCGCTTTTCATGATCGGTCTGCTGCTGATGGTGCTGCTGTCGATCGTGGGACGACAGCTCCACTTCAACGTACCAGGCACGGATGCCTACGCTGGCTATCTCATGGCCGGCGCCGGCTTCCTCGCCCTGGCGCACACGCTCAAGCGTGGCGAACACATCCGGGTGACGCTGATCGTCTCCAGTCTGAAGCCTTCCGCCCGGCGCTGGCTGGAGCGCTGGGCCATGGGCGCAGGCGCATTGCTTGCCGGTCTGTTCGCGTTCTACAGCGTGCGGCTGGTCTGGAACTCCCATGTCTTCAACGACATCTCCACCGGCAACGATGCGACGGCGCTGTGGATTCCTCAACTGGCCATGGCCATCGGCACCGTGATCCTCGCCATCGCCTCGATCGACGAATTCGTCCTCGAGTGGCGTGGCCGGATAGCACCTCAAAACAACGAGGCGCTGCGCCATGAATGACATCGCCGTTGCAGGCCTGCTGATCGTCAGCCTGTTCCTCATTCTCGGCAGCGGTGTCTGGATCGGCCTCACCCTCTCCGGGGTGGCGTGGATCGGCATGGAGCTCTTTTCGTCGCGCTCTGCCGGGGATGCGATGGCCGTCACGATCTGGGGATCCGCTTCCAGCTGGACATTGACCGCGCTGCCGCTCTTTGTATGGATGGGCGAGATCCTGTTTCGCACCAGGCTGTCGCAGGACATGTTCAAGGGTCTGGCGCCCTGGATGCAGGCCTTGCCAGGGCGGCTCCTGCACACCAACGTCGTGGGCTGCGCCATCTTCGCAGCGGTGTCGGGGTCGAGTGCCGCAACCTGCGCAACCATCGGGAAGATGACGCTTCCCGAACTCAAGAAGCGCGGCTATCCGGAGGACATGGTCATTGGCACGCTGGCCGGCGCCGGTACGCTGGGGCTGCTGATTCCGCCCTCGATCATCATGATCGTCTATGGGGTCAGCGCGGACGTGTCCATTGCCAAGCTGTTCATCGCCGGTGTCCTGCCCGGCGTGCTCCTGGCATTGCTGTTCTCGGGCTACATCGCGCTGTGGGCCCTGCGCCACCCGGACCAGATCCCGCCGGCCGACGCCAAGATGAGCTTCATGCAAAAGCTGCGCGAATCCCGCAGCTTGATTCCCGTGGCGCTTCTGATCCTGGCGGTGCTCGGCTCCATCTACGCGGGGATTGCCACGGCGACGGAAGCTGCGGCGGTCGGCGTCGTGGGTGCCCTTGTCATTTCGGCCGTGCAAGGTTCCCTGAACTGGAGCTCCTTCAAGGAGTCGCTCCTCGGGGCCACGCGGCTGTACTGCATGATGGCGCTGATCCTGGCGGGTGCGGCCTTTCTGACGCTGGCCATGGGCTACATCGGGCTGCCACGCCACCTTGCCGAGTGGATCGGTTCGCAGGGCCTGTCGAAGTTTCAGCTCATCATGATGCTGGCCATTTTCTACATCGTGCTGGGATGCTTCCTGGACGGGATTTCGATGGTGGTCCTGACGATGGGTGTGATCATGCCCACCGTGCTGGCGGCGGGCATCGACCCGATCTGGTTCGGCATTTTCATCGTGCTCGTGGTCGAGATGGCGCAGATCACGCCACCCGTCGGGTTCAACCTTTTCGTCCTTCAAGGCATGACGGGGCGCCAGCTGCCGTATATCGCGAAGGTGGCACTCCCCATGTTCCTGCTGATGGTTCTGGCCGTGCTGCTCATCTACTTCGTGCCCGGCATCGTGACCTGGCTGCCGCAGCAAATGACACTGTAAGGCAGGCAGCCGGCCAGGTTCCGCGGGCATGAGACCGTGACCTTTGCGGCGAGGCCGTGGGCGCCGGAGGGCGCCTCCCGCCGACCTGCGGCTATGGCAAATGTCCTGCACCGGTCGTCGCCGACGGATGGCGGTGCCTGCGCCCCGGACGCCGAAAACTCTTCGTATCCACACAGAGATCGAGGAGTCGTCCATGTCCACGTCCAAGCCTTCAAGGCACGAAGAACCCGAAGTCACGCAGGAAGAGTCCGTGCCCAGCGATGGCCGCGACACCGAGGGCGAGGAACTGATGAAGCAGGTGCGCCACGACAAGCTCCAGGACAAGGGCTCCGCGGGAGCCAAGACTCCCGCGACGAGCGGCAAGCAAGACCCGGCCTGAGGCGCACGGCCATGAGTTTCCAGGCGACCCACGCGGCTGCTTCTCTGGACGCCGCGCAGGACGCTGCACGACCACCCGGCTCGCTGTGGCAACGCTGCCGCAAATGGGCGCTGCCTCTGCTCGGCATCGCCGTGCTGGGCCTGTTGCTGTCGCACGCGCACAAGGTCGATTGGGCTGGCGCCTGGCACGCGTTGCAGCGCTACTCGCCCTGGCTGCTGCTCGCGGTGCTCGGGCTCGCGACGGCCAGCCATGCGCTCTACGGCTGCTTCGACCTGATCGGCAAGCGCCATGTGCGGCACCGCCTCCCGTATTGGCGCACCTGGGCCATTGCGGTGACGAGCTATGCCTTCAACCTCAACCTCGGCTCCCTGGTCGGCGGCATCGCGATGCGCGCGCGCCTCTATGCGCGCGCCGGCCTGGACGACGCGACCGTCGCGCAGATCGTCGGCCTCAGCCTCGTCACCAACTGGCTCGGCTATGGGCTGCTGGCTGGCGGGCTGTTCGCCTCGGGCGTGATCGAGCCGCCGCGCCAGGCGCACATCGGCGAGTTCGCATTGCGCGCGCTCGGCGTGGTGATGATTCTTCTGGCCTTGGCCTATGTGGTGGCCTGTGCCGTGTCGCGCGGGCGCGAATGGCGCTTCAGGGGCAAGCGCCTCCACCTGCCGAGTGCGCGCCTGGCCGTGGTCCAGCTGGCGCTTTCCGCCAGCAACTGGGCGCTGATGGGCGCGGCCATGTATTTGTTGCTGGGCCAGCAGGTGCCTTACGCGACCACGATGGGCGTGCTGCTCGCCGCGTCCATCGTCGGCGTGATCACACCCATTCCGGCCGGGCTTGGCGTGCTCGAGGCCGTCTACCTCGCGCTGTTGTCGGGCACCGTGAAGCAGGGTGCGCTGATGGGCGCCGTGCTCGCGTACCGTGCGCTGTACTACCTGCTGCCGCTGGCCGGCGGGCTGGTGCTCTACCTGTTCCTCGAACGCTACGCGGCAAGCCATCCGCAGGACGCAGCGCAGGGCGCTGCGCCCGCACGTGAATCACCCACCGCGCCGGCCTGACCGACGCGCGGGCGCCAGCGCACCACCGCGTCACTGACCCGCGCTCGGCGTGGCACGCGCCAGCAGACGGATGTGCTCGAAGTCCAGCAGGTCCAGCGCGTGCCGCACCGCGTCGACCAACGCCGAATGCGGCGTGTCGCCGTCCAGCCGGTCGGCCCATTCGTGCAGGTCGCTCCAGCGGCCGTCGCGCGCGAGCATTTCCAGTTCTTCGCGCACCGCCGCAGGCAGCGGCGCGATCGCGGGCAGGGGCGGGCGCCGCCTGCGGCGCTGGGCCGCAGGGACAGGGCGCGCAGGCTGCGGCTTGGCGAGGGCGAACGGCAGCAGTTCCTTGGGCGCGTCCTTCACGATCACCGAGAAGCGCACGCGCGTGCCGAGTTCGCGGCGGCTCTCCAGCAGCAGCCGACCGCCCATGTGCTGAACGATGCGCCGCGCAATCATCAGCCCGAGCCCGTTGCCGTCCGCGCTCGCTGCACCTTGCGCAAAGGCCTGGAAGATGCGCGCCTGGTCGGCCTTGTCGATGCCCACGCCGCTGTCCCACACCTCGAACTGGAGCCGCCACGAGTCCGCGCGCGGCCGCGCCTGCACGCGCAGGCCGATCTTGCCGTCGCGCGTGAACCTGGCGGCGTTCGACAGCAGGTTGAGCAGCAACTGCAGGAAGCGCTTGCTGTCCAGGTGCACACCGATCGGCAGCGCGCCCTTCACCTCCAGTTCGAACCGGTTGTGCTGGCGCTGCGCGAGCGTGTCGGCGTACTGCGCGATATCGTCGATCAGCGCGCGCAGGTGCACCGGCCGGGGTTCGAACGAGAAGGGCAGCAGCTCGCCCTTGGCATAGTCGAGCAGGTCGTCGATCAGCGTGAGCTGGTAGGTTGCGCTGCGCTCGATGGCCTGCAGCCGCTCGGCCGGCGGCAGGTTTTCGTCGCGCAGCAGGCGCACGTTGCCGATGATGGTGGCCAGCGGCGCGCGCAGGTCGTGGCTGACATAGGCCATGAGCCGCGTCCGCTCGCGCGCCTCGTGCTCGGCCTGCTCGAGCGCGGCGTTCAGCGCATGCGTCTTGCGTGCCACTTCTTCGTGCAGGCGCTGCTGCTCGTCGGCCTGCCAGTGCCCCAGCGTGCGCTGCGCCTCGAGGCGCTGGCGCGACAGGTGGTGCGTCCACGTGGCCAGTGCCACCAGGCCGAACAGCATGCCCGGGAAGCCGAGCGCATAGGCGTCGAAGCCGGGAATCGTGTGCGCCGGCATCACCAGCTCGGTGAGCCGCAGGCACATGCCCAGGGTGATGATGCACATCATCACGAAGGCCAGCTGGCCGCCGGGGCCCGCGCGCCGCATGTACAGAAAGGTGCTGACCGTGAGCGCGACCACCGCCAGCGGCCCGCTCAGCGTGGCGAGCTTGGCGGCCGGCGCGTACGGGCCCCACGCCATGCCGATCACCACCACGCATTGCAGCGCCGCCAGCGCCAGCAGCACCGGCAAGCCGGGTGCGCGCACCGGCCCGCGCCGCGACACCGCATACAGGTGGCACATCAGGTTGAGCACGCAGCAGCCGGCGGTGACGCCGGCCGCGCGGTAGCTCCACTCGAAGTTGTCGGGCCACAGCGCGAGCCTCGCATGGCCGCGGTAGACGCTCTCGTAGAGCGCGACCAGGGCGAAGCCCAGGCTCTGCAGCGCCATCGGCAGGCTGCGCGAGATGAACCACAGCGCCAGCGAATACACCGCCAGCACCAGCAGCCCGCCGATCAGCAGGCCGTCGAGCAAGGCATGGCTGCTCTCGGCTTCGCGCCAGCTGTCGGCGGTGTGCAGCTCGGGCGCGAGCTTGACGCTGCTGCGCGACTGCACGCGCACCAGCACGCGCGCCTGCTCGCCGGGCCGCAGGTCGAGCGACAGCGTGGGCACCCGGTCGCGTGCGCCGTGCAGCGGCACCGACACGCCGGCCTCTTCATGGGTCCATGCGGCGCGTGACGTGGTGCCCTGAAGCACGTGAAAGTCCGCGTGCTGCAGCCAGGTGGCGTTGAGCACCAGCCGCAGCGACCGGGGCGCGCCGCTCTCGTTCGACAGCCTGAGCCGCAGCCAGAAGGCCGACTTCGAAAAGCCCTGCCGCATGCGCGCCGGGTTGCCGGGCTGGAAGCCGCCGGGCGTGTCGCTGCCCAGCGCGTCGACCTCGTCGCGCGACAGCTGCGCGCCGGTGTCCTCGAACAGCTCCAGCGCGTTGTCGATGTCCAGCGGCCACTGCGTCGTGCCGTCCAGGCGCAGCGTGCCGGCCTGCGCCGCGGGCGTGCCTGCCAGCCAGAACACCGCGCACAGCAGCAGGGCGGCGAGCCCGCGCACCAGGGTCACCGCCGGCTCATGCCAGCGGTGCCGGCAATGACGACGGTGCCTGCCGTGCAGCCGCCGGTGCGTGGCGGAATGCCGTGGGCGTGCAGCCGAAGCGCTCGCGGAACGCCGTCGAGAAGTTGGCTGCGTTCGAGAATCCCACCGCCTGCGCCACCTCTTCCACGCTGAGCGCCGACGCGCCCAGCAGGCGCTGCGCTTCGCCCAGCCGCGCCTGGCGCACGAACGCGAACACCGAGCCGCCGGTCTGTTCGCGGAACACCCGCGACAGGCGCTTTTCGTGCGTGCCCACGCGCGCCGCGAGCTCGGGCAGGGCGGGCACCTGCGCCAGGTCCGCACGCACCACGCGTTCGGCGGCCTGCACGAGCACCCGGCCGAGGCTGTCGGGGTTCCTGCCGGTGTTCGCGCGCTCGCCACGGGCGTTGTCCAGCGCGCTCGCGGCCTCGGCCATGCAGGCCTGCGCCTGCTGTCGGCTGCCCGACAGCGCCAGGTGCACCGCCACGCGCGCCAGCACTTCGGCCGGTTCGAAGGGCTTCAGGATGTAGTCGACGGCGCCCTCGCGCAGCCCCGTCAGGCGCTCTTCCACCGAGCCCGACGAGGTCACGAAGATCACTGGAATGTGCGCCGTGGCGGGGTCGGCCTTCAGCAGCCGGCAGGTGGCGTAGCCGTCGGTGGCGCCCATGCGCACGTCCAGCAGCACCAGGTCGGGCTGCAGCGCCGTCACGCGGCGGTAGCCCTGCATGGCGTCGAACGCCAGGCTGATGCGGTGCCCCGCCTCGCGCAGCGCGCCCAGCAGCAGCTGCAGTTCTTCGATGTTGTCGTCGATGAGAAGGATGTGCGCGCGGCGTGGCGGGATGGTCGACCAGTAAGACATGCCGCGAGGGTAGGGGCGACGCCCTGAAATGCCATGTGAAGAATTTCACATTACGTTGCATTCGTAAACAAACGTCAGTTAAAGCAAACGTTTTGTCCTGAATCCCAAAGGTGCGCGCAGGACCTCGGCCCAAGACTCGCCCTCTTTCCGGAGCACCCCGCCGCATGCAGCGGCGCCACCCCACCCCACGGTGCCCGGTCCATCAGAGCCATCGCGAGGGACAGGATGTCCAGCACCCCAACGAATCTGTCGGCCGCCGCGTGCGCGCGCCGCGACGTGTCTTCCAACGCAGCGCCGGTGCGGCATCGCAGCGGGCAAGGTCCGCTGGCGGGCCGGTCCGGCATCGCGCGCCTGGCGGCCCCGTTCACGGCCCTGCTGGCCGGCCTGCTGTTCGCCGCCGCTGCCCATGCGGTGCCGCAGGTGTCGAGCCTGGTGCATGTGCCCGACATCCTCCCCGCCGGGGGCACGGTGACCAGCACCGTCACCATCGCCGACAGCGACAGCCTGGCGATCGACGAGCCGGGCGCCTCGTTCACCTACTCCATTCCGCCCGACACGATCTACATGGGCACCGGCCCGCTGCCCGTGGGCAGTTGCACGTCCACCGTGGCCGTGGGCGCCGCAGGCTCGGGCACGCTGACCTGCTCGGGCATCACGCTGGCCGCCAACCAGTTGCGTGAGTTCAAGGTGCTGCTGCGCACGACGCAGCAGGGCACCTTGAGCGTCACGGCCACGCCCAGCGGCGGCGGTTCGATCGAAACCAAGGCCATCACCGTGAACCAGGGGGCCGACATGGCCGTGGCGATCGTCGTCCCGGGCAGCGCCCCGAGCGGCTCCACGGTGGTGATCGGCTTCACGCTCACCAACAACGGCCCCGACGCCAGCTCGGGCTCGACGCTGACCTACCCGATTCCCACGGGCCTGTCGGTCTCCGGCAGCGGCCTGCCCGCAGGCTGCTCCGTGGCCGGCGGCACGCTGACCTGCAATGTCGCGGCCATCGCCCTGAACGGCTCGCGCACCCTCAACGTGAACGGCGTGGTCACCGCGGGCTCGGGCTCGACCATCACGCACCAGCCGGCCGTGGCGCCGGCCGGGGGCATCGGCGACGGCGTTTCCGTCAACAACAGCGCCACGGCCAACACCACGGTCACGCCCGGCTCCGTGCTGCAGCTCGTCAAGACCCACGACGGCGGACAGCTGCTGGTGGGCCAGCGCTTCAACTTCAGGCTGAGGCCCAGCTTCAGCGGCAGCGCGCCCACCGGCGTCACGCTGAGCGACACGCTGCCCGCCAACTTCCAGGTGCAGACCCCCATTGGCGCAGCCGCGGGCTGGAGCTGCTCGGCGGCCGGCCAGACGGTCAGCTGCACCCGCACCGACATCGGCACCAGCGGCGCCGGCGTGGCGCTCGGCGACATCGTGATCCCGGTGATCGCCGTGGCGCCCGGCCTGGGCGTGGTCAACGAAGCCACCGTCAGCGCCACCGGCCCGGTGGTCGGCTCGGCCACGGGCAGCGTGTCCGCCGACGTGGCGGTGTCCGAGACCGACTTCCGCGCCGACAAGCGCCGCGGCTGGCCGCAGAGCAACGTCCCCGTGGGCCAGGCCTTCGACTACCAGGTAGGCGCCACCAACCTCGGCCCCACGCGCCTGCTGGCCGGCAGCACCGTCAGCCTGGTCGACAGCATGCCGGCCGGCGTGCGCATCAACAGCGTGTCCTCGCCCGACGGCTACAGCTGCACCATCGTCAAGGGCGGCGCGACCGTCGCCGCGCCGGTGGACGGCCCCGCCACGGTGAACTGCTCGCGCGTGCTCACCGCCGACATCGGCGTCGACACGTCCAACGGCGCGACCGCGCGCAACGCCGGCTACGTGGTCGTGAACGCCACCATTCCCGTGGCGCTTGCCCCGGGCGACCAGATCGTCAACAACATGTGCGTGAACGTGGCGCTGGCCTCGGGCACCGACCCCGACGCGCAGACCGGCAACGACTGCGTGAACCTGGGCACGGGCGTGAACGAAGCGGGCGATGCCGCCGACGTCAAGACACTCAAGCGCGTGGTGGGCATCGGCGACAGCGCCGCCAACCGCCAGACCGCGGGCCAGGCCGTCACCTGGGAAATCGAGGTGGTCAACACCGGCCCGCGCGAGGCGCAGAACGTGGTCGTGAGCGACAGCTTCGCGCAGGTGGTCGGCGCCGGTGCCGTCACCCAGGTGGCCAACGGCGGCACCTTCTCGGGCGCTTGCGCGCTGCCGGCCAACGGCAACGGCTTCGGCACCGCCACGCTCGGCGGCTGCACGCTGTCGGTGCTGCCGGTCTGCCGCGCCAGCACGGACGCCGCCAGCGCCTTGCCGCTGTGCCCGGTGGTGCGCGTCGTCGCCTCGCACTACGGCGACGGCGCCTCGGCCACCGACCACGGCTTCCAGATCGACAACACGGCGCGCGCCGTGGGCGCGACGCCGGCGGACCCGAACCTTGCCAACAACGACGCCAGCGCCACGGCCTGGTACACCGCGCGCACCGACGTGCTGGTGACCAAGAGCGCCAGCCCGGCCTCGGTGCCGGTCGGCCAACTGCTCACCTACACGCTGACGGCCGTGAACCGCGACGTGCCGCAGGGCAGCTTCAGCCGCGCCTACGACGTGCGCGTGCTCGACACATTGCCGGCCAACCTGATGTTCATCTCGGCCACCGCCTCGGGCGGCGGCAGTTGCACCACGCAGCCGAACACCACCCAGCCCACCGGCACGGGCACCACCAACAACCAGCTCGCCTGCGGCTGGACGTCGCTCAACCGCACCGTGCAGCAGACGGTGACGGTGCGCGTGCGCCCGCTGTACGCCCTGAACGGCACCACGGTGACCAACAACGTGCACGCGAGCACCGCCACGCCCGAGGTCACCACGGCCAACAACGACGCCAGCGCCCCGGCCAACGTCACCGCGCCCGAATACGACCTGGTGGTGACCAAGCGCGACGACGTCGACCCCGTGAACGTGGGCGACAACGTCACCTACACCATCACCGTGTCGAACAACAGCGCCTCGACCGCCGAAGACGTGCGCATGACCGAGCTGCTGCCGCTGGCGCTGCCGGGCGGCGAGGCGCCGCCCACGCTGGTGTCGGTCAGCACGCCCGCGGGCACCAGCTTCTCGCTGGCCAGCGGCGCGGCAGTGGGGGCGGCCGGCGGGCAGATCGTGTTCACCATTCCCACGCTGGGCGGCGCCGGCGCCACCGCGACCGGCGAGCCCAATTCGCTGCAGTTCCAGGTCGTGCTCAAGGGCACCTCGCGCGGCACCTTCCAGAACAACGCCAAGGTCGACTTCTTCGACGCCGCGCGCAACGTGTACGACACCGTGCAGGGCAACAACACGGTGGCCGAGAACACCACCTTCCGCTTCAAGGCCGACGTGCAGGTGGTCTCCAAGGCCGCCGTGTCGGCCGGCGGCAGCACGCCGCTGGCCACCGTGTCGACGGCGCAGACCTTCGACTGGCTGGTGCACGTGCGCAACAACGGCCCCGACAGCGCCGAGACCACCACCTTCGCCGACACGCTGCCCGCCTCGCTGGTGCTGGCCGGTGCGCCGGTGTTCACCGTGAACAGCGGCACCTTCGTGCCCGCCGCACCCTCGTGCACCGGCGCTGTCGGCGGCTCGGCCGTGAGCTGCGCCATCACCTCGATGCCGGCCAACGCCGACGCCACCGTGCGCATTCCGGTGCGCTTCAGCGGCGCAGTGCCGGCCAACGGCACCGTGATCACCAACCGCGCAACCATCGTCACCACCGGCTCGGGCGACACCGACGGCGGGGCCAACCCCAACGCCGGCAACAACTTCAACGAGGGCAAGGTCACGGTGCAGAACAGCGCGCTGTCCGGGCGCGTGTTCGAAGACGGCAACGGCAGTGGCGCCTTCGACGCCGGCGAACCCGGCATCGCGGGCGTCACCCTGCGCCTGACCGGCACCGACAGCGTGGGCAACGCGGTGTCGCTGACCACCACCACCGACGCCAACGGCAACTGGGGCTTCACCGTGCCCGCGGGCACCTACAGCGTGGCCGAGGACCAACCCGCGGCCTACCTGCCCGGCATCACCAGGGCCGGCACCGTCAGCGGCGTGGGCAGCACGCCCGGCACCGTGCCGGCGGGTACGTCGAACGGGCCGAACGGCTCCAACGCCAACACCATCAACGCCATCGTGCTGGGCACGGGCGGCACGTCGAGCGCCAACAACTTCGGCGAAGTGCGCGCGTCCAGCCTGGCCGGGCGCGTGTACCAGGACGCCGACTACAACGGCGCCGCGAGCGCGGGCGACCCCGGCATCGCGGGCGTCACCGTCACGCTCACCGGCACCGACATGTTCGGCAACCCGGTCTCCCGCACCACCACCACCGCGGCCGGCACCGGCAACTACAGCTTCGCCGCGCTCACGCCCGGCAGCTACACGCTGAGCGAAACGCAGCCCGCGGCCTTTGCCGACGGCAGCGACGCGGCCGGCACCGAAGGCGGCACCCCGGCCAACGACGTGGTCAGCGCCATTGCGCTGGCCTCCAACAAGGCCGGCACCGGCTACGACTTCGGCGAACTGCTCACCCGCGTGTCGGTGCGCGTGTTCGTCGACGCCAACAACGACGGCGTTCCGCAGGCCGGCGACTCCGGCATCGCGGGCGTGGAGGTGCGCCTCACGGGCACCGACGCCGCGGGCAACCCGGTGAACATCCTGGCCGTGCCCACCGGCCCGGCCGGCAGCTACGAGTTCCGCAACGTGCCCCCGTCGGGCGCGGGCGGCTACACCCTCACCGAAACCCAGCCGGCCACCTACGCGCCGGGCAAGGCCAACAACAACGGCCAGCCCGGCACGCCGCAGGGCGGCGGCAACACCATCACCGGCGTCACCGTCTCGGGTACCAGCGTGCCGCTCGTGCAGGGCGAGTACTACTTCGGCGAACTGCTGCCGGGCGGCATCTCGGGGCGCGTCTACTACGACCGCGACGGCAACGGCGCGCAGGGCGCCACGGCCACCGAGCCGGGCCTGGCGGGCGTGACCATCACGCTCACGGGCACCGACGTCAACAACCAGCCGGTGACGCGCACCACCACCACCGACGCCGCCGGCGACTACAGCTTTCTCAACCTCGCGCCGGGCAGCTACACCGTGACCGAGACGCGCCCCGCGGGCTACCTGCCGGGCCTCACGCATGCCGGCAACGCCAGCGGCGCGGGCAGCACGCCCGGCACGGTGGCGGCCAGCGGCGGCGGCGGGGCCAGCGGCCCCAACGGCTCGAGCGCCAACGTCATCCAGAACATCGTGCTCGGCGCCCCGCTCGCGGGCTCGGCCGGCAACAACTTCTCGGCCGTGAAGCCGGCCAGCCTGTCGGGCTACGTGTACGCCGACGTGGCGCCGTCCAACGGCACGCGCGACGCCGCCGAGCCCGGCATCGGCGGCACCACGGTGCGCATCATCGGCACCGACTTCCTGGGCAACGCCGTCACGCACACGGTGCAGACCGCCGCCGACGGCCGCTACCTGGTCGACACCCTGACCCCCGGCACCTACCAGGTCGACGAGACTCAACCCGCCGGCGTGGCCGACGGCCCCGAGTCGCTCGGCACCGTGGGCGGCGCACCGCGCGGCACCGTCAACCCGGGCGCCGTGAACGACCGCTTCGGCGGCCTCGCGCTGGTGTCGGAAGACGTGGGCATCGACTACAACTTCGGCGAGCGCGGCGGGCAGATCGCCGGCTGGGTGTACGTCGACACCAACAACGACGGCGTCCGCCAGGCCGGCGAGGCCGGCATTGCCGGCGTCACCGTCACGCTCACCGGCCGCTCGGCCAGCGGCCTGGCGGTGAACGCCACCGTGGTCACCGACGCCAGCGGGCGCTATGTCTTCACCGGCCTGCTGCCGGCCGACGCCGCGGGCTACACGCTGCGCGAGACGCAGCCCGCGACCTATGCCGACGGCATCGACGCCGTGGGCACGCTCGACGGCGTGCCCAGCGGCACGCTGGGCAACGACATCCTCGGTGCCATCGCCTACCGGGGCGGCAACGGCGACAACTACAACTTCGGCGAGCGCGGCGCGTCGCTGGCGGGCACCGTCTACAACGACGCCAACCGCAACGGCACGCGCGAGCCGCAGGACCTGCCGATCGCGGGGGTCACCCTCACGCTCACCGGTACCGACGCCGCGGGCCAGCCCGTGACGCGCACCGCCGTCACCGACGCCAACGGCCGCTACGAGCTGCCCGGCCTGCCCTTGCCCGGCAGCGGCGGCTACACCGTCACCGAGACGCAGCCCTCCGGCTACGACGAAGGCATGGCCGTGCCCGGCACCCTGGGCGGCACCGCGCAGGGCCCGAACCAGATCCGCGTGAACTTCACCGGGCTGGACGCGCACGGCACCGGCTACGACTTCAGCGAGCACAGCAACCAGCCCGCCTCGCTCACCGGCACCGTGTGGTTCGACCAGAACCACAACCGCACCCGCGAATCGGGCGAAGGCCACGGCGAAGGCTGGACGGTCGAGCTGCTGCGCTGCGCCGACGGCGCCAACGCCTGCCCGGAAACCGCGGCCACCGTGCTCTACACCGTGACCACCGGCGCCGACGGCAGCTACCGCTTCGGCGACCTCACGCCCGGCGAGTACCGCGTGCGCTTCCGCTCGCCCGACGGGCGCGTGGTGGGCGGCGTGTGGCCGACCGACGCGGCGCAGAACGGCGCCAACGGCCCGTACCCGACGCCGCCGGCGAGCGATCCGCGCTTCACCATCAAGGCGCGCGTGGGCGCCGGCGCCAACGTGCAGAAGCAGGACCTGCCGTACGACCCGGGCGGCGTGGTGTACGACAGCGTGAGCGGCACCCCCGTGCCCGGCGCCGTGGTGCGCCTGGTGGGGCCCCCGGGCTTCGACCCCGCGCAGCACCTGCTGGACGGGCGCGACACCTACACCACCGGTCCCAACGGCTACTACGACTTCTTCGTGCTGCCGGGCGCGCCGGCGGGCGAATACCGCCTGGCCATCACGCCGCCGGGCGCCTACCTGCCGTCGTCCATCTACCCGGCCGCGGCCGGCGCGCTGGGCACGCAGTCGTGCGCGGCGCCCGCCAACGGCCCGGCGCCCGCGCAGACCAACCCCTGCGTGGTGAGCCCCGGGGCGGCCCTGGTGGCCGGCGCCGGCTACTACCTGGTGTTCATGATGCCGGGCGGCGGCGGCCAGCACGTGGTGGCCAACAACATCCCGCTCGACCCGTCGGACGCCACGCTCATCGAGCTGCGCAAGACCACCTCGAAGCTGACCGTGAAGAAGGCCGAGCTGCTGCCGTACCGCATCACGGCGCGCAACACGCGCGGCAACCCGGTGCCGGGCGTGGCCGTGACCGACACGCTGCCGCCGGGGTTCCGCTACATCCAGGGCTCGCTCACCGTGCGCACGCTGCCCGGCGGCGTGGCGCTGCCGGTGGTGCCGCAGGTCAGCGGGCGCCAGGTGGTGGTGCCCGGACAGAACTTCGCGCCCAACGAGACCAAGGAATACCTGATGGTCGCGGGCGTGGGGGTCGGCGTGGGCGAGGGCGAGTTCGTCAACCAGGTCATCGCGCTGCAGGGCGTGGGCGGCCGCACGCTGTCCAACCTGGCCACCGCCACCGTGCGCGTGGTGCCCGACGCGCTGTTCGACTGCACCGACGTGATCGGCAAGGTCTACGACGACAGGAACGCCAACGGCTACCAGGACGAGGGCGAGCCCGGCCTGGCCAACGTGCGCATCGCCACCGTCAACGGCGTGCTGGTGACCACCGACGCGCAGGGCCGCTACCACATCGCCTGCGCCGCCATTCCGAAGGAAGGCACCGGCAGCAACCTGGTGTTGAAGCTGGACGAGCGCACGCTGCCTTCGGGCTACCGCACCACCAGCGAGAACCCGGCGGCCGAGCGCGCCACGCGCGGCAAGGTGCTGAAGATCAACTTCGGCGCCACCGTGCACCGCGTGGTGCGGCTCGCGCTGCAGGGCACAGCCTTCGAGGACGGCGCGGCCGCGCTGCGCGCCGGCTTCACGGGCGAGCTCGACCGCACGGTGGCCGTGCTGGCCGAGAAGACCTCGGTGCTGCGGCTGGCCTACAAGGCGGCCCCCGGCGAGGCCGGGTCGCTGGGCCGCCAGCGCATGGACGCGGTGAAGGCCGCGGTGCTCGCGCGCTGGAAGCAGCTGGGCGAGCAACGCGCCCGCGCCGACGGCAACGCGCCGCCGCTGTTCAACCTCGACGTCGAGGTCGAACTGGTGCCCGCCGCGACGCAGGAGGGCAGCAAGCCATGACCCGCCCCTTCGCACAGAACCCGAGCCAGCGAGCCGACATGAAAAGAAAGCTACCCAAGCGCATCGCCCTCGCGGGCGCCGTCACCGCCGCCTGCATGGGCATGGGGCTCGCGGCCGCGCAGGAGTCGGCCGTGCGCGGCCGCATGCACGACCAGGCCGCGGCCGATCCGCGCGCCGTGGACATCGACGGCGCGCGCCACTTGCCGCGCAGCAGCGAGCGCGAGCTGCCCAAGGCCACCTTCGTGCTGGGTGACGCGAGCGCGCCGGCAGTCACCGCCGGCCCGACGCCGACGCCCGTGCCGGGCGCCGAGCGCAGCAACACCGGAGTGCCGCATTTCGCATCGGGCGCCGACGGGCTCGCGCCAGCCGACCGCGTGCAGCTCGACCGCATCGCCGAACAGGTGAAGGGCCGCGACGGCCTGCGCTTCGAGATCGTCGGGCACACCGACACGCAGGCGCTCAGCGCGAAGTCGCGCGAACGCTTCGCCGACAACCAGGCGCTGGGGCTGGCGCGCGCGCAGCAAGTGGCGCGCTACCTCACGCGCAGCCTCGGCCTGCCCGAAGACGCCGCGGCCGCCAGCTCTCGCGGACCCGACGTGCCCGTGGCCACGCCCGCCACCGACCCCGCCAGCTGGGCCGCCAACCGCCGCGTCGAGGTGCGCGTGTACTGGCGCGATGCGCCCGTCGCTGTCGCACCCGCGCCGGCAGTGGCCGACCCCGGCGTGTGCCGCACCTTCACCGCCTTCGGCACCGACGATGCGCCGCTGCGCCTGAGCGTGGACGGCCAGCTGCTCACGGCCGACGGCAAGGCCGCGGCCGGCGACGGCACCACCAGCGCCGACCGCCAGCGCTGCGTCGACGTGCAGCTCGAGCGCAACCAGCTGCGGCTGCAGTACGACAACCTCTCGCAGCCGCGCCGCCTGAGCGCCAGCGCCTGGCCCACCACCGTGGTGGCCGGCGACACCGTGCGCTTCGCCGGCTACAGCAACTACCTGCTGTTCACCGCGAAGGCCGAGCTGCGCGTGTTCACCGCCAACGAGGCGATGCAGCGCCGCCTGGTCGCGACCGTGCCGCTGGACGCCGCATTGCGAGGCGAATGGCAGGTGCCCGAAGGGCTGCTGAACCGCCTTGCCGAAGGAGCGAGCGGCAAGCTGTACTACCGCGTGCGCGTGTACGACCGCCAGGGCCGCTTCGACGAAACCGACGACCTCTCGCTCACGCTGGCGCAGCGCCACCAGCCCGAGACCGGCCTGCCGCCAGACCCCGCGCGCGAACTGCTGCGCGGCTACGGCAACAACAACATCGCCATCGCCAACATTCCGCTTGCCGCCGGCACCGTCACCGCCAGCGGTGCGGCCATTCGCCCGGGCGAGAGCGTGCGCGCGCTCGGCTTCGCGGTGCCGGTGGACGAGAACGGGCGCTTCGTGTTCCAGCAGCTGGTGCCGCGCCGCGTGCAGACCGGCGAAATTGCCGTCACCGACGCGCAGGGCGCCACGCGCGCCTACCGCCGCGACTTCGACCTGCCCGCCAGCGACTGGTTCTTCGTGGGCCAGGCCGACCTCACCGTGGGCAGCAACAGCGTGAGCGGGCCGGCCGCGATCATGACCAACGACAAGAACCGCTACGGCGGTGGCGGCTGGAGCGAAGGCCGCATCGCCGGCTATGCCAAGGGCCAGCTGAACGACCGCTGGACGCTCACGGCCAGCGTCGACACCGAAGAGCGCCCGCTGAAGGAGCTGTTTCGCAACCTCGAGCGCAAGGACCCGACCTCGCTGTTCCGCCGCTTCGACCCCGAGGACTCGTGGAGCACCTTCGGCGACGACTCCACCACCATCGAGGACGCGCCCACGCAGGGCCGCTTCTACCTGCGCGTGGACGACGGCCGCTCGCAGGCCATGTGGGGCAACTTCAAGCTCAACTTCGGCGACACCGAACTCACCCGCGTGAGCCGCGGGCTCTACGGCTTTCATGGCCGCTACCTGGGCGAGGAGTCGACCTCGTTCGGCGAGGCGCGCCTGAAGGTCGACGCCTTCGCGGCCGAGCCCGGCACGCTGGCCGCGCGCGAGGAATTCCGCGGCACCGGCGGCTCGCTGTACTACCTGCGCAACCAGGACATCACGCGCGGCGCCGAGCGCGTGACGCTGGAAATCCGCGACCGCGACTCGGGCTTCGTGCTCAAGCGCACGCAGCTCGTGCCCAGCTCCGACTACGAGATCGACTACCTGCAGGGCCGCGTGCTGCTGTCCGCGCCGCTGCCCAGCCTGTCGGACGACGGTGCGCTGGTGCGTGCCGGCGGCTTGACCGGCATGCCGGCCTACCTGGTGGTGGACTACGAATACACGCCGCTGGCGACTTCGCTCGACACGCTCGCCGTGGGCGGCCGCGTGTCGTGGTGGGCCAACGACCACGTGGGCGTGGGCGTGACCGCGTCGCGCCAGGACCAGATCGGGGGCGACCAGCGCCTGGCCGGCGCCGACCTCACGCTGCGCAAGACCGACAACACCTACGTCAAGGGCGAGTTCGCGCGCAGCAAGGGCCCGGGCACCGGCCAGCTCGACTCGCTGGACGGCGGCTTCAGCTTCACCGGGCGCAACGGCTCGCTGGGCAACCGCCTGGGCAACGGCCCCACCGGCAACGCCAGCGCCTGGCGCCTGGAAGGCCAGGCCGACCTGGGCGACTACGACATCCGCGGCGGCGGGCGCGTGAGCGCCTATGCGCAGTCGCGCGACGCCGGCTTCTCCGCGCCGGGGCAGTACGCGAGCAACGCCACGCGCCAGGTCGGCGTGCAGGCCACCGTGCCCTTCGGCGAGAAGGGCGAGAACGGCGAGCTGCGCCTGAAGGCCGACCGCCGCGACGAGCGCGACGGCTACAACGCCAGCGTGCTCGACGCGCAGTACGCCCTGGCCCTGTCGCCCGCGTGGAAGCTCGGCCTGGGCATGCGCTACGACGACAAGACCGGCGACGCGCTCATCACCAGCCCGTCGCTGCCCACCACGCAGGCCGTGTCGGGCGAGCGCGCCGACGCCGTGGTGCAGCTGGAGTACACCGGCAGCGACACCTGGAGCGCCTACGGCTTCGCGCAGAAGACGCTGCGGCGCACCGGCACGCGGCTGGAGAACGACCGGCTGGGCCTGGGCGGGCGTTACCGCGTGAGCGACAAGCTCGCGCTGCGCGGCGAAGTCTCCACCGGCGACGGCGGGCTGGCCGGCAAGGCCGGCGTCGACTACCAGTACGACGACCGCTCCAACCTGTACATGACCTATGCGGCCGACACCGGCCGCACCGACGAGAACCTCATCGGCCGCGGCGGCAGCCTGGTGACCGGCGTGCGCTCGCGCGTGGGAGACGGCCTCACGATGTTCACCGAGCACCGCCAGGCCACCGGCGCGCAGCCGGGCCTCACGCATGCCTACGGCGTGCAGTACGCGCCCGACACGCGCTGGACCTTCGGCGTCAACTTCGAGAACGGCTGGGTCGGCGCCGAGACGCTGGGCGCCACGCGCCGCGAGGCCGTGGCCTTCACCACCGGCTATTCGAGCGAACGGCTCAAGTACAGCGGCGGCCTGGAATACCGCAAGGACCGCACCGCGGCCGAGACGCGCACCAGCTGGCTGGTGAAGAATTCGCTGAGCTGGAAGGTGGACGACGACGCGCGCTGGGTCGGCAAGTTCAACTGGGCCGACAGCGACAGCACCACCGGCACGCTGGCCGCGGCCAAGTACACCGAAGCCATGCTCGGCTACGCGCTGCGCCCGGCCTTCAACGACCGGCTGAACCTGCTGTTCAAGTACACCTACCTGTACGACCTGTCGTCACCGGGCCAGGTGGTGTCGGGCGGGGTCGATTCGAGCCTGGGCACCGTGTCGACCACCGGCATCGACTACCAGCAGCGCAGCCACGTGTTCGCCATCGACGCCACCTGGGACCTGAACGAGCGCTGGACGCTGGGCGGCAAGTACGCCTGGCGCCGCGGCGAGCTGCGCGCCAGCCGCGACAGCAGCGCGCCGTGGTTCAAGAGCTCGGCCGAACTCGCCGTGCTGCGCGTGGACTGGAAGCTGGTGCGCAACTGGGACTGGATGGTCGAGTGGCGCACGCTGCGCGCGCGCGAACTCCAGGACCGCAAGAGCGGCTGGGTCACCGCCGCGTACTACCACGTCAACGAGAACCTGAAGGTGGGCGTGGGCTACAACTTCACCGACTACTCCGACAACCTCACCGACATGAGCTACCGCAGCAAGGGCTGGTTCCTGAACGTGCTCGGCAAGTTCTGACGGGTGGCGCCTCGGTGAACGGCGGTGCCGCCGCGCTCAGGCCGTGGCGTGCCGCAGCGCCGCGCGCGCCAGCAGGCGCGTGGAATCCAGCGTGGGCAGCGCCGAGTTGCCGTCGTTCAGCACCAGCGGCAGCTCGGTGCAGCCCAGCGCCACGGCGTCGCAGCCGCGCGCCTTCAGGCCGTCGATCATGCGTTGCAGCACCGCGGTGGATTCGGGGCGCAGCACGCCGCGCACCAGCTCGTCCATGATGATGCGGCCCAGCTCGGCGCGCTCCTGCGCATCGGGCTTCACGGCCTGCAGGCCCGCCGCGGCGAGCGCCTGCGGATAGACCTCGCTGTCGACCAGCCAGCGCGTGCCCAGCACGCCCACCCGGCGAAACCCGCGCGACGCCGCTTCGGCCGCCACCACCTCGGCGATGTGCAGCCACGGCAGCGGCGAGCGCGGCCGCACGAGGTGCATCGCCTGGTGGATGGTGTTGTCGGGGCAGACCAGAAAATCCGCGCCGGCCGCGGCCAGCTTGCCTGCCGACGACAGCATCAGCTGCGCCACGCCTTCCACGTCGTTGCGCTCGAGGCACTCGACATAGGCGGCCAGCGAATGGGTGTGCATCGACACCTCGGGGTGCGCGTGGGGCGTGCCCAGGTACGAGGCACCTTCCACGCACAGCGTGCGGTAGCAGAGCGCGGCGCCTTCGGCCGAGCAGCCGACCACGCCAATGTGCAAGGACATGACAATTTCTCCGGAACGTCAGGAAAGAGCGGGGGCCGGTTCTCCGGCGCCGGCTGAAACGGCTATGCCGGCGACTGGGCGCGCGACTGCCATTCGGCGAGCCATTCTTCCACGCGCCGCTTGACCGATCCCAGCGCTTGCGCACGGTCGCCGCCAAGGCCGGGCAGGGTCAGGTGGCACATGGGCAAGCCGTGGCGCAGCAGCACGCCCACGCCGCTGAAGTCGTCTTCGGCGCTCCGGCTCATGTGCAGTTCGAAGGTCCATCCGACCGGCAGCCGCGGGTTGCATTCCGCGGCGAGATCTGTGTCCAAGGAGGGCCTTTGCGATGCGGTGGCGGAAACGGCCAGCATAGACCTTGCAGGACCCACCGCGTCAGATAGATTCACGCGGGCAAGATGGAGTTTCTATCCGTGCCCTGCTTATCGCGCAGCTGGACGATCTTCGGCGTGGAAAAAATGGCGGTGTCCATGGCGCGGATTTTCGCTTCGGCCTGCACCGGCTAGCGCTTGCTGGACACCGCCATGCCCGCCTCGCGGTCCAGCCGCAGCGACATCAGCGTCGCGGCGGCCATCAGCGCGGCCACCACGTACCAGGCGTGGTGAAAGTCCACCAGCTGCACCGCCGGCGCGTCGCGCAGCGCCTTCGACGCGCCGAGCACCATCGCGCCCAGCGCCACGCCCAGCGCGAGCGACACCTGCTGCAGCATCGTGCCCAGCGTGCTGGCACCGGCGCGCGCGGTGTCGGGCACGTCGGCGAAGGCCAGCGTGTTGATGGCGGTGTAGTTCATCGAGCGCGCCATGCCGGCCACGAACAGCAGCACGCACACCCACGGCAGCGGGTCGCCGGGCGCGAGGAAACCGCAGGCGAACAGCGTGGCGGCGCAGATGGCGCCGTTCACCGTCAGCACCTTGCGAAAGCCGAAGCGGCGCAGCACCGCGGTGGTGGCGCTCTTCATCACGAGGTTGCCGCCCATGTACACCAGCAGCATCGAGCCGGCCTGGAACGCCGTCATGCCGAAGCCGATCTGGAACATCAGCGGCAGCAGGAAGGGCGAGGCGTTGATGGCCACGCGCGAGACGAAGCCCGCCGTGGCGGTGGCGATGGCATAGGTCGGCACGGCCAGCGCGCGCAGGTCGAGCATGGGCGCGGCGGCCCGCCGCGCATGGCGCACCGCGGCGGCGGCGGCGATGGCGCCCACGGCCAGCAGGCCCAGCGTGGTGGCCGAGCCCGGATGCGGTCCGCCCAGGCGCGTGAGGCCTTCGACCAGCGCGGCCAGCGCCACGGCCGTCAGCACGAAGCCGGGCGCGTCGAAGCGCGTGGGTGCCACGTCGGTGCGGCGCGGAAACAGCCGCAGGATCAGCAGCAGCCCCACCAGCCCCAGCGGCACGTTCAGCAGGAAGATCCAGCGCCACGACGCATGCGTGGCGATGAGCCCGCCGAGCGGCGGCCCGAGCACCGGCGCAATGAGGCCGGGCCAGGTGATGGTGCCGATGGCCTCGATCAGCCGGTGCCGGGGCGTCTCGCGCAATACCACCAGCCGCCCCACCGGGGACATGAAGGCCGCCGCCGCGCCCTGCAGCACACGGGCCGCCACGAACATCCCGAAGGTCGGCGCGAGCCCGCACAGGAGCGAGGCCACGGTGAAGGTGCCGACCGCCAGCGCGAACACCCGCCGCGCGCCGAAGCGCCCGGCGCACCAGCCCGCCGCGGGCACCAGCGCCGCCATGGCGATCAGGTAGATGGTCACGCCCAGGCTCGCGTCCAGCGCGCCGATGCCGAAGCCCGCGCCGATGGCCGGCAGCGCCGTGACGATGACGGTGGCGTCCAGCGTTTCCATGAAGAAGGCGGCGGCCACGGTGAGGGCAATGCGGCGGGAGGCGGTGTCGCTCGCCTGTGCCGGGGCCGGTGCTGCGGTGTCGGTCATGCGCGAAGTCTGACACCGCTGTCTTAGCTAGGGTTTCCCCTCGGGTATCGGTCCGGTGGATCGGACGGGCGGGGTCGGCGCCATCCGGATCGTCGGCGCGCCGTACCGCACACCCCGCTGCGAAGGTCCATGAAATCAACCACTTAGCGCGCGCGGCACGCCTCGCAGCCCGTGGCATATCGATTGCTCAGTCAACCGGCCCACCGCATCGCCCGATGCGGCGCGCCGCCTTGCGACTGGAGACACACCAATGAGCACCCCCGTGGAACACCCACCCCAAGCCCCGACCCCCCAACCCATCTACAAGTCCCTGTACTTCCAGGTCATCACGGCCATCGTGCTGGGTGTGCTGCTGGGGCATTTCTGGCCCGACACCGGCGCGGCGATGAAGCCACTGGGCGACGGCTTCATCAAGCTGATCAAGATGATCATCGCGCCCATCATCTTCTGCACGGTGGTGGTGGGCATCGCCGGCATGGAAGACATGAAGAAGGTCGGCAAGACCGGCGGCCTGGCGCTGCTGTATTTCGGGGCGAGATCCTGCAGGTGCTGCTGATCGCGGTGATGTTCGGCTTTGCGCTGCACAAGTTCGGCGGGCGTGGCACGCTGGTGTTCGACGTGATCGAGAAGGGCTCGCACGTGCTCTTCGTGATCGTGGGCTACATCATGAAGGTGGCGCCCGTGGGCGCGTTCGGTGCCATGGCCTTCACCATCGGCAAGTACGGCGTGAGCTCGCTGCTGCAGCTGGGCCAGCTGATGGCCACCTTCTACCTGACGTGCCTGCTGTTCATCTTCGTGGTGCTGGGGCTCATTGCCAGGTTCCACGGCTTCAGCATCTGGAAGTTCATCAAGTACATCAAGGAAGAGCTGCTGATCGTGCTGGGCACCTCGTCCAGCGAGTCGGTGCTGCCGCGCATGATGGCCAAGCTGGAGAACCTGGGCGCTAAGAAGTCGGTGGTCGGCCTGGTGGTGCCCACGGGCTACTCGTTCAACCTGGACGGCACCTCGATCTACCTGACGATGGCGGCGGTGTTCATCGCGCAGGCCACCAACACCGACATGACGCTCACGCAGCAGCTCACGCTGCTGGCGGTGCTGCTGCTCACCTCGAAGGGCGCGGCGGGCGTCACGGGCAGCGGCTTCATCGTGCTGGCGGCCACGCTGTCGGCGGTGGGCCACGTGCCGGTGGCGGGGCTGGCGCTCATCCTGGGCATCGACCGCTTCATGTCGGAGGCCCGCGCGCTGACCAACCTGATCGGCAACGGCGTGGCCACCCTCGTCGTGGCCAAGTGGACCGGCGACCTGGACACCGTGCGCATGCACCAACACCTGAACCAGGAAACCGCGGTGGAGGCCGACGCGCCCGAGCGCGTGCTCGACGCCAACGACGCCCACATGCCCACCGGGACGCCGCGCCGGGCCTGAGCCCCGAACCCACCCCCCGCCCCCCGGCCAGGGGTCATCGGGCTGCCACCGATGCGGGCGCTGCGCCCCTGTGCAATAACGCTCCCATGATTTCTAGGGAGCCCGTTCGCCGCGCCGATCCGCCCGCCGACAGTGCGCGGCGCTGGCGCGCATTGCCGCGCTGGTGCGGCGCGCTGGCCCTGGTGGCGGTGGCTGCTTTCGCCGGCCACCAGTTCGCCATGCAGGCCGGCCTGGCACGCCTGCGCGAGGCGGCCGACCATCGCCTGGACATGCTCGCGACCGGCCTGGACGCCGACCTGGCCCGCTTCGACTACCTGCCCGCGCTGCTGGAGATGACGCCCATCGTGCCGGCGCTGCTCGGCGCGCCCGCCGACACGCAGCTGCGCGACGCCGTCAACCGCTACCTGAACGGCGTCAACGCCGCCGCCGGCGCCGAGATGCTCTACGTGCTGGACGCCGCCGGCACCTCGCTGGCCGCCTCCGACTGGGACAAGCCCGGCACCACGCTGGGCCAGGACCTGTCGTTCCGCCCCTACGTGATCGACGCGCTGGGCCAGGGCCGGGGCCGCTTCTACGGCGTGGGCATCACCAGCAAGCGGCCGGGCTACTACCTGTCGTATGCGCTGCGGCGCGGGCAGCCGCAGCGCGGCGTGGTGGCGGTGAAGGTCAACCTCGAAGAGGCCGAGCTCGCTTGGCGCAAGCTGCCCGGCGACGTGGCGCTGATCGACCAGCGCGGCGTGGTGATTCTGGCCACCCGCGAGGACCTGAAGTTCAGGCCGCTGCTGCCGCTCGATGCGTTGCAGCGCGCCGAGGTGCTGCGCTCGCGCCCCTACGGCGAGGCCGGCCTGCTGCCGCTGCGGTGGACGCCCAAGGAGGCGCTGGACCGCGACGTGCAGGTGATCTCGCTGGACGGCCGCGACCAGCTCGCCACCGCCCGCACCCTGCGCGGCGCGCCCTGGCAACTGGTGGTGCTGGACGAGCTGGCGCCGGTGCGCGTGGCGGCGCGCAACGCGGCCATCACAGCCAGCCTGGCGATGGCGGTGCTGCTGCTGGTGGCCGTGGCGCTGTGGCTGCGCCGCCGCGCGGTGCGCCAGAAGCTGGCCAGCCAGGCCGCGCTGCAGGCGGCGCACGACACGCTCGAGTCGACCGTGGTGGCGCGCACCGCGCAGCTGCGCGCCGCGCAGGGCGAGCTGGTGCACGCCGGCAAGATGGCCGCGCTGGGCCAGATGTCGGCCGGCGTGGTGCACGAGCTCAACCAGCCGCTCACGGCGATGCGCACGCTGTCGGAGAGCGCCGGCATCCTGCTCGACAGGAACCGCCTGGACGACGTGCGCGGCAACCTGGAGCGCATCCGCCACATGGTCGACCGGCTGGCGCGCCTGACCACGCAACTGAAGACCTTCGCCCACAAGAGCGAGCTGCCGCTGGCGCCGCTGCGGCTGTCGCAGGCCATTGCCGACGCGCAGGTGATCGTGGCCGAGGCCGCGAAGAAGCAGCGCGTGACGGTCGAGGTCGACGTGCAGCCCGCCGCGCTGAGCGTCATGGCCGAGGAGGCCGCGCTGGGCAGCGTGCTCGCCAACCTGATGCGCAACGCCATCGACGCCATGCAGGACGCGCCCGTGCGCACGCTGCGCCTGGAGGCGCGCGCGAAGGACGGCCGCGCGGTGCTGAGCGTGAGCGACACCGGCCCCGGCATCCACCCCGACGTGCTGCCGCGCCTGTTCGAGCCTTTCGTGACCCGCAAGCCGGCAGGGTCGGGCCTGGGCCTGGGGCTCGTCATCTCGGCACAATTGGTGCGGGCGATGGACGGCACGCTGCGCGCGGCCAACCTCGCGGGCGGCGGTGCGTGCTTCGTGGTCGACCTGCCCGCGGCGATGGCCGCGGACCCCCTTTCTCTTCCTTCTTCCCCTTCTTTCCCTTCCCCCTTGCACAACAGGAGTGACCCCCCGTGAGCGAAGCCCCTGCCATCCGGGTGCTGCTGGTCGAGGACGACGAAGACGTCCGCGTCAGCACGACCCAGGTGCTGACCCTGGCCGGTTTCGAGGTCGACGCGGTTCCCAGCGTCGAGCGCGCGCGTGCGCACATCGATCTCGGCGTGCCCGCCATTGTCATCAGCGACGTGCGCCTGCCGGGCATGAGCGGCACCGAGTGGCTGCCCGAGCTGCGCCAGACCGACGCCGAGCTGCCGGTGATCCTGGTCACCGGCCACGGCCACATCGCCATGGCCGTGCAGGCCATGCGCGAGGGCGCCTACGACTTCATCGAGAAGCCCTTCAGCTCCGAACGGCTGGTGGCCATCGTGCGCCACGCCATCGAGCGGCGCCAGCTCACGCTGCAGGTGCGCGCGCTGCGCGAGGCGCTGGAGAACTGGCAGGGCATCCAGTCGGTGCTGATCGGCCGCTCGGCGCAGATGCAGCAGGTGCGCCAGACCGTGAAGACGCTGGCCGAGACCTCGGCCGACGTGCTGGTCTACGGCGAGACCGGCACCGGCAAGGAACTGGTGGCGCGCTGCCTGCACGACCACAGCGCGCGCCGCCGCCAGCATTTCGTGCCGCTCAACTGCGGCGGGCTGCCCGAGGCACTGGCCGAGAGCGAGCTGTTCGGCCACGAGGCCGGCGCGTTCACCGGCGCCAACCGGGTGCGCGTGGGCAAGTTCGAGTACGCCAGCGGCGGCACGCTGTTTCTCGACGAGATCGAGAGCATGCCCATGGCCGTGCAGATCAAGCTGCTGCGCGCGCTGCAGGAGCGCAGCATCGAGCGCATCGGCTCCAACAAGACCATTCCCTTCGACTGCCGCGTGGTGGCCGCGAGCAAGGACGACCTGAAGGAAATGAGCGACCAGAAGAAGTTCAGGGCCGACCTGTACTACCGCCTGGGCGTGGCCTTCATCGAGCTGCCGCCGCTGCGCGAGCGGCGCGAAGACATTCCACTGCTGTTCGAGCACTTCACCCTGCAGGCCGCGAGCCGCTACGAGCGCGCCGCGCCGCTGCCGAGCCATGCGCAGCTGGCCGACCTGATGGCCTACGCCTGGCCCGGCAACGTGCGCGAGCTGCGCAACGTGGCCGACCGCTTCGTGCTGGGCCTGCTCGGTGAGCGGCTCACGCAGGCGCGCGGCGGCAGTGCAGACGGGGTGCCGGCCTTGCCGCGCGGGCTGCCGCAGCAGGTGGAGTCGTTCGAGCGCGCGGTCATCGTCGAAGAGCTGCGCCGCCAGCGCGGCGACCAGCCGGCCACGGCCACCGCGCTGGGCATTGCGCGCCAGACGCTGCACGACAAGCTGCGCAAGCTGGGCGTGGCGGTGGACGAGTTCAAGTAGCCGGGGGCCGGCAGGCTCCGGCGGCGCGCGGTCAACGCAGCAGCAGCTTCATCATCCGCGCGAAGGTCTTGCCGTAGGGCGGCCTGAACAGGCCCACGCCGTTGAACGCCGACTGGTGAAAGATCGGCTTCATCTTAGAGAAGGTCTGGAAGCCGTGCTCGCCGTGGTACGCCCCCATGCCGCTCGCGCCGACGCCGCCGAAGGGCAGGTCGTCCTGCGCAACGTGCATCAGCGTTTCGTTGATCGACACGCCGCCGGCCACCGTCTCGTGCATCACGCGCTCGATGGTGGCGCGGTCTTTCTCGAACAGGTAGAGCGCCAGCGGGCGCGGGTGCGCGTTGACGTAGGCAATGGCTTCGTCGATGGCGCGGTACGCCATCACCGGCAGCAGCGGGCCGAAGATTTCCTCGCGCATCACGCGCATGCCGTCGTGCACGCCGGTCAGCAGCACGGGCGGAAAGCGGCGCGTCGCCTCGTCGGGGGGCGTGCCGCACAGGGGCACCGCGGTGGCGCCTTCCTGCTGCGCCGCGGCCGACAGATCCTGCAGCCGCGCGAAGTGGCGCGGGCTCACGATGCTGGTGTAGTCGGTGCTGCTTTCCAGGCGCGGGTACATCTGCGAGAACACGCGCCGCGCCGCATCGATGAAGTGCTGCTGCCTGCCTTCGGGCAGCAGCACGTAGTCGGGCGCGATGCAGGTCTGGCCCGCGTTCAGCGTCTTGCCCACGAGGATGCGCTCCACGGCCTTCTCGAAGTTCGCGCCGGGCCCGATGATCGCGGGCGACTTGCCGCCGAGCTCCAGCGTCACCGGCGTGAGGTTCTCGCTCGCGGCGCGCATCACCTGGTGGCCCACGGCGGTGGAGCCGGTGAACAGCAGGTGGTCGAAGGGCAGGGCGGAGAACGCGCGCGCCGCTTCGGCGTCGCCGTTGACGATGGCCATCTCGTCTTCGGCGAAGGCCTTGCGCACCAGCGCGGCGAACAGCTCGGCGAAGCGCGGCGTGAACTCCGACTGCTTCACCATCACCCGGTTGCCCGCGGCCAGCGCCGCGGTCATCGGGCCCACCGCCAGGTACAGCGGGTAGTTCCACGGCACCACGATGCCGACCACGCCCAGCGGCTGCGGCATGACGCGCGACGAGGCGGGCTTGAACCACAGGCCGGTGGCGCGGCGCTTCACGCGCATCCATCGCTGGCCGTGGCGCAGCGCGTGGTCGATGCCCTCGACGCTGGGAAACACCTCGGCCAGTTCGGTCTCCTGCGCGGCGCGGTGGTGGAAGTCGGCGCTGATGGCCGCGGCGATGGCGGCGCGGTGGTCGACGACCAGCGCGCGCAGGCGCTTCAGCCGGTCGGCGCGCTCGCGCCAGGGCGGGGTCTGTGCGCGCAGGCTCGCGGCGCGCAGGGCGTCGAAGCGCTGCCGCATGTCTTGCTGCGTCAGGGCTTCGGGCGCCATGGCGTCAGCTTTCGGTGAAGGGTGCGGGCTCGACCGGCAACGCGCGCTTGTGGGCGCTCTTGCGGTGCGTCGAGACGATGATCTCGCGCGCCTTGGCCGACACCGGCTTGCCCTCGAGGAAGTCGTCGATCTGCTCGTAGGTGACGCCGAAGGCGTCTTCGTCGGGCTTGCCCGGCACCAGCGACTCGAGGTCGGCCGTGGGCACCTTGTAGACCAGCGCGTCGGGCGCGCCCAGCAGCTGGGCCACCGCGCGCACGCGGCGCTTGTTCAGGCCGGTGAGCGGCGTGATGTCGGCCGCGCCGTCGCCGAACTTGGTGAAGAAGCCCATCAGCGCCTCGGCCGCATGGTCGGTGCCGATGACGATGCCGTCGTGCGCGCCGGCCACCGCGAACTGCGCCACCATGCGCTCGCGCGCCTTGATGTTGCCGAGCACGAAGTCTTCGTGTGCCGCGTCGCGGAACTTCAGGTCGCCGGCCTTCAGCGCGGCCAGCATGCCGTCGGCCGCGGGGCGGATGTCCACCGTGATGGTGCGGTCGGGCCGGATGACGGCGAGCGAGGCCTGCGCCTCGGCCTCGTCCTTCTGCACGCCGTACGGCAGGCGCATGGCGATGAAGGTGGCGTCGTGGCCTTCGGCGCGCAGCTTCTCCACGGCGCGCTGCGCCAGGCAGCCGGCGGTCAGCGAATCGACGCCGCCGCTGATGCCCAGCACCAGCGTCTTCAGGCCGGTCTGCTTCAGGTAGCTCGCGAGAAAGTCGACACGGCGCGCCAGTTCGCGGGCGGCATCGAACACGGGTGCGACATGCAGCGCCGCGATGATCTCGCGCTGCGTGGCGTCGACGGGGGTGAGGTCAGCACTCATGAGGCTTTGTCGAAGTAAGAGGAAGGTCAGAAATCCACGAGGCTGAGGCCGATGCTGAGCACGGTGCGCTTGCGGTTGTAGTCCACCAGCGTGTCGCCGTAGCCCGAGAACAGCTGCGTGTGAAAGCGCAGGTTGCTCTTGGTCGGGTCGCCGATGGCCTTGAGCCATTCGAGCCGGATCGAGCCGCGTCCGCTGTCGCGCAGGTTGTTGCGCACCGTGATGCCGAACTGGTTGTCGCGGTTGAAGTTCCAGCGGCCGGTGACTTCGGCGCGACCGATGTAGTCGGCGATGTCGGGGTTGTCGTCCTTGGCGGCGCTTTCGGCAATGCGCTTCCAGATGCGCCCGGTGATGGTGAAGCGGTCGTCCAGCTCGGCGCCGCCCATCAGGTACACGCGGTTCCAGCTGCGCGACAGCGGCAGCGTCTGGCCGTTCGACTGATGCACCAGCCCCAGGCCGGCATAGCGCCAGCGCCAGCCGCCGGGCAGCTTGAAGTCGGTCGGGTAGACGTACATCAGCTCGGGCTCGTGGTCGGTGGTGCGAAACGGCCGCGAGATGTCGCCGTTGAACAGCTGCCAGGTCGACTGCTGCGTATAGGCGAACCACAGCGAGTCTTTCTTCGTCGGGTCGTCCTGCGTGAGCATGCCCTGCGCGAGCTTGGTGCGCACCGACAGGCCGATGCGCATTTCGTTGGCCTGGTAGGCGATCGGCGTGCCGGTGTGGTCGGCCGAGGGCGAGGTGGGCGTCTCGGGCTTCTTGGTGGCGGCCGAGACCGACACGTTCAGCGGGCGGTAGCCGCGAAAGCCGAAGGTGCCGCAGTCGGTGGCGTTCTCCAGTTCCCAGAAGCGCGACAGCGTCGAGTACTGGCGGTCGCGGCAGCCTTCGGTGGTGGCCACCGAGACCACGCGCGTGGCCGGGATGGTGGCGTCCACCGGTGGCGCCTGCGTGCTGGCGAGCACCGGCGGCGCCACGGGCACCGACACCGAGGGCAGCGTCTGCTGCTGCGCCCAGCGGTCGAAGCAGGCCAGGCGTGCCTCGTTGTTGGCGCCCAGCGCGCTGCATTGCTGCCAGGTGAGCTGCGCGTCGGCCAGCGGGCTGGCCGGCTTGTCGACGGCCTGCGCATGCACGGCGGTCGCGCCACCGAGGCAGGCGGCCAGCGTGGCGAGCGTGGCGAACTTGAAGGAGGGTGGAGGTTTCTTCATGGCTTTCCTTGCGCCGCCGCCGGCGCGGCTGTCTTGCTGAGCACGAACGGGTGAATGCTTTCGTCGGCGGCGTTGCGCCACGTGCCCCTGAACTCGCGGCCGCACGAGCGGGCCTGGAGCTTGCCGGACCACACGCCGCTGATGGCGCGGCCGTCCTGCGATTCGTCGATGGAGAGCGCGCCTTCGTCGTCCACGTCGCCCGCGAGCTGCGCGACCGTGGCCTTGGCGGGGTTGTCCGGGTTGCGCGTGATGGTGCCGCGCACGCCGTCGTAGTCGGGGTGCTTGCCCAGCTGCACGGCGGCCACGGCGGGCAGGCCGTCGAAGCGCGCCTCCCAGCGGCCGTACAGCGATGGCAGCGGCAGCTCGCGCGCGTCGGTGGGGCAGTCGGGGTTGCCGCGGCCGATGGCGCAGCCCGCGAGCGCGGTGCTTGCGAGCACGGTGGCGGCCAGCAGCGCCGCGGTGAAGGGGGAACGGGGGGTACGGGTCTTCGTCATGGGGTGGCCGCTGCCTTGGCCGCGCTGTCCTGCGCCTTGCGCGCGAACTCGGCGCGCAGCGCCTTGAGCTTTTCGCGCGGGTCTTCCTTGATGGTCTCCTTGCTCAGGCCCATCTCGGCGATGAAGCGGCTGGGCACGCAGGGCACCATCTCGCGGCCCTGCTTGCGCTTCTTGGTCCAGCTCACGGCCAGGCTGCGCTGGGCGCGGGTGATGCCGACGTACATCAGGCGGCGCTCTTCCTGCAGGCGCTGCAGCGTCTCGTCGCTGATCACCTGCTGGCGGCCGTTGTCGTCGTCCAGCTTGAAGGGCAGCAGGCCCTCGCTCACGCCGACCAGCATCACGTGCGGCCACTCGAGGCCCTTGGAGGCGTGCAGCGTGGAGAGCGTGACCACGTTCTGGTCCTGCTCGCGCTCGCTGATGGTCGACAGCAGCGAGATGGTCTGCGCCACTTCGAGCAGGCTCTTGCGCTCGGCCTCGATGTTGCTGTCGGCGCCCGAGGTGTCGTCCAGCGTGCCGCCGGCGCGCTGGGACATCCAGTCGACGAACTCCAGCACGTTGGTCCAGCGCGAGGCCGCGGCGGCCTCGCTGTCCTCGCCGTCGTACAGGTGCTTCTCGTAGTCGATCTCCTTCAGCCAGTCGAGCATGAAGGTGCGCGAATCTTCCGCGCCCATGGTGCGGCGCGCGCGGTACTCCAGGTCGTTGATGTAGCGGCCGAACTCGTGGATGCCCTCGAGCGTGCGCTTGGGCATCACGCTGGGCAGCGACGGGCTGAACAGCGCCTCGAACAGGCTGAGCTTGTACTGGCTCGCGAAGGTGCCCAGGCTGGCCAGCGTGGTGTGGCCGATGCCGCGCTTGGGCGTGGTGATGGCGCGCAGGAACGCGGGGTCGTCGTCGTTGTTGACCCACAGCCGGAACCAGCCGCACAGGTCCTTGATCTCGGCGCGGTCGAAGAAGCTCTGGCCGCCCGACACCTTGTACGGAATCTGCGCCTTGCGCAGCGCCTGCTCGAACACGCGCGCCATGTGGTTGGCGCGGTACAGGATGGCGAAGTCTCGAAACTCCTTGTGCTGCTGGCCCTGCGTGAGCGAGTCGCCCGCGCGGATGCTCACGATGCGCGCCACCGCGCGCTCGGCCTCGTGCAGCTCGCTGTCGGCGTCCACGATGCGCACCGGCTCGCCCTCGCCGAGCTCGGAGAACAGCGTCTTGGGAAACAGCTTGGGGTTGGGCCCGATCACGTTGTTGGCCGCGCGCAGGATGGCGCTGGTGGAGCGGTAGTTCTGCTCCAGCTTGATGACCTTGAGCTTGGGGTAGTCGATCGGCAGCTTGCGCAGGTTGTCCAGCGTGGCGCCGCGCCAGCCGTAGATCGACTGGTCGTCGTCGCCCACCGCGGTGAACTGGCCGTGCTCGCCGACCAGGGCCTTCAGCACCTCGTACTGGGTGGCGTTGGTGTCCTGGTATTCGTCCACCAGGATGTGGCCCAGCGCGGCCTGCCACTTGGCGCGCACCTCCGGAAACTCGTGCAGCAGCTTCAGCGGCATGCCGATCAGGTCGTCGAAGTCGACGCTCTGGTAGGCCTGCAGGCGCTCTTCGTAGCGGCCCATGATCTTGGCGGTGATGCGCTCGTTGTCGTCCACCGCGGCGGCCTCGGCCTGGGCGGCGTTCAGGCCCATGTTCTTCCACTTGCTGATGGTCCACTGCCAGATGCGGGCGGTGGCCGCGTCGGTGCTGCCGCCGGCGTCCTTCAGGATCTTGGTGACGTCGTCGCTGTCCAGGATGCTGAACGCGGGCTTCAGCCCGAGCACGGCGCCGTCCTCGCGCATCATGCGCACGCCCAGCGCGTGGAAGGTGCACACCACCACCTTGCGCGCGTCCTTGCCGATCAGGTCCTTGGCACGCTCGCGCATTTCCGCGGCGGCCTTGTTGGTGAAGGTGATGGCCGCGATGCGCTTGGGCTCGAGGCCGGCCTGGATGAGGCGGCCGATCTTGTGCGTGATCACCCGCGTCTTGCCCGAGCCTGCGCCTGCAAGCACCAGGCAGGGACCGTGCATGTAGTTGACAGCTTCCTGCTGCGCGAGATTGAGACCGTGAGACATGGGGATGGGAGAGAACCGGAAGTCGCCCTGCGCAGCCGCGGGCGAAAAAGCGTGAAAGCCGAGAAAAGCGGGCAATGATACGGGGCGGACCCCGCGCGGGGTTGTAGGCCGCGCCCCCCTGTGCAATGACCCTGCGGCCATCGCGGCAGGCAACGACAATCGACGGGTGCTGCCTGTATTCCTTGTTACTTTCCCTTTCTTCGCGTTAATCGCGGCGGGTTATGCCGCCGCCCGCGCGCGCGTCCTGCCGCTGGACGCGATTCCGGGCCTGAACACCTTCGTGCTGTATTTCGCGCTGCCGTGCATGCTGCTGCGCTTCGGCGCGGGCACGCCCATCGGGCAGTTGCTGGACGGCAGCGTCGCACTGGTCTGGGGCGTTTGCGCGCTGGCCGTGGTGGCGGGCGTGGTGATGTCCACCCGCAATGCGCGCATCGGCTGGAACGACGCGGCCTTCGGCGCGCTGGTGGCGGCGTTTCCCAACACCGGCTTCATGGGCGTGCCGCTGCTGGTGGCCCTGCTGGGCGCGCAGGCGGCGGGGCCGATGATCATCACGATCGCGTTCGACCTGGTGGTGACCTCGTCGCTGTGCATTGCGCTCTCGCGGCTGGACGCTGCCGTGGGCTCCGTGGGAGCGGGAGTGGGAGTGGCGGTGGCCGGGCGCCAGGGCGCCACGCTGGCGGCGCGCAAGGCGCTGCGCGGCATCCTGGTCAACCCGATGCCGTGGTCGATCCTGCTGGGCGTGCTGCTGTCGGCCGCGCGCTGGCAGCTGCCGGGCCCCCTCGAGCGCACCGTCGCCATGCTGGCCGACGCGGCGTCGCCGGTGGCGCTGTTCACCATCGGCGCGGTGCTGGCGCGTTCGGCGCTGCTGGCGCGCGAGCACGACGCCAGCGCGGCGGTGGCCGAGGCGATGGGCACGCGCCCGAAGGCCGCACACAACGCGGCGAAAGCGCCGTGGAGCGACGTGCTGCCGGTGGTGGCGGTGAAGCTGCTGGTGCACCCGCTGCTGGTGTGGGGCCTGGGGCGGGGCGCCATGGCGCTGGGACTGCCGCTGTCGCACGCGGCGCTGGTGGTGATCGTGCTGGTCGCGGCGCTGCCGAGCGCGAGCAACGTGGCCATGCTGGCCGAGCGCTTCGGTGCCGACAACGGCCGCATCGCCCGCATCATCCTGTGGACGACGGTGGTGGCGTTCTTCAGCTTTCCGCTGATGGTCGGCGCGCTGAACTGAGCGGCCGGGGTGGCGCTACGGCGTCAGCACGCCCAGCTTGTACGGGTCGGCGTCGGAGAGCCGTTCGCACTTGGAGAAGTCGCGGCCCTGCGTGCCGTCGCAGTAGTAGGTGTTGTAGACGCGGCCGAAGAGGGTGGGGCTCGCGGTGAAGAGCACGCCGTGGTCGGGCTGCCAGTTGTCCTTGGGCGGCGGCGCACCGGCGTCCGCAGGCGTGGCGCCGGCCGTGGTGGAAACCGCGGTGGAAGTTGAAGCAGCGGTGGCTGCCGCTCCTGCGGGCGGCGTGAAGTCGGCCAGCGTCTTGTGGGCTTCGTCGCCGCGCCATCGCGTTGCCAGCTCGGAGGCCGTGGGCCGCACCGCCACCGGCAGCATGATGCCGTTCACCTGCGGGCCGTAGCCGAAGCGGTGCGTCTTGCCCGCCAGGAAGGCGTAGGCGCAGGCCGCCATGCACTGGCCCCGCACCTCGGTCTGCACGCCACTCGCGCGGATGGCTTCGGCATAGGCGCCGGCCGCGTCCGCGGTGCCGCCGAACGAATCCTCGAAAACCACGGTGCGCACCGTGCCGCTGGCCAGATGGTCGGTGAATTCCTTGACGGCGGTGCCGTCGAGCATGCCTGCGACCACCAGGCGGCTGCCCTGCAGCGCCAGCTCGGCTGCGCCGGCCGAGGGCGAGGCGGCCAAGGCCAGGCATGCGAGGCAGGTCGCGAGTGACAAAACCCAACCTGGTGCGGACGGCGGTTTCATGGCGATCTTTGCGGACCCTGGGGCCTTTGCCTTTTCGATGGCGAGCTTGCCTGGAAGACGAAACCCGCGACGGGTTCGCGTCGGTTACAGCTTGAACAGCGCCGGGGGATGCCGTCAACTGTTTTTTCACAAATTTTCGGGTAAGCCAAGGCTGGCCTTAAGGCATAGGCAGCGCTATCACTTCAGTTGAATGCTTCCGTTTGCAGTTGCGCTGCTACAGTGCTTGTACGTCAAAGGTGTGAATAGGGGCGCGCAATGGCAATTCTGGTTCGCATCCTGTTGTGGTTCTCGTGGCTAGCCGGCGTCGGCTGGTGCTGGCACGCCAGCAAGTTCGGCACGGCCACCGCCATCGCGCTGGCCGCGCTGAGCCTTGTGGTGTTCGCCTGGCCGAGCAGCATGGTGAGGCGCCGGCACAACGAGCTTCGCTACGTCGACATGGGCAAGGAACCGACCGGCTACCACTGACAAGCGCGGTGTCAGGAAGGCGCTTGCTGCAGGCGCTCGAACTCGTGGCGCTTCATGGTCATGTAGTCGTTGCGGTCGACCTCGTGCAGCTGCTTCGCGTACTGCTCGGTGGCGTCGAACCACGCGCCCAGGCGCTGTTCGAGCTGGGCCGGCGCCGGCGCATCCAGGTAGCTGTCGATGGCCAGGTAGTAGCGCATGGTGTTGCGCTCCACCACGCCGCGCACGCCGCCGATGTACTCGCCCTGTCCCTTCGAGGTGAACCCGACCTTGTCGCTGCCCAGTGTCGAGAGGTACCCCTTCATCGCCAGCCGTGCGGCGGTGCCGTAGGCGTAGGCGTAGCTCATGTGGATGGCGGTCTTGCCGTTGTCGGCCGGCGTGGCCTCCAGCACGATGGCGTAGTCGCGCGTGGACAGCGGCCCGGTGGCCGCGCTCAGGCGCACGTTCAGGTAGTTGGCGTCGGCCTTGCCCACTTTGTAGGCGAAGTCGATGTTCTGTGCGTCCGACAGCGGCTGGTCGAACTTGCGCCCGACGGCCACGGCCAGGGCTGCACCGCCGCTCTTCACCGCGCAGTGCTTGGTGTTGAGGTGCAGCATCAGCACCTGGCACCACGCGGCCGGCTCGCGCAGCGCGCCGCTCACCTGGTTGAAGGGGTGGTCGACTAGCGCATAGACGTCGCCGCTCAGCCGGTCGGAGCTTTCGTTCGACTCGATGGTCAGCGGGCGCTTGAAGGCGTTGCTTGCCAGCTGCGGTTTCAGCGCATCGAGCTTCGCGCGCAATGCCTCGCCACCGTTGGCAGCGGCTGCAGCGGCTGCGGGGGCTGCAGGGGCAGGCTGCTGCGCCGCGGCCGGCAAGGCACACAGCGCCGCGCAGGCCGCCAGGAGCCAGGGTGCGAACGCGCGGCGCGCCAAGGGAGTGGGGGCGGTTGTCATGCGAGTCACTTTCGCCACGCCCCGGCTTTAGCCTTGCAGGACAAGCGGCTCAGATGCTGTGCGGATCGACGTCGACCAGCCAGCGGATCACGCCCTTGCCCTCGGGCGTGCGCCGCAATTCGTGCAGCAGCGGCTGCCACAGCGCCAGCAGGCGCTGCAGCGCGGCGCGCGAGGGGCTTTCGATGAGCATCTGCGCGCGCTCGACGTTGGCCACGCGCTGGATCGCCAGCGGCACCGCCGGGTAGCGCGTGACGAGGTCGGCGCCCGGCAGCGCCTCGGCCTTGTCGGCGGCCAGGTTCAGGAAGCCCTGCGCAACCGCCTGCTCGCGCGCGTCGGCCCGCAGCAGCGCCTGGTAGGCGAAGGGCGGCATGGCGGCGGCGCGGCGCTCGTCGAGCTGCTGCTGCGCGAAGGCGGCGTAATCGTGCTGGCGCAGCGCCGTGAACAGCGGGTGCTGCGCATGGTGCGTCTGGATCCACATCTCGGCCCTGGCGCCCTGCGCCGCGAGGTAGGCCGCGTCCCGGCCAGCGCGGCCGGCCGACTGCATCAGCAGGCTGAACAGGCGCTCGGGCGCACGGAAGTCGCTCGAGAACAGCGCGCCGTCGGGGTTCACCGCGGCCACCAGCGTGATGCGGCGGAAGTCGTGGCCCTTGGCGATCATCTGCGTGCCGACCAGCACGTCCACCTCGCCCGCGTGCACCGCGGCGAGCTGCGATTCGAGCGCGCCCTGCTTCCTGGTGCTGTCGGCGTCGATGCGCGCGATGCGCACCGCGCTGCCGTCCGGGTGCTTCACAGCCGAGAAGAGTTCGGCCAGGTGCTCCTCCAGCCGCTCGGTGCCGCGGCCCACCGGCGCGATGTCGGGGTTGCCGCAGGCCGGGCAGGCGCGCGGCACGCGTTCCGTGAAGCCGCAATGGTGGCAGCGCAGCGTGCGGTCGATCTTGTGGAACACGCGGTAGGCGCTGCAGTGCGGGCATTCGCTCTTCCAGCCGCAGTCGCCGCAGGCCAGCACCGGGGCGTAGCCGCGCCGGTTCAGGAAGATCATGCTCTGCTCGCCGCGTGCGATGCGCTGGCCGATGGCGTCGAGCAGGGCGACTGAAATGACCGTTTTCGGCGGCTGCAGGTTCATGTCGACCAGGCGCACCGTGGGCAGTTCGCCCGCGCCGATGCGCGAAGGCATGGCCAGGCGCACATAGCGCCCGCCCGCGTCGTCGCCCTCGGGCGGGCGGCTCTGGTGCCAGCTTTCGAACGAAGGCGTGGCCGAGCCCAGGATCACCTTGGCCTTCTCGCGCTGGCCGCGCCATACGGCGAGGTCGCGCGCCGAGTAGCGCGCGCCTTCCTGCTGCTTGTAGCTGGGGTCGTGTTCCTCGTCGACCACGATGAGCTTCAACCCCGGAATCGACGCGAACACCGCCATGCGCGTGCCCAGCACGATGCGCGCCGCGCCGCCGTGTGCCGCCAGCCAGCTCGCCAGTCGCTGCGGGTTCGTCATGCCGCTGTGCAGCGACACGACGGCCTCGTCGCCGAAGCGGGCCTTGAAGCGGGCTTCGAGCTGCGGCGTGAGGTTGATCTCGGGCACCATCACCAGCGCCTGCGCGGCGGGGTCGCGCGCCAGCAGGTCCGCCACGCAGCGCAGGTAGACCTCGGTCTTGCCGCTGCCGGTGCTGCCGACCAGCAGGAAGGTGCCGGTTTCGGCATCGATTCGGGCCAATGCGGCCGTCTGCTCTGCACTCAGCGCTATCAAATTCGAAGATTCGGCGGTTTCGGCCACCGGCCCGGCCGTCGTCTTGCGCTTGAGGCGGCGCGCCAGCTGCGTGGTGCTCAGGTCGCGCAGCTGCGGTGGCAGGGCCGCCAGGGCGATCTCGCCGATCGAGCGCTGGTAGTAGCGCGCGGCAAAGGCCACGAGGTCTCGCCAGGCCTCGCCCAGGGGCTCGAGCGCGTCCAGCGCGGCGCCCACGGGCTTCAGCGCCATGTCCGGCGCGGCGCCTTGCAGGGCGGTGGGCGGGTTCCACACCACGCCCAGCACCTCGCGCTTGCCCAGCGGCACCCGCACCAGCGTGCCGGGCGGCAGGGGCTCGGCGCCGGCGTAGCTCAGCAGGTCGCCCAGGGCGGCGTGCGCGGGGGTCTGCACCGCGACGTCGAGCCGCCATGGCAAGCCCGAGGGGCTACCGTTCGTCGGATGGACGGTCCCGTCATGAGGGAGGGCGGCGTCGGCGATGGGAATACTTCTTGGCAAGGTTTGTTAAAGCGACTTTGAGCACATTCGCTTAAGTCGTTGATTTCTCACAGCTTTGGAATCCATCCAGAGTTTCTGTGGATAACTTTGTTGACAACCGGGCGCCACACGCCGCCAAGCCTTGTAAATCAAGGCTCTGGCCAGATTGCCCGCAAAAAAAGCAAAGTTCAAATCCCATATAAATCAACAACTTGGCGGTGCTATTGCTTTGGGAGCAAAGGGGCGGATCCCTCGGACAATCTTGCGCAGTGCAGCACGGGTTTTGTGCATAAGTCAGTACCCATATACCGTTTTTGCGCTTGACAAACGGCTGCGGACCGCCTTTTCGGGGGCGGTCGACGCTGCGCGCCTTCCGCCCGCCAGTTCACAGTTTCAAGCGCGCAGGGCGCGCGACTGGCTGTGCACCGCCTGCACCAGCGCCGCCACGTGGTCCGGCGGCGTGAACTGGCTGATGCCGTGGCCCAGGTTGAAGATGTGGGTCGGGCCCTTGGCGTTGCGGTCGGCGTGCGGCTTGCCGAAGGCGTTCAGCACCTTCGCCACTTCGGCCTCGATCTGCGCGGGCGGTGCGAACAGCACATTGGGATCGATGTTGCCTTGCAGCGCCTTGGCCTTGTCGTCGGCGCCCTCGGCGACCTGCTGGCGCGCGGCGGCCAGGTTCACCGTCCAGTCGACGCCGAGCACCTGGCAGTCGAGCTCGCGCATGGCGTCCAGCCACAGGCCGCCGCCCTTGGTGAACACGATGCGCGGCACCGGCTCGCCGTCGGCGCCGGTGCGCTTCAGGCCGGCCAGCACGCGGGCCGTGTAGGCCAGGCTGAACGCCTGGAACGCGCCGTCGGCCAGCACGCCGCCCCAGCTGTCGAAGACCATCACGGCCTGCGCGCCGGCGTCGATCTGGGCGTTGAGGTAGGCGGCCACCGAATCGGCATTCACCGCGAGGATGCGGTGCATCAGGTCGGGGCGGCTGTACAGCATGCTCTTCACGAGGCGGTAGTCGCTGGAACCCGCGCCTTCCACCATGTAGCAGGCCAGCGTCCACGGGCTGCCCGAGAAGCCGATGAGCGGCACGCGGCCGTCGAGCGCCTTGCGGATGGAGGCCACGGCACTGAACACGTAGCGCAGCTTGTCCATGTCGGGCACTTCGAGCGCGGCCACCGCGGCTTCGTCGCGCACCGGGCGCGCGAAGCGCGGGCCTTCGCCGGCCTCGAACGACAGGCCCAGGCCCATGGCGTCGGGCACGGTGAGGATGTCGGAAAACAGAATCGCCGCGTCGAGCGGGTAGCGCGCCAGCGGCTGCAGCGTGACTTCGGTGGCGTAGTCGGTGTTGGTGGCCAGCCCCATGAAGCTGCCGGCCTTGGCGCGGGTGGCGACGTACTCCGGCAGGTATCGCCCGGCCTGGCGCATCAGCCAGACAGGCGTGTGGTCGGTGGCCTGGCGCCAGCAGGCCCGCAGGAAGGTGTCGTTTTTCAGGGGGGCGAAAGGCATCCGGCGATTGTCGCAGGGGGACGGTGCCAAGAGGTGTCGTCGTCGTTCAGGGCGTAGTCAGAGCCGTGGTTGATCGCCAATCACCAGCAGCGTGAGCTTTGAGCAGAGCGGTCGTTGATCGGGGCGCACCCGCAGCGTGTCCGGTGCACAGGGCGTCGGGTGCTCCCCGCAGCGAAATAAAGGAGGAGGCCGCAGGCCGGGGGTCATTCGCGGAGGCGAGTACCCGGCGGTCTGTGCACGCGCCCTGAAGAACCAACCGGCGCCCGGCAAAACTCAAACCACCGGCACGCGCCGCGAGTCCGCCGCGCTCACGTTGCGCCGGTAGAGCACCAGCGTCGCAATCAGTCCGCAGATGGCCGCCGCCGTCATCCACAGCCCCGGCGCGCCCTTGTCGCCGGTCATCTCGATCAGCCCCGTCGCAATGGCCGGGGTGAACCCGCCGAACAGCGCGGTGGCCAGGCTGTATGCCAGCGAGAAGCCCGCGGTGCGCACGTTCACCGGCATCACCTCGGTCAGTGCCACCACCATCGCGCCGTTGTAGCTCGCGTAGAGGAACGACAGCCACAGTTCCACCTCGAGCATGCGCACGAAACTCGGCGCGCCCACCAGCCACTTCAGCGACGGGTAAGCCGTGAGGATGGTCAGCACCGTGAACAGGATCAGCAGCGGCTTGCGCCCCACGCGGTCCGACAGCGCACCCATGATCGGCAGCCAGATGAAGTTGGAGACGGCCACGCACAGCGTGACGATCAGCGCGTCGGTGGTGCTCAGGTGCAGCACGGCCTTGCCGAAGGTGGGCGTGTAGACGGTGATCAGGTAGAACGACACGGTGGTCATCGACACCAGCATCATCCCGGCCACCACCAGGCCCCAGTTCGCAATCATCGACTGGAAGATCTCGCGGGCGTCCGGACGGTGCTTGCGCGCCATGAACTCCTCGGTCTCCTGCAGGGAGCGGCGGATGATGAACAGCACCGGCACGATCAGGCAGCCCACGAAGAAGGGCACGCGCCAGTAGAAGTCGCCGATCTCCTGCGAGGTGAAGGTCACGTTGAGCCAGTAGCCCAGCGCGGCCGCCACCACGATGGCCACCTGCTGGCTGGCCGACTGCCAGCTCACGTAGAAGCCCTTGCGGCCCGGCGTGGCCATCTCCGACAGGTACACCGACACCCCGCCCAGCTCCACGCCGGCAGAGAAGCCCTGCAGCAGCCGGCCGATCAGCACCAGCAGCGGCGCCACCAGGCCGATGGTGGCGTACGACGGCACGCAGGCGATGAGCAGCGTGCCCGTGGCCATCAGCGCCAGCGTGACGATCAGCCCCTTGCGACGGCCCACGCGGTCGACGTACGCGCCCAGGAAGATCGCGCCCAGCGGGCGCATCAGGAAGCCCGCGCCGAAGGTCATGAACGTGAGCATCAGCGAGGCGAACTCGTTGCCCGAGGGGAAGAAGGCCTTCGAGATCTGCGTGGCGTAGAAGCCGAACAGGAAGAAGTCGAACATCTCCATGAAGTTGCCGCCGGTCACGCGCAGGACGGTGGCGACTTTCGAGGAGGACGATGAGGAGGAAGCGCCGACGGTGGCGCGGGCGGGCGCGCCTTGCGGCGCTGTGGAGGGCGCGGTCTTCATGTTGTTGTCCCCTGTGGCGTATGTGGTCGCCGAGGGTAAGCCGCGCTTCCCGACCGCTGCCTGACTGCGCCGGTCAGGTAGCTGTCACGCCCCGGCGCCGTCGCGCGGGGCATGGGGTTCGGCGCTCAGGTCTTGTACTTGATCGAGCAGCCGTAGGGCCGCGTGCTGGCCGTGGAGATCGGCTTGCCGCCGAAGGCCTCGCCCAGCGCCCGGTTCACGTAGTTGGTGGCCGTCTTGATGTCCTCCGCCCGGGCCGACGCGATGCTGTCGATGCCGCCCGCGTACACCAGCATGCCCTTGGGGTCGATGATGAAGATGTGCGGCGTGGTGCGCGCGCCGTAGACCTGGCCGATCACGCCGTCTTCGTCCATCAGCACGGCGGTGGGCGCGGCCTTTTGCGACTTCATCCATGCGTCGAGCGCGTCGGCCTTCAGGTAGTCGCTGGCGGCGCGCTCTGTGGAGTTGATGGCCAGCCACACCACGCCCTTGTCGGTGGCAGCTTTTTGCGTGGCGGGCATGTTGCCGCTGCCGTAGTGCTTGCGCACGAAGGGGCAGCCGGGGTTGGTCCACTCGAGCACCACGAACTTGCCCGCGAAATCGGACAGCTTGTGCTTGGCGCCGGTGGTGTCCACGGCCACGAAATCGGGTGCCTGCTGGCCCACGGCGGGGGCGGCGGCGGCGTTGGTGCCCATCAGGAAAGTGGCGCCGAGTGCCACCGCGGCGGCGACGACGGCACGGCGGGAGGCCCGGCTCAGGGCGGCGCGGGCATTGCGCGCGGCACGCAGGGAACGCGAGTCGACGGTTGGCGAAAGAGACATGGCCAGCTTGAACTCCAAAAGAAAAATTCCAAACAACAACTGCAGCTTAGAACGGTTTCTTCAAGTGCTTGTGACAACCCATGTCACAGCGGTGGTCAAAGCGCGGCGAGTGCGGCGCGAACCTCGTCCTTGCCCAGTATTTCCGTCAGCACGACCGGCGCCTTGCCCGGCGCCTGCAGCACGTACACCGGCACCCCGCTGCGGCCCAGCGCGGTGAGCGCGGCGGTGATGGCGGGGTCGCGGCGGGTCCAGTCGGCGCGCAGCATGGCGACCTTCTTGGCATCGAAGTCGGCCAGCACCTGCGCGTCGGCCAGGGTGGCCTTCTTGTTGTACTGGCAGGTCACGCACCAGGCGGCGGTGAAGTCGATGAACACCGGCTGGCCGGCGCCCGAAAGTTCGGCCACGCGCTCGGCGGACCACGGTTGCCAGCGCTGGCCGGCGGCACCCGGCGGGCCCGCCGATGCGAGCGTGGCGGGCTCCACGACCTGCAACACATTGCGCCCGATGGCGGCGCTCAGCAGCGCGGTGAAGGCGATCAGCACGCCCGCAATCACCATGCGCGTGCGTCCGCGCAGCGTGAGCGCCCAGACGATGGCGGCCATGCACACCAGCAGCGCCAGCAGCGTGCCCGCGCCGTCGATGCCGCTTTGCTGGCCGAGCACCCACACCAGCCACGCCACGGTGGCGAACATCGGGAATGCGAGCAGCCTGCGCAGCGTGTGCATCCACGGGCCCGGCTTGGGCAGCAGCCGGGCGATGGCGGGCACGAAGCTGGCCACCAGGTAGGGCAGCGCCAGCCCGAAGCCCAGTGCCGCGAACAGCAGCAGCGCCTGCGCGGCCGGCAGGCCGATGGCGAAGCCCAGCGACACGCCCATGAAGGGCGCGGTGCACGGCGAGGCGATGACCACGGCCAGCACGCCCGAGAGGAAGTCGTTGGCCAGCGGATGCTTGGCCTGCGCGCTGCAGACCGACGACGGTGCGGCGCGGCCGAACTCGAACACGCCCACCAGGTTCAGCCCGATCAGCGTGAACAGCGCCGCCAGCGCGGCCACCACGCCCGGCGACTGCAGCTGGAAGCCCCAGCCCAGCCCGGCGCCGGCCGCGCGCAGCGCCAGCATGGCGCCGCCCAGCGCGAGGAAGGACAGCATCACGCCGCCGGTGTACGCGAGCCCGGCCTTGCGGTGCGCGCTGTCGTTGCCCGCCTGCCGCGCGAAGCCCAGCACCTTGATCGCCAGGATCGGGAACACGCAGGGCATCAGGTTGAGCATCAGGCCGCCGAGCAGCGCGCCGAACAGGGCGGCGATGAAGGTGGTGGCCGACGGCGCGTCCAGCACGGCCGGTGCCGCGGCGGCTGCATTCGCGGCCAGGGCGGCATTGGCCGTGAGGGCGGACTGCAGCGCCGGCGACACCTCGGCGCGCGGCGCGGCATTGGCGGGCCAGGCGCCCGACACCGGCGGCTCCGCGCGCCAGGCGATCGGCTGGCCGGCCTGCCGGTCGGCCTCGGCCAGCGCCACCACCAGCGGCAGCGCCGTGGGGCTGGCGCTGCGCTGGTCGGCCAGCGGAATCGTCGCGGTCCAGGTGCCGTTGTCCTGCCAGGCCTGGGTCCAGTCCTTGCCGGAGACGGCCGCGGTGCGGATCACCTCGGGGGTCTCGGGGAAGAAGCCCAGCGTCTTGCCCTGCACGGCGGCGGGCAGGCCTTCGAGGCGCACCTTCAGCGTGTGGCCGTCGACCTCCACGGTGCCGGGCCTGGCCAGCGGCAGGGGCTGGGCTGCCGCGGCGGTGTCGAAATCGGCCTTGTGCAGCGCGGTCGAGCCCTGCAGCGGCAACGACAGCGAGAAGGTGCCTTCCTCGGGAATGCATTCCTTGCGGCACACCAGCCAGGAGGCCTTGAGCTGGATGTCCATGGCCGGCGTGGCGCCCAGCGCCACCGGCGGCTTGTACAGCGTGGACACCTCCAACGGCACCGGCAGCAGCACGGTGTTCTCGTAGCCGTAGTTGGCGAGGCTGCCCACCGCGATCTTCTCGGGCACCGGCCAGGCGATCTCGCCGGTGGACACGCCGGGCGGCAGCGTCCACGTCATTTCCGTAGGCAGGCCCGAATCGCCGGCGTTCTTCCAGTAGGTGTGCCACTCGGGCTGGTGCGTGATCTGCAGGCCGACCCACACCGGGGCGCCGGGCGCCACGCCGTCGGGCGCATGCGCGATCAGTTCGGCGCGCACGTGGGGGGTGGTGACCACCGCGCCCGGTTTGGACGCCAATTGTGCGGCAGCCGGCATGCTGGCTGCGGCGGTTGCTATCAGAAGCGTAGCGAAAGAAATGCGCGAGAAGATCATGCCTGCAGTCGGAGCCATCGATGGGGGCGAAGTTCCGGGCGCTTCAGGCGGCCACGGGAGCCCAGCCCAGCACCACGCGCCGGCTGTTGGCGCTCTTCTTCTCTATCTTGGTGACCACCATCGCCCCGATCTCCGAGGTGTTTGCAACATGCGTGCCGCCGCAGGGCTGGAAGTCGATCTGCACGCCGCCCTCGGCTTCGGAGCCGCCGATGCGGATGGTGCGCACCGTGCCCAGGCCGCGCGGCGGCTGCACGCTCATGCTCTTGACCAGGCCGGGGTTGGCGTCGAGTTCGGCGTCGGTGATGGCGCCCACGGTCAGCGGATGGGCCGCCTCGACCAGCCGGGCCAGCCCGGCCGTCAGCGCCTCCTTGTCCAGCGGATCGGTCATGTGGAAGTCGATGCGCGCGTAGTCGGGGGTGATGGAGCAGCCGTTCACCGGCACCGGCACCAGGTGGCACAGCAGGTGGGAGGCGGTGTGGAAGCGCATCAGCCGGTGGCGGCGCTCCCAGTCGATGCGGGCGGTCACGGTGTCGCCGGGCTTCAGCGCGGCCAGCAACCCGGCCTGTTCCGGGGCGGGCACATGGACGAATTCGTCCGTCGGCTGGCCTTCTTCGTTCTTCGCCTTGCGGGTGTCGGCAATGATCAGTTCGCGGCCGTCGGCCAGGGCCAGCACGCCGCTGTCTCCGGCCTGCCCGCCGCCCAAGGGGTAGAACACCGTGCGGTCGAGCACGATGCCGGCCTCGTCGATGCGCAGAACGCGGGCTTCGCAGGTGCGCAGGTAGGCGTCGGCGCGGAACAGGTCGTCGGTCATGCCGCGATGGTAGCGGCGATGCCCGAATCAGGTGCGCCCACGCCAGAAAGCGCCCACGACCGACAGCCCCGCCCCGCGCACGCGGGGGATGATCCGGCCGACAGGCGGCCCGAACCGCCAACACCGCTCAAAGGATCACGCATGAAAGCACCGCAGCAAGCCCCCACTCGCAACGCCTTTCTCTGGCAGGCGCCCGCCGTGGCCGTGGCCGTCGCGCTGCTCGTCGCCGGCTGCGGCGAGGCCGCCAAGCTGACGCCGGAGGCCACCACCGGCCCCACCCCGAAGCTGGCCGAACCCAATAAGACGCTGATTCCCACCGTCAACGTCGCCCCCGCCGTCGGCTGGACCGACACCGCCACGCCCACCCCCGCCGAAGGCCTGAAGGTCACGGCGCTGGCACGCGGGCTGGACCATCCGCGCTGGGTCTACACCCTGCCCAACGGCGACATCCTGGTGGCCGAGAGCAACAAGCCGCCGAAGCCCGGCGGCAGCGCCACCGACGGCGGCGACGGCGTGGTGGCCAAGGTGCGCAACTGGGTCATGGGCAAGGTCATGGGCCGCGCCGGTGCCGGCGTGCCCAGCGCCAACCGCATCACGCTGCTGCGCGACGCCAACGGCGACGGCGTGGCCGAGGTCAAGCAGGTCTTCATGACCAACCTGATGTCTCCCTACGGCATGGCGCTGGTGGGCAACGAGCTCTTCATCGCCAACGCCGACGCGCTGGTGAAGGTGCCCTACACCGAGGGCCAGACCGCCATCAGCGTGAACCCCACGCTGGTGACCCAGCTGCCCGCGGGCATCAACCACCACTGGACCAAGAACGTCATCGCCAACGCCGACGGCAGCAAGCTCTACGTGACGGTCGGCTCCAACAGCAACATCGGCGAGAACGGCCTCGCGGCCGAAGAAGGCCGCGCCGCCATCTGGGAAGTCGACACGAAGTCGGGTGAGAAGCGCATGTTCGCCAGCGGCCTGCGCAACCCCAACGGCATGGGCTGGGACCCCGACACCAAGGCCCTGTGGACCGTGGTGAACGAGCGCGACGAGATCGGCAGCGACCTCGTGCCCGACTACCTCACCTCGGTGAAGGACGGCGCCTTCTACGGGTGGCCCTGGACCTACTACGGCGGCATCGTCGACGCGCGCGTCACGCCGCAGAACCCCGAGATGGCGGCCAAGGCCATCGCGCCCGACTACGCGCTGGGCTCGCACGTCGCGCCGCTGGGCATGGCGTTCTCGCGCGCGGGCGTCATGCCCGAGCAGTTCGCCAGCGGCGTGTTCATCGGCGAGCACGGCTCGTGGAACCGCAAGCCCAAGTCGGGCTACAAGGTGGTGTTCGTGCCCTTCATCAGCGGCAAGCCGAGCGGGCCGCCGGTCGACGTGCTGACCGGCTTCCTCACCGCCGACGAAAAGGCCCAGGGCCGCCCGGTGGGCGTGACGCTCGACAAGAGCGGCGCGCTGATCGTGGCCGACGACGTAGGCAATGCGGTGTGGCGGGTGTCGAAGGACAAATAAGCCGCCGCCCGTTGTCCTGTCAGCGCCGCGGCCGGCCGATGCGGAAGAGCCGGTGCCGGCGCAGCGCATGCCCTTCGGGCACCAGCGGATGGTCGAAGGCGCCGGCGAGGTCTTCGGTCATGCCGATGCGTTCCATCACTGCCGCGGAGCGCAGGTTGCCGACGGCGGTGAAGGCCACGATCTCGTCGAGCGCCAGTTGATCGAAGCCGACCTGCAGCGCGCCGCGCGCGGCCTCGGTCGCGAAACCCTGGCCCCACGCATGGCGCGCAAAGCGCCAGCCGATTTCGACGCATGGTGAGAAAGGCAGGGCGGCCACGGGCACGTTGAGCCCCGTGAAGCCGATGAATTCGCCTGAGGCCTTGTGCTCGACGGCCCAGAAGCCCCAACCGTTCTTCGCGATGAGCGCCCTGGCACGATCGGCCGACGCATCGCTGTCGGCGCGCGTCGGCAAGGGCAGCAGGAACTCCATCACCTGCGGGTCGCAAGCCAGCGCAAAAAATGGCGCGAGATCGCTCTCGCGCCATTGGCGCAGCCGCAGCCGTTCAGTGTCGAATTCGATGAGGGGCGCGGGTGCGCGGGCGTCGTCGGTCATGCCGGCGATTGTGCTGGCTCAGAAACCGGCCAGCACCACCTTGCCCTGCGCCTTGCCGCTCTCGATGAGCGCATGGGCGCGCTTCAGGTTCGCGGCGTTGATGGTGCCGAAGCTCGTGTTCGCCGTGGTGCGGATGCGGCCCGCGTCGACCAGCGCCGCCACCTCGGCCAGCAGCTTGCCCTGCTCGGCGATGTCGGGCGTCTCGAAGCGCGAGCGCGCAAACATCATTTCCCAATGCAGCGAGATGCACTTGGTCTTCAGCGGCATCGCGTCGAGCACCTTCATGTCGTCGATCACCGCGAGCTGGCCCTGGGGCTTGAGGCTCTCGATGATCTGCGCATAGTGCTGCTCGGTCTGCGTGAGGCTGGCGACCATGTCGACCTCGCCGATGCCGGCGGCCTTGAGCTCTGCCGCGAGCGGCTTCGAATGGTCGACGACCGTGTGCGCGCCCAGTGCCAGGCACCACTCGCGCGTTTCGGCGCGGGAAGCCGTGGCAACGATGCGCAGCTTGGTGAGCTGGCGCGCCAGCTGGATCAGGATGGAGCCCACGCCGCCCGCGCCGCCGGTGATCAGCAGCGTCTGGCCTTCGCCGCCGCCGCCGTCTTTGGGCACCTGCAGGCGGTCGAACAGCAGCTCGTAGGCGGTGATGGTGGTCAGCGGCAGCGCGGCGGCCTGCGCGTCGTCCAGGCTTTTCGGCGCGAGGGCGGCGATGCGCTCGTCCACCGCGTGCAGTTCGGCGTTGGCACCGGGGCGAATGATGGAGCCGGCGTAGTACACGCGGTCGCCCACCTTGAAGTTCTGCACGCCGCTGCCGATGGCCTCGACCGTGCCGACCGCGTCCCAGCCCAGCACCTTGGCCTGGCCGGCCTCGGGGGCGGCGTTCTTGCGGATCTTGGTGTCCACCGGGTTGACCGACACCGCCTTCACGCGCACCAGCAGGTCGCGCGCGCCGGCCACGGGGGCGGGCAGCTCGATGTCCTGCAGCGATTCGGGGTTGTCGATGGGAAGGGGCTGGTAGTAGCCGACGGCTTTCATGGCGGGGACCTTTCAGTGACGATGCCTCGACTGTAGGATGGCAAGGCTGGTTTGATAAGACCGTCGAAACGAGCAACACTTTCAAATGAAGATTGAAAATATGTCCGACCTGCAGGTGCTGGTGCATACCGCGCGAGGCGGCACGCTCACCGCGGCGGCGCATGCGCTGGGCATCACGCCGGCTGCCGCCAGCGCCACGCTCAAGCGGCTGGAAACCCAGCTCGGCGCCCGCCTGTTCGAGCGCTCCACCCGTGCCATGCGCCTCACGCCGCAGGGCCAGACGCTGCTCGACTACGCGGTGCGCGCCTTCGAGCTGCTGGACGAAGGCGAGTCGCTGGTCACGGCCGACCGGGGCGAACTGGTCGGCACCTTGCGGGTGGCGGCGCCATCGGACCTCACGCGCAGCACGCTGCTGCCGTGGTTCGACGAGTTCCTGGCGCTGCACGCCGGCGTTCAGCTGTCGCTGTCGGTCGGCGACCGGCCGCTCGACGTGATGCGCGACGAGGTCGACGTGGCGCTGCGCTATGGCCCGCTGGCCGATTCGCGGCTGGTGGCGCGGCCCTTCGCCATGACCAATCCGTTGTTGATCGCCTCGCCCGACTACCTGCGCCGCCATCCCGCGCCGAAGACGCCGCAAGACCTGGCGCAGCACAACTGCCTGATCTTCAACCGCGGCGGGCGCGCCAACCGCGTCTGGCGTTTTGCGCAAAAGGGCCAGTGGACCGACGTGCGCGTGAACGGCAACCGCAGCGCGGACGACGCCTCGCTGGCGCGCGAATGGGCGGTGGCGGGCCACGGGATCACGCTGAAGTCGTCGCTCGATGTGCGCGACGACATCCGCGAGGGGCGGCTGGTGCGGCTGCTGCCGGAGTGGGACACGGAGCCTTATCCGCTGCATGCGCTGCTGCCCAGTGGGCGGTTTGTGCCGGCTCGGGTTCGGGCGTTTGTGGATTTCTTGGCGTTGAAGTTCGAGGCGCTGATAGGAGCTTGAACTGTTGGCGTTGGTTTGTTTGGCGCTGCTGGCCGGGACTCGCCCCGGCGGGCGACTTACTTTCTTTTGCTTCGCCAAAAGAAAGTAAGCAAAGAAAAGGCGACCCCACTGTCCGCGTCCCTCCGCTTCGCCGCGGGCAACCTGCGGTGCTCGCGTTCCGCGGGGTCTCGCCCAAACTCGCTTCGCTCAGACAAGGGCGAGCCCTGACCCGCGAAACGCTCCGCTCCTCGGCGCGGCCAGAGGGGAGGGAGCCGGTTCAGGCCATCGCTTCGCTCGGCCCTTGCAGTTCGAACGGGCCTTCGCTGCGCTCGGCCTTGGGTTTTGCTCCCTCTCCCCTTGGGGAGAGGGCTGGGGTGAGGGCGGCGGCGCTCGATACCGCCGCTTGCTCCCACGTCCCACGCGCCGCCCTCAGATCATCGGCGTCACCGCCCCATCCATCGCCACGATCGCGCCCGTCACATAGCTCGCCTTCGCCGATGCCAGGAACACCACCGTGTTGGCGATTTCCTCCGGCGTCGCGATGCGCCCCAGCGGCAGCCTCGCCTTGGCGCGTGCCAGCGCCTCGTCGGTGCCGATGCCCGCCAGCTTGGCGTCGGCCTTCATGCCTTCCTGCAAGCGCTCGGTCAGCGTGAGGCCGGGGTTGACCGCGTTCACGCGCACGCCCTTGCCGGCATAGGCCGCGGCCATGCCGGCGCTCACCAGCATCAGCGCCGCATTGGCCGCGCCGCCGGCCATGTGCACGGGGCTGGCCACCTTGCCGCCCTGGCCGATCACGTTGACGATGGCGCCGCGGCCGCGCTGGCCCATGCGCTTGACCACCGGGTCGATCATGTGGATGTAGGTGAAGTACTTCGCGTCCATCGCGTCGTGCCAGGAGGCCGCGGTCAGGTCGTCGGGCGGGGTGCGGCGCGCGGCGCCGGCCGAATTCACGAGCACGTCGACCGCGCCGAAGGCCTGCTCGGCCGCGTCGAGCGCGGCCACGGCGCTGGCCGGGTCCTTGAGGTCGGCCGCATGCACCGACACGCGGCCTTCCGCCTGCGCATGCGCCTCGAGCAGCGTCTTTCGGCCCTGCTCGAGGTTGGCGATGTCGCGCGAGACGAGGCTCACGCGCGCGCCCTCGCGCAGAAAGCCCAGCGCGCAGGCCAGGCCGATGCCCTTGCTGCCGCCGGTGATGAGAACGTGCTGGTCCTGGAGCTGGAGGTCCATGAAAAAATCCTTGGCCGTGATGAATGGGAATCCGCCGGCGATTGAAGCACCGCCGTGAAACCCCTGCACGGACGCGGCCGTGCGCCGCGAACCCTAGCGCTACCTACCGGCTCAGCGCCTTGCGCCCGCGCGCTGCATCGGCTCGGGTTCCAGCGCGCCCGGCGCGGTGTCGGTGGCGTCGCGCAGGTGGCCGTTGTTGTCGTGGTGCGCCAGCAGCTGGCGCGTGCGCTGCCAGGCCGACAGCCGTGCCGGCGGCACGTCGATGAAGGAGGCCAGCGCGAACAGCGACGATTCCTCCTTCTCGGGCGGCGCCTCGCGCTTGTTCTGGCGGCGGCGCCAAGGCGCCATCACCAGCATCGCCACCCCGATCACGCCGATCAGCACCGCATACAGGCCCAGCAGGTGCATCACCTCGGGCTGCGAGCGCGCGCCCAGCACGTAGGGCCAGGCATACCAGACGGCGCAGAACCAGATGGCGATGGTGAGGGCCGGGCGCGCCACGCGCAGCCACAGGTACATGGCCAGCGTGCGCCGCGGCGAGCGGCCGGTGCCGAAGGCGCGCAGCGAAATGCGCGCGGCGTCGATGATCGGCTCGTCCACCGCGGGCTGGCCCCAGGAGCGCGAGCGGCTCGGCGGCGGCGTGTCGTCGTACTCGGGAAAACGGCTGGGTGTCTCATGGTTTTCATTGCGCATCGGAAACTCCTCTGTCAGGGCTGGTCCATACCGCGCGCTTGCCGCGGCGGCGTAGCAGGACCTTGGGAAGGGCGATGACGGTGGTCGCCATCGTCAGGGTCCAGAAAGCGATCGGGTACCAGATCGTTCCGGCGAAATAGCGCAGCAGGTCGCGGTCGTAGCGGCGATCGATCCACAGGCTCAGCAGCATCTGCAGAATGCAGGTCATGGCCAGCAGCGTGCCCTGCCAGTGCGGCAGCAGCGCGGAGTGCCACAGCGAGTCGACCGGCAGCAGCGGGCGCACCAGGCTCACGAGCAGCACCGCGGCCATGGCATAGGCCCACACCACGCTCGTCATGTACTCCGCATAGACCAGCCACATGCGCCAGTTGCCCGGGCGCAGGATGCGCGGCGTGTAGCGCAGCATGGTCTGGATGCCGCCCATGGCCCAGCGCAGGCGCTGCTTCCACAGGCCGCGCAAGGTCTCGGGCATCAGGATCCAGCACAGCGCGCGCGGCTCGAAACGCAGCTTCCAGCCGGCGAGCTGCAGCTTCCAGCTCATGTCGATGTCCTCGGTGAGCACGTCGGGGCTCCAGAAGCCCACGTCGATCACCGCGCGGCGGCGGAACATGGCAATCACGCCCGACACCGTGAACAGCGTGCCCACCAGCTGCTGCGAACGCTTGATGAGCCCGATGATCGAGGAGAACTCGCCCACCTGCATGCGCCCCAGCAGCGTGGTGCGGGTGCGGATGCGCGGGTTGCCCGTCACGGCGCCGATGCGCTCCGACGCCAGCATCGGCTGCAGCATCCATGCAATGGCGTCCTCGTCGATCAGCGCGTCGCCGTCGATGCCCAGGATGTATTCGCCGCGCGCCAGCTGGCAGGCGGTGTTCAGGCCGACCGCCTTGCCCTGGTTGCTGGCGTTGTGGACCACGCGCAGGCGGCTGTACTCGCGCGTCATCTCGTCGAGCAGCTCGCCGGTGCCGTCGGTGCTGCCGTCGTTCACCGCAATCACCTCGTAGTTCGGGTAGCGCGTGCGCATGAGCTGTTCGATCACCTCGCGCAGGTGCGGCGCCTCGTTGAAGCAGGGCACCACCACCGTGACCAGCGGGCGCGTGGGCAGCCGATCGAGCGGGTTGCCCTCGATGTCGCGCTTGCGCTCGAACACCCACGCATGCGAGAGGCCGCCCGCCATCCACACGTAGGCCATGAAGAAGGGGTAGTAGAAGACGAAGCCGAACAGCAGCGACGGCAGCGTCTGCGCGAGGAAATGACTGGAGCTCATGGCGAGCGTTCTCCTTGCGGGGACTGCGGAGGAATTTCAGCGGAGGCCGGCCCCAGGGCGCGGGGCAGCAGGGTGCGCACCGAGAGGGCCCGGCGCACGGTGTCCAGCGAGGGCTGGTCGTTCAGGAAGTCGTCGGGGTAGTAGCCCAGGTGGCGCACGCCGGCGCGCTGCAGCAGCGTCCACTGGCGCGTGAGCTCGGCGTCGGGCACGGGCTCGCCGGTGCGCCAGTCGCGCGCCTGCAGCTCGAACACGGTGCCGTCCAGGCCGCGCGGCGTGTCGGCCGCGCGCTTGGCGAGCCGCGCCAGCCAGGCCTGTGCGTCGGCTTCGCCTTCCATGCGCGGCATGGCCATCAACGCCACGTAGTCGTAGGCGGCGAGCGAGGCCTCGTAGTTCTGCGCGAACCACTGCTCGGCCTGGGGCTCGAGCAGCGGGCGCGCATACAGGTTGCGCGCGGTTTCCAGCGCGGGCCGCCAGGCGCCCACGCGCGCGGCGAGCTCGTGCGTGAAGTCGATCAGGTAGCGCGTCTTGGCCGTGGTCCAGCGCGCCATCAGCGCGGGGTCGGCGCGGATCGCGGCCACGTCGCGCGGCAAGCCCCAGCGCTCGTAGGTGGCCAGCGCGGCGGGGCTGGCGTCCTCGTCGTCCGCGAGCATGGCGTCGTCGTGGAACAGCAGTCCCTCGAAGAAGGCATGGCTGCCCAGGTCTTCGTAGATGTCGCCGACCAGCGCGCGCACGGCCGGGTCGAAGGGCGTGAGGCGGTGGTAGCGGTCGTCGGGTGTCGTGCCGGCCTGCGTCGCCACCGTGTGCGTGGCGAGCGGGTTGGCCTCGGGCAGCCGGAAGGCCGTGACCGGCATCCACGCGTAGACCTTCACCCCGGTGCGGGTGCGCAGCTGCCAGGCGGCGCGCGCGAACAGGTCGGCGCGCATCGGCAGGTGGCGGTTGGGAAAGTACATGGCGTCGGCCACGCCGTCGCCGTCGGGGTCGGCATAGGCCTGCAGGAACACCGAGCGCGGGCGCACGGCGGCCACGCGGTCGATCAGCAGCGACAGGTTGCGCTCCTGCTGCGCGGGGTCGGGGTCGTACACGTAGTCCAGGTCCACGTGCATCACGCGGTTGACCGGGCGCACCTCGCCGCCCACGGGGCTGCGCAGCAGCCGGGCGTACTCGGGCGCCTGGTTGTCGTAGGCGGCCAGCGCGCGGCGGATGCGGCTGAGCGGCACGGCGCCGGTGTTGGGGCCGTCGTCCAGCGTGAAGGTGATGGGCATGCCCGCGCGCTCGGAGGCCTGCAGCGCCGCGGTGTTGTAGGCGCCGTAGGGCCACACGGTGGCGCGCACCTTGGCGCCGGTGCGCGCCTCGATGATCTCGCGGCTGCGGCGCAGGTCGGTCTCCACGCGGCGTGCGTAGGCGTCGTCGCTCTCGTAGCGGCCGGTGGCGCTGTCGTAGCGGTGCGTGGCGGCCGAAGGCAGCAGGTTGCCCTGCGGGTTGGCGGCGATGCCGGTGTGCATCGCATCGGTGTGGCTCGCGAACTCGACCAGGCCCGAGCGCGCCATCTCGGCGGCTTCGGACCACAGCAGGAAGTTCTCGCGCGGCGCGGGCTTGTCGCCCCAGTGCACCAGCTGGCCTGCGGGTACGTCGAGCCAGCTGGTCACCAGCGCCATCAGCGCCGGGTAGTTGTAGCGCTTGAGCAGCGGAAACACCTTGGTGTAGGCGCTGCGGTAGCCGTCGTCGAAGGTCAGCAGCACGGCCTGCGCCGGCAGCGGCTTGCCGCCGGCGCGCGCGTCGACGATCTGCTGCAGGCTCACCGGCCGGTAGCCGCTGTGCTCGAGCCAGGCGAACACCTCGGCGAAGGTGCGCTCGTCCACGGCGGTCTCGTCGGGCGAGTCCGCAAAGGTGGCGCGCACGTTGGTGCGCACGTCGTGGAAGGACAGCACGCGAAAGGTGAGGCCGTCGCTGGGGTCGGCCGGCGGCAGCGGCTGTGCCGGCGCGGGCAGCGCCACGGCCAGCAGCAGCCCCAGCAAGGCGGTGCGCCACAGGGAAAGGAAGTTCTTCATCGTTCGCATCACGGCAGGGGCATCGAGAGGTTCAGGAAGACGCCGCGCTGTCGCTCGCGCACGCCGTCGTAGGGATGGCTGGAAATGCTCAGGCCGTAGCGCAGCGTGAGCTTGGGGCCGAGCTCCCAGCGGTGCTCGTAGCGCAGGCTCCACAGCGGCCCGCTGCCGAAGCCGGCCTGCCGGTAGGTGCCGCCGCTCAGTCCCACCACCTGGAAGAACTGGCGGTCGTCGCGCTTCCAGTTGAGCCATTGCGCGCGCACGCCGAGCTCGGTGCTGCTGTCGCTCGACGGGTTGAAGTAGGGCGCGTCGACGGCGCGCCCGCGGCCGGCGGCGGTGGTCAGCTGGGTCTCGAGCTGGAAGCTCGGCGTGCTGATCCAGCGCTCGCGCCAGCCCAGTTCCAGGCCGTTGCGCACGTTGCCGTCGCTGAAGTCCATGCGCTGGTACTGCAGGTCGAAGCGGCGCGACTCGTTCACCACGTAGCCCACGCTCGCGCCGGTCTCGCGCGCGCCGATGCGGGCCACGCGCGCCTTCCACGGCAGTTCCTTGCTGTCGCCGTCGTAGGTGGCCGACAGCCGCCAGGCGTCGCTGGCGCGGTAGTCCACGCGGCCCGCCACGCTGTTCTGGTAGGGGCCGCCGTTGGAATGCTGCAGTGCGCCTTCGGCCAGCCAGGGGCCGCGCTGCCAGGCCAGGCCCAGCCCGCCGCGCGCCCAGTTGGCGTTGCCGATGTCGGTGTTGCCGCGGCCGAGCGACTGGTCGTAGAACAGCCGCCATTCGTCGTTGACGAGGCCGGAGCTGAGCCTGCCGTCGACGCGCCATTCGCGGCTTGCAATGGCCGCGCCGCCGCGCGAGGCTTCGGCATCGACGTCCAGCCGGGGCCCGGTAATGGCGCGCCGCTTGCGCTCCATCTCTCGCACCTCGGCCGTGTCGGGTGCATCGGCCACCACCGATTCGGCGCGGCGGCGGGCCTCGGCGAATTCGTCGGCGTCGAGCAGGGCTTCCACGTAGCCGGTGCGCGCGCTGATGTCGTCGGGGTGGTCGGCCGCCAGCGCCTCGAAGCGCGCCACGGCGGCCTCGGGGTGCTCGCGCATCCGCTCGGTCAGCGCCGCGCCGTAGGCGTAGCCGGCGTTCAGCGGCGCCTCGCGTGTCAGCACGTCGAACTGCTGCTCTGCCAGCGCATGCCGGTCGCTGTACAGCGTGAGCAGGCCGCGCAGGCCGCTCACGTCGCTGTACTGCTCGTTGGGACGGCGTGCTTCGGGCGCCAGCCGCAGGTAGGTCGGGGTGGCGCCTTCGAGCCGCGCGAGCAGCGCCTGCGCGTCGTCGAAGCGGCCGGTGTCCTGGTAGGCGTAGACCAGGCCGAAGTAGAGCGGGTCGGGCATGGGCAGGTCGTCCCCGCCCTTGCTCACCGCCGCCTCGAACAACGGCACGGCCTCGGCCGAGCGGCGCTCCTGCGCATAGGCGCGGGCTGCGGCGCCCAGGCCGTAGAACGGCAGTTCGGTGCCGGCGGCGCGCATCGACTCGTACAGCGCAATGGTGTCGGCGGGCCGGCCGCGCTCGACCAGCGCCAGCAGGCGGTCGCTCAGCAGCCGCACGCGCAGGGCGCGCCAGGCCGGCGCATCCGCGGGGTCGGCCTGCAGGGCGGCGGCATCGGCGCGGGTCAGTGCGGCTTCTTGAGCGGCCAGCACGCGGTCGAGTGCAACCACGCGTTCCGCGCCCAGGCGCTGGTCGCGTTCCTGGATGGCCCAGCGCAACTGCTGGCCCAGGGCCTCCTGCTGCAGCGTGGAGAGCGCCAGCGGCGAGAAGCTGCCGGGCGTGGCGCGCTCCGCCGCTTCGGCGTCGTCGGAGGCGCTCGATGCGGCGCCGCTGCCGGCGAGCAGAAAGTCGGCCTCGCGGCGCAGGTCGGGGCGCTCGGGCCGCAGGGCGCCGGCTTCGGTGTAGGCGGCCAGGGCCTGCAGCGGGTCGTTGTCGGCGCGGGCCACGGCGGCGCGCAGCTCCAGCAGCGAGACGCGGTCGTCGATCTGCTTCGAGGGCTGCGCGGCCAGGGCGGTGTAGATCGCCTTCGCACCCGCGACGTCGCCGCTGTCGAGCCGCCAGTAGGCTTCGTGGATGCGCGGCTCGCGGGCGTCGGGCTGCCGTGCGCGCCAGAGCTTGACGGTGTCGCCCTGCAGCGAAAGATCCTTCGTGCGCCGGGCGGCCACGGTGAGCGGGCCCAGCGCGTAGTCGCTCAGCCCTGCGGGCGGGAACCGGCGCGCCAGCGCCACGGCTTCGGCGAACCGCCCGTCGGCGACCGCCACGACGACGGCGTCGGACGCGGCGCGCCGCCGTTCGGCTTCGCCCAGCGGCGATGCGAGCCAGGCCTCGAGCTGCTGCAGCGCCTGCGCCGGTGTGACGCGGCCTTCGCGGCGTGCGGCGATCAGCGCGTCGTGCTGTTGCGGGCTGTAGGCCATCGTGCTCGCGTCGGACGCGGGCGCCTGGGTGACCGAAGGCTGCGCAAGGGCCGCCGACGTGTCGAGGGCCAGGACGCAAACGATGGGGAATCCTCGTGCTGCTTTGGCGAGGCGATGAGACAACGACCCTGCGGGTGCCGATTGGCGCCCGAACGTGACCGTGCCTCCAGCTTTTTTCTGGATATGCACACTGCTCCCTTGAACCGCATCTCTCATGCGGCGAAATGCCTGCATGAAAGCCGAACTACCGTGCGGATCGATGCCGCAAGCTGGTAGTTCTTAAAAAAAGACTCAGGAAAGGACTCTATGGAGAATAGTTAACAAACGCAAACATAAGTACCAGGTTCTCGTTATAAACGTGAACATGTTTACGTTTTCGGGGTGGGCAAGCCGCCGCCATGTCAGACAAAGGCGTTCCAAACGCCTGCCCGGGGAGCCCACTAAGATCGCGCGATGAACGCTCCTTCGGCTTCCTTTCCCCGCTTCTGGTCCCAGCTCACCACGCGCGACTTCGCGTCGCTCGACGCGGCGGCCACGGTCGCGGTGCTGCCGCTGGGCGCGACCGAGCAGCACGGCCCGCACCTGCCGCTGGGCGTGGACACGGTGCTGGCCGACGGCATCGTGGCGGCCGCGCTGCCGCTGCTGCCGGCCGAATTGCCGGTGCTGTTCCTGCCGACCCAGCAGATCGGGCTGAGCCCGGAGCACGCGCGCTTCGCGGGCACGCTCACGCTGTCGGCCGAGACGCTCATCCGTGTATGGAACGAAATCGGCGCGGGCGTGGCGCGCGCAGGGGTGAAGAAGCTGGTGCTGTTCAACGCGCACGGCGGCCATGTGGGCGCGATGGACATCGTGGCGCGCGAGCTGCGCGCGGCGCACGGGCTCATCGTCTACAGCGTGAGCTGGTTCAACCTGCCGCTGGGCGACGCGAACGCACGGTTCAGCGCGCAGGAGCATCGCTTCGGCGTGCACGGGGGCGAGATCGAGACATCGATGATGCTGGCGCTCACGCCGCAGCTGGTGCGCATGGGCGAGGCGAAAAACTTCAGTTCGACTTCGCAGCAGCGCGCGGCTAACTACGCGATCCTCGGCAACGGCAAGAGCGCCAAGCTCGGCTGGGCCATGGAGGACTACAACGCGCACGGCGCCGCAGGCAATGCGGCCGCTGCAACCGCCGAGAGCGGCCAGGTCGTGATCGATGCGGCCGCGCAGCAACTGGCACTGCTGCTGGCGGAGGTGTCGCGCCTGCCGCTGAGCACGGCCCACACGGGGCCGCTGCCTTAGGCGGCGCCCTTCAGCACCCCGGCGAACATGTCCGAGTCGACATTCCCGCCACTCACGCTGATGCCCACCGTCTTGCCGCGCCAGCGTTCCTGCTGCTGAAGCGCCGCCGCCAGCGCCGCGGCCCCCGCACCCTCTGCCACGTTGTGCGTGTCGCTGAAGAGGATGCGCATCGCGTTGGCGATCTCGTCGTCGGTGACCATGACCACGTCGTCGGCCTCGCGCAGGATCACCTCCACGGATTCGGGCACCGGCGTGCGGCACGCCATGCCGTCGGCCAGCCGCGTGGTGGCCGGCGCTTCCACCGGCTTGCCCGCGCGAAAGGAATCGCGGTACGCCGTGGCATGGGCGGACACCACGCCGATGAGCCTGGTCGACACGCCGCAGTGCGCGCGCGCCGCCGCCGCCGCGGCAAAGCCCGAACCCAGGCCGATCGGCACGAACAGCACGTCGGGTGGCGTGCCCGACAGCGCATCGAAAAATTCGACATACGCCGTCGACACCCCGCGCACCAGCTCGCGGTGGAACGAGGGCACGCGGTGCAGGCCGTCGCGTTCGGCCAGCACGCCCGCATGTTCGGAAGCCGCCTGGAAGTCGTCACCGTGCTCGACCAGCGTCACGCCCAGCGCGCGCATCGCGGCGTTCTTTTCGGTCGAGTTGCCGTGCGGCACCACGATGGTCGCGGCCAGCCCGTGGCGCCGCGTGGCGAAGCCGACCGACTGGCCGTGGTTGCCGCGCGTGGCGCTGACCGCATGGCGCACCTCGGGATGCTCGCGCGCCAGCGTTTCGAAGTACGTCAGGCCGCCGCGGATCTTGAAGGCGCCGGCCGGCGTGTGGTTCTCGTGCTTGGCCCACACCGTGGCGCCCAGGCGCTGCGACAGCAGCGGCCAGGCGTACTGCGGCGTCGGCGGCATGGCCGCGTGCACGGTGCGCTGTGCGGCTTCGATGTCTTCGCGGGTGAATTTCACGGGTGCCCTTGTTCGATGTTCACTTGCGTTCGGTGAGCGCCACGCGCACGGCCAATGCGGCGAGCACGCTGCCCATCACATAGCGCTGCGCGCGCAACCAGCCCGCGCTTTGCGACAGCACCGCCGTGATGCTCGCGGCGCCGAGGATCATTGCCGTGTTGACGGCGGCGCTGGTCGCCATCTGTGCCACGCCCAGCTGCATGCTCTGCAACAGCACCGAGCCTCGCTCGGGGTGGATGAACTGCGGAAAGAACGACAGGTAGAACATCGCCACCTTCGGGTTCAGCAGGTTCGTCAGAAAGCCCATGCGAAACAGCCTGGCCGGCGGGTCGGCCGGCAGCACGCGCGCCTCGAAGGGCGCATTGCCGCCGGGCTTCACCGCCTGCCACGCGAGCCACAGCAGGTAGGCCGCGCCGGCCAGGCGGATTGCGTCGAAGGCCAGCGGCACCGCCAGCAACAGCGCGGTGAGCCCGAGCGCGGCGGCGAACAGGTGCACCAGGAACGCCGTCAGCACGCCGCCCAGCGAGATGAGCCCGGCGCGGCGGCCCTGGATCAGCGTGCGCGAGACGCAATAGATCATGTTCGGCCCCGGCGTGAGGGCCAGCAGCAGCGAGGCCAGGGCGAACCAGGCGATTTCGGTGAGGCTCAGCATGGTCAGAGTCCTTTGGATTCGAGCGTGACGGGGCCGCGCGGCGTGTCGAGCACGGCAATGAGGTTCGGCGGGCCGGCATCCACCGGCATGGCTGCCATGCCCACGGCCGACAGGGCGGCCGCCAGCGCCGGGGCGCGCGGATGCACGGCGCGCAGCGCACGCATTGCCAGGCCGGACTTCGGCATGGCGTCGGTCGGATGTACCGGGCCCCACTGAATGAGCGTGGGCAGTGCGCCGTAGAACAGCCGCTGGCCGTCGTCGCGCACCGTGATCTGCCATTCGAGCCGGCCGGCCGGCGTGTCGCGCGAGGCCTCGAGCAGCGTGCCGCGGTCGATGTGCGCATGCTCCTCGTGCGCCAGTGCGCGCGCGGCGGCCTGCGCGTCGGGCACCCGGGCCACGAAGTGAATCAGCCGGGGCCCGCGCTGCGCGAGCCCGGCCTGCAGCGCGGCGTCGTCCAGGTCGAACCAGCGGTGCGTCTTGGGGCGCGAGGGCTGCTTGCCCGGCTCGATGGCGATGATTTCGAGGTAGGCCGCCGGAAAGTCGTCGCTCGCGATGTTCAGCAGGCGGTTGTGCGTGCCCATCAGCGGGTGCGTGCCGCCCGGCCCGGGCGCGACGCCGAGCGTGGCTTCGCACCAGGCCACGCCCTCGTCGAGCGAGGCGGCGGCAATCACGAGGTGGTCGAGTTGCGCGTGCATGGCGTGATGGTCTCCTTTTGGCGGGGCTACAGCGTGACGTGGCCGTCGACGCAGGTCACGGCGTCGCCGCCGACCCAGATCTTTCCGACGGCGTCGCGCTCGATGTACACACGGCCCGCGCGGCCCAGGCACTGGCCCTGCGCGGCCAGGTAGCGCTCGGGCATGTGGCCGTCGGCGATCAGCCATTCGGCCAGGCTCGCATTGAGGCTGCCGGTGACGGGGTCTTCCTGCACGCCGATGGGCTCGGCGAAGGCGCGCACTTCCAGGTCGATCTTCGCGCCGTCTTCGTTCGGCGTGGCGGGCCGGTTGCCGAAGGCGCGCGCCTCGCGGTTCGAACGGCCGATGAGCAGTGCGGTGTCGTGCGCCGCGGGCACGCCCGCCACGCCGGCCTTCACGCCCAGCTCCTTGAGCGCACGGTGGTCGGGCTGCAGCGCCAGCACGGCGTCGGCGTCGTTGACCAGCAGGCCGAACCAGACCGGGCCGTTGTCGAGCACCTGCGCCGCGACGATCTGCTGCGCCTTCAGGCCCAGCGCGCCCGCCACCTTGGCCAGCAGCGCGGGGCTCGGTGCGCTGCGCTTGAGCGGCGGCGCGGCGAAGGCCAGGCGAGCGCCGTCGCGCCGCAGCGGCACCAGCCCGGCGCCGCACTGCTGCACCACCTGGCCGGCCGCCTTGGGCTTGCCGCCGGCCTGCAGCCACGCATGGCAGCTGCCGATGGTCGGGTGGCCGGCAAAGGGCAGCTCGCCGCCAGGCGTGAAGATGCGCACGCGGTAGTCGGCGGCGGGGTCGGTCGGCGGCAGCAGGAAGGTGGTCTCGGACAGGTTGGTCCACTGCGCGAAGCGCTGCATGGCCTCGTCGCCGAGGTCCTGGCCGTCGATCACCACGGCGAGCGGGTTGCCGTAGTACGCGGTGGCGGTGAAGACGTCGACTTGCTTGAAGGGGCGGGATTTCATCGGATTCATTCGAGAGGCAGATCGAGCACGCCGCGCGCGCCCGGACGGGAAAGCAGGTCGGCGTACCAGCGCTCGACGTTCGGCCAGGCCGGCCGGCGGTATTCGGCGGCCGGCAGGCCGAACCAGCGGTGCGCTTCGCAGCCGAGCGGGAAGTCGGCCATGGTGAAGCTGTCGCCGCCCATGTAGGCGTGCTTGCCGAGGTGCGCGTCGAGCATCGCGAACAGCGCCTCGCTCTCGCGCACCGACGCATCGATGAGCGCGTTCTGGCGCTCCGACGGCGGCGTGCGCACCCACTGGATGAAGGCGTCGCGGCTCGCGCGGTTGAGCGTGGTCTGCTGCCAGTCCATCCAGCGCTCGGCGGCGAAGCGCGCGGGCAGTTCGCTCGGATAGAAGCTGCCGTGCGAGTGCCTGGCGCAGAGGTAGCGCACGATCACGTTCGACTCCCACAGCGTCACGCGCTCGGCGCCTTCGCCGTCGTCGATGGTGGGCACCATGGCGTTCGGATTGAGCGCCAGGTATTCGGGCGTCTGCACCACGCCGAACCTGCCGCCGGCCTCGGTGCGCTGGAAGTCGAGGCCGAGCTCCTGCGCGCACCACACCACCTTGCGGACATTGATCGAACTGATGCGGCCCCAGATATTGAGCATGGTCGTGATTCTTTCGTTGATTCCTGGATTCAGGCCGCCATGAGCCGCGCGGTGCCCGACACGCGGACCGAGCTGCCCGCTGCGGGCGCGATGTCGGCATGCAGCTTCGACAGCATGCCCATGTCCTCGCCCTGCACCACGTCGATGGCGCCGCCGTGCGGCCAGCCGATGTCGCGCAGGTAGCCTGCCAGCGCGGCGGTGGCCGCGCCGGTCGCGGGGTCTTCGTGGACGCCGCCGGAGGCGAAGGGGTTGCGGGTGTGGAAGCGCTGCGCCGTCTCGGAGTGGAGCAGCAGCACGGTCGTGAGGCCCGCGCCGTTCATCAGCGCGCGCCCGGCTTCCAGTTCGTAGTGCATGGCCGACAGCAGGGCCCGGCTCTTCAAGGCCAGCACCAGGTGATCGGCACCCGCGTGCGCGACGGCCGGCGCAATGCGCGGGTCCAGGTCGCCGGCCGCGTAGCCGAACAGGGCCAGCGCGTCGGACACCAGCGCGGGCGCCGCAGCCGCGCTGCGCGTGGGTGGCGACTGCAATGCCGCGGCCACGAGCTTGCCGTTGCGCCGGCCTTCGACGGTGATCCGCGCATGGTTGAGTGCCAGCGCGAACACGCCGTCGCCGTGCTGCAGCGCGAGCGCGGCGCCCAATGCGATCGTCGCGTGGCCGCAGAACGGCACCTCGGACTGCGGCGAGAAGTAGCGCACGCGCCAGCCGTCGGCGGTGCGGGCCGCGAACGCGGTCTCCGAGAAGCCGACTTCCGCGGCGACGGCCTGCATCCGTGCCGCGTCGGGCAATGCGTCGCCGATGACGACGCCGGCGGGGTTGCCGCCCGTCTCGCCGTCGGAGAAGGCTGCGATCTTCAGGACATTCATAAGGGTGTCTTTCTCAGCGCGGCGCGGGCCGGTCGAGGAACAGCAGCCGCACGGCCAGGCCCAGCATCACGGCGGCCAGCAGGCTGCTCTGCAACCGCGCGGCGCCGGGACGGCGGTGCAGCCAGCGGCCGACCTGGCCGCTGCATGCGCCCAGCAAGGTGTTGAACGCCAGCGCGGCCAGCGACAGCACCACGCCCAGCTGCACCAGCTGCAGCGGCACGCTGCCGCGCCCGGGGTCGACGAACTGCGGCAGGAAGACCATGAAGAACAGCAGCGCCTTCGGGTTGACCAGGTTGTTCAGCAGCGCCATGCGCACGATGCGGCCGAACCCTGCCGGCTGCGCCTGCGCACCCATGCGCAGACCGCCGCCGCTTCGCAGGGCCTGTACCGCCAGCCACACCAGGTAGAGCGCGCCCGCATAGCGCAGCACGTCGAACGAGGGCGGCCACGCGGCCACCAGCGCGGTGACGCCCGTGGCCGCGAACAGCGTGTGCACCAGGTCGGCCGCCGAGATGCCCAGCGCCGCCGCAAAGCCGCCGCGCGGGCCATGGGCCACGCCGTGCGAGAGCACGAAGGCCATGTTCGGGCCCGGCGACAGGAACAGCGCCAGCACGGCGAGCAGGAAGAGCGAGAGCGTGGCGAGGCCGATCAAGGAAGGCTCCTGGTGGGAGGGGTGGGGTGGGCGGCTGCCTCAGATCTGCGCGGCCGCCAGCGTCTTGTCGCCGAGCAGCACCAGCTCTTCGCGCAGCGTCTGCGCCAGCGCGGCGATGGCGATGTCGATCTGCTCGACGCTGGCCGTCACGAACGACAGGCGCAGCGTGCGCGGATCGCCTTCGCCCGCGTAGAACGGCGCGCCCGGCACGAAGGCCACGTTGCGTTCCACCGCCTTGGGCAGCAGCGTGACGGTGTCGATGCCCTCGGGCAGGCGCGCCCACAGGAACATGCCGCCCTTGGGGGCGTTGAACTTCACGTCCAGGCCTTTCATCTCGCGCTTGAGCGCGGCGATCATCGCGTCGCGCTGGCTCTTGTACAGCGCGCGGATGGTGGGCACGTGGCGCTCGAGGAAGCCGTCCTTCATCACCGAGGACACCATGCGCTGCGTGAAGATCGGCGTGTGCAGGTCGACGGCCTGCTTGGCCTGCAGCAGCTTCGGGTAGATCGACTTGGGCGCCACCAGGAAGCCCAGGCGCAGGCCGGGTGCCAGCACCTTGGAGAACGAGCCCAGGTAGATCACGCCTTCGGGGTTGCGCGCGGCCAGCGGCAGCGGCGGGGCTTCGTCGAACCAGAGTTCGCCGTAGGGGTTGTCCTCGACGATCGGCAGATCGGCTGCAGCGGCGGCTGCCGACACGGCGGCGCGGCGCTCCTCGGTCATGGTGCGGCCGGTGGGGTTCTGGAAGTTGGGCAGCAGGTAGACGAAGCGCGCGTCGCGGGCCTTGGCCACCAGGTCTTCGACGATCACGCCGTCGTCGTCGCTGGCCACCCCCACGGGGTTCGGCTCCATCGGGCCGAAGGCCTGCAGCGCGCCAAGGTAGGTGGGCGTCTCGACCAGCACCTTGCTGCCCGGATCGATCAGCACCTTGGCCACCAGGTCGAGGCCCTGCTGAGAGCCGGTGGTGATGAGCACCTGCGAGGCGTCGACGTCCCAGGGCAGCATGTCGGCCACGGCCTGGCGCAGCGGCGCGTAGCCTTCGCTGGCGGCGTACTGCAGGGCGGCCTGGCCGTCGGTGTGCAGCACTTCGGCGCAGGCGTCGGCAAAGGCCTGGATGGGGAAGGTCTTGGGCGAGGGCAGGCCGCCGGCCAGGCTGATGATGCCGGGGCGCTCGGTGACCTTCAGGATTTCACGCAGCACCGAGGGATTCATCTTGGCGGCACGTGCGGCGAGTTTCCAGTTCATGGGGTTCTTTCAGGCGGTGAGGTGAGATTCGAATGAGAGGGTACAGGCGGATCAGCGTCCGTGCGGGCCGGCCTCGCCGGCGGCGGCGGCTGGCGCTATTTTCGGCGCGGCGGCCTTCATGGGGTTGGCCGCGTTCGCCGGCTGCGACAGCCGCTTGCCGACCACCACCGTGGCCACCACGGCGACGGCGAAGCCCAGCGTCACCAGGTCCAGCGGCTCGCCCAGGATCGGGATCGACGCGAGGATCGACAGAAAGGGCTGCAGCAGCTGCGTCTGGCTCACGCGCAGTGCGCCGCCCAGGGCCAGGCCGCGGTACCAGGCGAAGAAGCCGATCCACATCGAGAACATGCCCACGTACACGAAGCCCAGCCACGACGCCGTGGCGATGGGTTGCGTCGGCCACAGCGCCAGCGTGGCCGGCAGCGTGAAGGGCAGCGCCATTACGCAGACCCAGCAGATCACGCGCTCGGCGCCCAGCGAGGGCGTGACCTGCGCGCCGTAGATGTAGCCGAATGATGCGGCGATGACGGCGCCCACCAGCAGCAGGTCGGCCCACTCGAAGCCGAAGCCGTGCCCCGTCTGGCTCGCGCGCAGCACCGAGAACACCACCACCAGCAGGCTGCCCGCGACCGCGCACAGCCAGAAGCCGAGCCGCGCGCGCTGGTGCAGCACCCAGGCCGCGACCGCGGCCGTGACCAGCGGCAGCAGCGCCGTCACCACCGCTGCATGGCTGGCCGTGACCACGCGCAGCGCATAGGCCAGCAGCAGCGGAAAGCCGATGCAGTTGCCCAGCACCGCGATGCCCAGCGACTTCCACTGGTGCGGGGCCGGACGCCGCGAGCGCGTGACCAGCAGGAACACGGCCGACAGCAAGCCGGCCAGCGCCGCGCGCCCGAGCGTGACGAACCACGGCGACAGCTGCGGTGCGTCCTGCGTGCCGGTGGCCAGGCGCGTCATCGGCAGCGTGACGGCGAACATCGCCACCCCGAGCACGCCGAGCCACATGCCCAGCGTCTCGTCCCTGATGTCGAGCTTCATACGCGCACCATCCACCACGCGGTGAGCACCAGCACCAGCCCCATCGCGCGGTTGAACCACAGCAGCCGAGCGCCCCTGGCCAGCCAGTCGCGCAGCAGCGCGCCGACCAGCGCATAGGTGAAGTTGCTGGTGAAGGCGAAGAACAGCATCACCGGCGCCACGATGGCGAAGCGGCCCAGCGCGTCGGGCTGGCGGGGGATCCAGCCCGCCACCAGCGTGAGCGCCAGCAGCCAGGCCTTGATGTTGACGAACTGCAGCATCACGCCCTGGCCGAAGCCGACCGACAGGCTGGCGCCATCGGCCTTGCCGAGGGTGGCGCTGCCGCTGAGCTTGTACGCCAGCCACAGCAGGTAGGCGATGCCCAGCACCTTGATGGCCACGCGCAACGGGGGCACCGCCACCACCAGCGCGCCGATGCCCGCGGCGCACAGCGCCAGCAGCAGGGTCCATCCGACCGGCACCGCCACGATGAAGCGCATGGCGCGCGGCAGGCCGCCGTTGGCGGCCAGGGCGGTGGACAGCGTGGTGTTGGGTCCGGGCGAGAAACTCATCGCCGTGGCCAGCACCAGCAGCGCGGTGAATTCTTGCCAGTTCATGGCACACACTCTAAACTTCAGACCATTACAGTGCCAATACAGATGATCGAACAATCCCGGAATCTGTATTGGTCAAGCGTTCGACACAGCGCCCCTTCAAGAGAGGCGGCGCTCCTGCCGCGAGTGAACCACGCATGCTGACACGCACCTCCACCCAGTCGCTGACCAGCCAGCTCGCCGACCGCCTGGGCGAGCGCATCCGCACCCGGCTGCTGCCGCCCGGCGCCCGCCTGCCCTCGGTGCGCGAATGCGCGCGGCAGCAGGGCGTGAGCCCGTACACGGTGGTGGCGGCCTACGACCAGTTGCTGGCGCAGGGGCTGGTCGAGGCCCGCCGGCAACGCGGCTTCTATGTGCGGGACTCGGCACCGGTACAGGACGGCCGCCCGGGCAACGGCCCGGACGCCGGCACCGTGAACGGCATGCCCGCCGCGATGGCCGTGCAGATGATGGCCTCGCGCGTGCCGGCCGACGCCAGCTCGCTGATCCGCAGCATGTTCCACCGCCCGAGCGACAAGCCGCAACCGGGCATGGGCGTGTTCCCGCCCGACTGGATGGCGTCGACCTTCATGCCCACCGCCGTGCGGCGCATGACCAGCACAGCCGTGCTGCAGGAGCTGTCGCTGCAGTACGGAGAGCCTGCGGGCGACATGGCGCTGCGGCGCAGCCTGTCGCAGAAGCTGGTGGGCATCAACGTGCCGGCCTCGCCCGAGCAGATCGTGACCACCATCGGTGCCACGCATGCGCTGGACATCGTGAGCCGCACGCTGCTGCGCGCGGGCGACCCGGTGATGGTGGAGGAGCCGGGCTGGGCGCTGGAGTTCGCGCGGCTGGAGGCGCTGGGCATGCGCATCCTGCCGGTGCCGCGGCGCGCCGACGGGCCCGACCTGGAGGTGATGGCGCAGTACTGCAGGCTGCACAGCCCCAAGCTCTTCGTCAGCGTGAGCGTGCTGCACAACCCCACGGGCTACAGCCTCACGCCCGGCAGCGCGCACCGCGTGCTGCAACTGGCCAACGAGCACGACTTCCACATCGTCGAGGACGACACCTACAGCCACCTCGCGCCCGAGCACGCCACGCGCCTGAGCGCGCTCGACGGGCTGCAGCGCACCATCTACGTGAGCGGCTTCGCGAAGATCCTGGCGCCCAACTGGCGCATCGGCTTCCTTGCGGCGGCGCCCGCGCTGAAGGAGCGGCTGCTGGAGACCAAGCTGCTGGCCACGCTGACCTCGCCCACGCTGTTCGAGCGGGCGCTGTCGTGGTGCATCGACCAGGGGCAACTGCGGCGCCACGCCGAGCGCATGCGCATCCGGCTGGACGGCGCGCGCAGCCGGGCGGTGAAGCTGGCCATGTCGCACGGCTGCAGCTTCGCGTCGGAGCCGGCGGGGCTGTTCGGCTGGGTCGATACCGGCGTGGACACCGACGCGCTCACGCAACGCATGCTCGACCAGGGCTATCTGCTGGCGCCGGGGTCGCTGTTCCATGCGCGCCGGCCGCCGAGCACCATGATGCGGATCAACTTCGCGACCTCGCAGGACGCGGCGTTCTGGAAGGTGTTCAGCAAGGTGCGCGGCGAGCTCTGACGGCCGCGAAAAGCCCGGGGCCTTGGAGTAAGCTGGCAACACAAGAAAACCCAGCCTGGAGACCCCCCATGAGCAACGCCAACAAGCCCTTCGACTTCAGCCAGTTCGTCCCCGGATTCGACTTCCTGAAGAACCTTGCCGGGGGGGCGGCCGCAGGGGCCGGCACTGGCGCGGTGCCCGGCATTCCGAGCCTGGCGAGCTGGGTGGCGCCCACGCTGAGCGTGGAAGAGGTCGACAAGCGCATCCAGGAACTCAAGACCGTGCAGTACTGGCTCGAGCAGAACGGCCATGCGCTCAAGGCCACGATCCAGGCGCTCGAGGTGCAGAAGATGACCCTGTCGACGCTGCGCGGCATGAACGTGCGCATGGAAGACATCGCCAGCGCCTTCACCAAGCAGGCCGCCGCGATGGCGCCGGCGGCTGCAGCCGGTGCCGCCGGTGCAACTGCCTCGGCACCCGAGCCCGAAGAGGCGGAAGAAGCGGAAGAAGCGGAAGAAGCCGAAGCCGGATCACCCGAGGAAGAAGCGGCACCGGCGAAGTCGCGCGCCAGGCCGAAGGCCGGCAATGCCGGCGTGGTCGACCCCATGCAGTGGTGGGGCGCGCTCACCGAGCAGTTCCAGCAGATCGCCAGCACGGCGCTGCAGGACGCGGCGCAGCTCAAGGTGCCGGCCATGGCCCAGCCGCTGGCCGATGCCGTCAAGGCGATGGGCACGCCGGCCGCGCGCAAGCCCGCCGCCGCAAAGAAGGCCGCCGCAAGCAAGGCCCCGGCCGCCAAAAAGAAGCCCGCCACCGCCGCCCGCAAGCGAACCTCCGCGCGGCGCTGACGTCATACACGGATATTTTTTGAAGAGAACGGGTCGGCACGCATCATGAAGTTGTTTCCCTCCGGTCATGCCACCCATCCGCAGTGGCGCATGGCAGCCGGCCTCGTGCTGGCGCAGTTGCGCGCACAGATGGCCCTTCCCGACTACGCGTCGGCGCCCACCCTGGGGCTGCTCTACATCACCGACCACTACGCCACCGACGCGCAGGACATCCTCGACCACCTGAGCGCCGAGCTGCCCGAGGTGACCGACTGGTCGGGCACGGTCGGCATCGGCGTGTCGGCCAACAACGCCGAGTACTTCGACGAACCCGGCATCAGCCTGATGCTGTGCGCGCTGCCGAGCGACCAGTACCGCGTGTTCTCGGGCGTGGCGCCGCTGGGCAACTCCGAAATGAGCGGCTTCGAGGCGCACACGGCGCTGGTGCATGCCGACCCCGCCACGCCCGACCTGACCGAACTCATCGGCGAGATGGCCGGGCGCACCGACACCGGCTACCTGTTCGGCGGGCTGTCGTCGGGCCGCCACGGCTCGCTGCAGTTCGCCATCGGCGGCAACGGCAACATCCGCGGGCACGGCGCGGCGGGCGGCGTGTTTTCGGGCGGCATGTCGGGCGTGGTGTTCGGCGAGGGCGTGCGGGTGGTGTCGCGCGTCACGCAGGGCTGCCAGCCGCTGCGTTCGGGCGCGGTGCGCGAGCGCGAGATCACCGAGGCCGACGGCAACCTGCTGCTCAAGCTCGACGGCGAACCGGCGCTCGACGTGCTGCTGGCCGACCTGCAGGTGTCGCTCGAGCGTCCGCAGGAGGCCATCGACGCGGTGCGCAACACGCTGGTGGGGCTGGCCGACGCGGGCAGCGACGGCATCCGCCGCACCGGCGACCTGGGCGCCGACGTGCTGGTGCGCCACATCATCGGCCTGGACCCCACGCGGCGCGGCATCGCCATTGCCGACACGGCCGAGGCCGGCATGCGCCTGACCTTCTGCCGCCGCAACGCGCAGGCCGCGCGGGCGGACCTGATGCGCATCTGCGCCGAGATCCGCGAAGAGCTGGAACCCGAGGAGCAGACGCTGGCCACCGCGCGCGCCGTGGCCGCAGGCGAGGCCGAGGCCGCGCCGCACCCGGCGCGGCGCATTGCCGGGGCGGTGTACGTGAGTTGCTCCGGACGCGGTGGGCCGCACTTCGGCGCGCCCGGCGCCGAGCTGCAGATCGTGCGCCATGCGCTGGGCGACGTGCCGCTGGTCGGGTTCTTTGCGGCGGGCGAAATTGCCCGCCACCATCTGTATGGCTACACCGGCGTATTGACGGTGTTCACCAGCAACGACTGACCTTGGCGATCACGCCGGCTGCAGCACGCGCAGCCTGGGCGCTGGCATGCCGGTGAACGCGAAATCGACCTCGGGCGCCAGCCCGCTCACGATGCGCGCGATCGACTTGCCCGAGCCGCAGGCGTGCGTCCAGCCGAGCGTGCCGTGACCGGTGTTGAGGAACAGGTTCGGCAGCTTTGTCTTGCCGATCAGCGGCACGTTGCTCGGCGTGGCGGGGCGCAGGCCGGTCCAGAACTGCGCCTGCGTGGTGTCGCCGGCGCCGGGGAACAGTTCTTCGACGCGGCGCACGATGGCTTCGCAGCGCACCGGGTTCAGGTCGCGGTCGTAGCCATTGAGCTCGGCCGTGCCGGCAATGCGCAGCCGGTCTCCGGACGCCGACGTATAGCGCGAGAACACCAGCTTGAACTCGTCGTCGGTCAGCGAGACCTGGTGGGCCTTGGAAGCGTCCTTCACGGGCAGCGTCACCGAGTAGCCCTTGGCCGGGTAGATCGGCAGCCGGATGCCCAGCGGCGCGGCCAGCAGCGGGCTCAGCGAGCCCATCGCCATGACGAAGGAGTCGCCGCGGATGCGCTGGAAGCGGCCCTCGTGGTCGGTCACCTCGACGTGGTCGATCTGGCCGCCGGCTTCGCGCAGCGCGGTGACGGTGTGGCTCATGAGGAACTTCACGCCGGCCGCGGCCGCCAGCTTGGAGAGCTCGCGTGCGAAGCGGTTGGCGTCGCCCGATTCGTCTTCGGCCGTGAAGGTGGCGCCCGCCAGCTTGGGCCGGATGTGCGCGAGGGCGGGCTCGATCTTCACCGCCTCGTCGGCCGAGATGACCTGGCGCTCGCAGCCCAGCGCACGCATCTGCTCGGCGGGGGCGAGGGCGCCGTCGAACTCCTTCTGCGTCGTGTAGAAGTGCAGGATGCCCTGCGTGCGCTGGTCGTAGTCGATGCGCGTGTCGCGGCGCAACTGTTGCAAGGTGTCGCGGCTGTAGGTGCCCAGGTGCACGATCTGCGCGATGTTGTGACGGGTGCGCGCGGGCGTGCATTCACGCAGAAACTGCAGGCCCCAGAGCCATTGGCGCATGTCGGCGCGGATGCGAAACAGCAGCGGGGCGTCTTCCTTGCCCAGCCATTGCAGCACCTTGAGCGGCGCGCCGGGGTTGGCCCAGGGTTCGGCATGGCTGACGGAAATCTGCCCGCCGTTGGCAAAGCTGGTTTCGGCGGCCGGGGTGGCCTGCCGGTCGATCACGGTCACTTCGTGGCCGAGTTGCTGGAGGTAGTAGGCCGAAGTCACGCCGAGCAGGCCGGCGCCAAGAACGATCACGCGCATTTCAAATACCTTTTAAGGTTGAAGCGCTTGAACGACGGGCGTGGTGTGCTATTGAATCAATAGCAGGCAACCGGACGGCCGTGGTCCAAGTTGCCGCTCCCCCTGTCCTCGGTACCTGAGAGATTCACCCCCTGCGCCCGCAGCGGGTTTGCTCCTTCGGTGCATCGTTGCCACTGGGCGTGGTGCGATGGCTCTCCAGACGGCGTTGTCAGTTGATGCAGTACTGACCCCTTGCCGAAATCTTCTTCGAAGACCTCGTCGGGCCGACCTGAGCGTTCATGGGAGTTTGCGCCTTCGGTAGGGCCACCGGGGTGGCCCGCTCTCCTGCAGTGTGGCCGATTGTAAACACGGCCTGAAGTGAACGGTAACGCCTTGTGTTTCGGCCTGTCGGCCCAATGGGATAATCGCCAGTTGATTTGCCGCAGGGCAATTGCTTCAAACACAGGGGACCCCATGATCTTGGTTACCGGCGGCGCTGGCTTCATTGGCGCCAATTTCGTACTCGACTGGATCGCGAACAGCGACGAGCCGGTCGTGAACCTCGACAAGCTGACCTACGCGGGCAACCTCGAGACCCTCGCGTCGCTCAAGGGCAACCCGAACCACATCTTCGTGCAGGGCGACATCGGCGACAGCGCGCTGCTCGACCGCCTGCTGGCCGAGCACAAGCCGCGCGCCGTGGTCAACTTCGCCGCCGAATCGCACGTGGACCGCTCCATTCACGGCCCCGAAGACTTCGTGCAGACCAACGTGCTCGGCACCTTCCGCCTGCTCGAATCCGTGCGCGGCTTCTGGAGCGCGCTGCCTGCCGACCAGAAAAGTGCCTTCCGCTTCCTGCACGTGTCCACCGACGAGGTCTACGGCTCGCTCTCCAAGACCGACCCCGCCTTCACCGAAGAGAACAAGTACGAACCCAACAGCCCGTACTCGGCCAGCAAGGCCGCGAGCGACCACCTCGTGCGCGCCTGGCACCACACCTACGGGCTGCCGGTGGTCACCACCAACTGCTCGAACAACTACGGTCCGTTCCACTTTCCCGAGAAGCTCATTCCACTGATGATCGTCAACGCCCTGGCCGGCAAGCCGCTGCCCGTGTACGGCGACGGCATGCAGGTGCGAGACTGGCTCTACGTGAAGGACCACTGCAGCGCCATCCGCCGCGTGCTCGAAGCCGGCAAGCTCGGCGAAACGTACAACGTGGGCGGCTGGAACGAGAAGCCCAACATCGAGATCGTCAATACCGTGTGCGCGCTGCTCGACGAACTGAGCCCCAAGGCCGGCGGCCAACCGTACAAGGAACAGATCACCTACGTCACCGACCGCCCCGGCCACGACCGCCGCTACGCCATCGACGCGCGCAAGCTCGAACGCGAACTCGGCTGGAAGCCCGCCGAGACTTTCGACTCCGGCATTCGCAAGACCGTCGAGTGGTACCTCGCGAACAGCGAATGGGTGCGCAACGTGCAAAGCGGTGCCTACCGCGAGTGGGTTGAAAAACAGTACGACGCCGCACCGGCAAAGGCCGCGGCATGAAGTTGCTGCTGCTGGGCAAGGGCGGGCAGGTGGGTTGGGAACTGCAGCGCAGCCTGGCGCCGCTGGGTGAATTGGTGGCGCTCGATTTCGACAGCACCGACTTTCATGCCGACTTCAGCCGCCCCGAGCAGCTGGCAGACACGGTGCTCAAGGTGCGCCCCGACGTGATCGTCAATGCGGCGGCCCACACGGCCGTCGACAAGGCCGAGAGCGAGCCCGAGTTCGCGCGCAAGCTCAACGCCACCTCGCCCGGCGTGGTGGCCGAGGCGGCGCAGCAGATCGGCGCGCTGATGGTGCATTACTCGACCGACTACGTTTTCGACGGCAGCGGCAGCGCACCCTGGAAGGAAGACGACGCGACCGGCCCGCTGAGCGTGTACGGCCAGACCAAGCTCGAGGGCGAGCAACTGGTGGCCCAGCACTGCGCAAGGCACCTGATCTTTCGCACGAGCTGGGTGTATGCGGCGCGCGGCGGCAACTTCGCCAAGACCATGCTGCGGCTGGCGAAGGAGCGCGACAAGCTCACCGTCATCGACGACCAGTTCGGCGCGCCCACGGGTGCCGAGCTGCTGGCTGACGTTACTGCGCACGCCATCCGGGCGACGCTGCAGGACCCCACGAAAGCCGGTCTTTATCACGCGATTGCCGGCGGTGAAACCACATGGCACGGCTATGCGCGCTTCGTGCTCGGCCTGGCGCAGCAGGCCGGCGTCGAGCTCAAGGCCGGCCCCGATGCCGTCGAGGCCGTGCCGACCAGCGCCTTCCCGACCCCGGCGAAGCGCCCGCACAACTCGCGCCTGGACACCACCAAGCTGCAGACCACCTTCGGCCTGCGCCTGCCCCCCTGGCAGGACGGCGTTGCGCGCATGCTGCGCGAAACGCTCTGACGCGTGAATTCACACGAGAAGAAAAGCATGACCACGACGACTCAACGCAAGGGCATCATCCTGGCCGGCGGCTCGGGCACCCGCCTGCATCCCGCAACCCTGGCGCTCAGCAAGCAGCTGCTGCCCGTGTATGACAAGCCGATGATCTACTACCCGCTCAGCACGCTGATGCTGGGCGGCATGCGCGACATCCTGATCATCAGCACGCCGCAAGATACGCCGCGCTTCCAGCAATTGCTGGGCGACGGCAGCCAGTGGGGCATCAACCTGCAGTACGCAGTGCAGCCGAGCCCGGACGGCCTGGCGCAGGCCTTTCTCATCGGCGACAAGTTCGTGGGCAACTCGCCGAGCGCACTGGTGCTGGGCGACAACATCTTCTACGGCCACGATCTCGTGAACCTGCTTGCCGACGCCGACAAGAAGCCGTCGGGCGCCACCGTGTTCGCCTATCACGTGCAGGACCCGGAGCGCTACGGCGTGGTCGCGTTCGACGCCAAGGGCAAGGCCAGCAGCATCGAGGAGAAGCCCTTGAAGCCCAAGAGCAGCTACGCGGTCACAGGCCTCTACTTCTACGACAACCAGGTGGTGGACATCGCCAAGGCCGTGAAGCCGAGCGCGCGCGGCGAGCTGGAGATCACCGCCGTCAATCAGGCGTACCTCGAGCTGGACCAACTGAACGTGCAGATCATGCAGCGCGGCTACGCATGGCTGGACACGGGCACGCACGACAGCCTGCTGGAAGCGGGCCAGTTCATCGCGACGCTGGAGCATCGGCAGGGGTTGAAGATTGCGTGCCCCGAGGAAATCTCGTGGCGCAACGGCTTCATCACCAGCGAGCAGCTCGAAAAGCTCGCGGCGCCGCTGGAGAAGAGCGGCTACGGCAAATACCTGCGGCACCTGCTGAACGACGAGGTGCGGTCATGAAGGCCACGCCGACGGCCATTCCCGATGTGCTGGTGATCGAACCCAAGGTGTTCGGCGACGCGCGGGGCTTCTTCTTCGAAAGCTTCAACCAGAAGGCCTTCGACGAAGCGGTCGGCCACCATGTCGATTTCGTTCAGGACAATCACTCGCGCTCGGTCAAGGGCGTGCTGCGTGGCTTGCACTATCAGATCCAGCAGCCGCAGGGCAAGCTGGTGCGGGTGGTGCGCGGGGCGGTGCTCGACGTGGCGGTGGACATCCGGCGCAAGTCGCCGACCTTCGGCAAATGGGTGTCGCAGGAACTGAGCGAAGAAAACCACAAGCAACTGTGGGTGCCCGCGGGCTTCGCGCACGGATTCCTGGTGCTGAGCGATACGGCTGACTTCCTGTACAAGACCACCGATTACTACGCCCCGGCCAACGAACGCTGCATTGCCTGGAACGACCCGGCGATCGCCATCGCATGGCCCGACCTTCAGGCCGATTTCGTGTTGTCCGCCAAGGACCAGACGGGCAAGCGCCTGGCCGACGCCGAAGTATTTGAATGACGCCGTGCGCGGCGCGCCGGCACGGGCGCTTCTCGGGCGCACCCTTCGGTTTTCCTCTCTCATGCGGCTGCGCATTGCGGCCCACATTCATTCGGCCGGTTCCTGACGACGGCAAAAATGAACAACTCACCGTCTCGCATTTTTTCTAAGCGCCGCCAATGAATTTCAGATGGACCACCGTGCTTGCCCTGCTCATCCTGGGCGGCGTGGCAACGGCGACAGGCTTGCATCAGCTGAGTTGGCATTCGATCGCCGCCCTCCAGTGGGACGCGCTCAAGCCCTACGCCGTGGTGATGGTGGGCGGCATGTTCGCCGCCGAAATCTTTTCGCGCTGGCTCGGCATCCACCGCCTCGCGGCCGGTGCGGCCGTGGCAGCCGCCATTGCTTTGGCCACGGGCGCGGTGGGCGCCTTGCTGGTCGTGGCGTGGATCGCGCTTGCGAGCCATGTGGTGGGCTCGACGGTGCTGAGGGTGTGGAGCAAGCGCAGCGAAGCGCCCTCGGCCCTGATCTCGGTGCTCGTGGGCGCCGTCGTCTATGGGTCGCTGATCGGCCTTGCCGCGCACCGGCCCATCAACTACCCGGGCTTGTATGCCATTGCGCTGGCCTTGCCGATCGTCTTCGGCTGGCGGCAGGTTCGCACGGCGCTGCTGTCGATGAAGACCTTCGCACGCAGCAAGTCGACGTCCTGGCTGGATCTGCTGATCGTCGGCGTGGCGCTGGCTCACTTCGTCGTGGGGCTGATGCCGGAAACCGGGCACGACGCCCTGGCCTCGCACCTGTTCATTCCCGCGCACCTCGCGGCGCGCCACGCCTGGGGCTTCGACGTCAGCCTGTATGCGTGGGCGGTGATGCCGATGATGGGCGACTGGCTGTTCTCGCTGGGCTACATGCTGGCGGGCGAAACAGGCGCGCGCCTCGTCAATGTGGGCTTCGTGCTGGCCACCTGCTGCCTGGTGCGCGAACTCGTGCTGTGGGCCGGCGGCAGCCGCGCCGGTGCGAAGTGGGGCGCGCTGCTGTTGCTCACCACGCCGCTGGCGCTGCTCGAAAGCAGCAGCCTCTACATCGAATCCATCTGGGCGGCCTTCGCGGTCGCCGGCGCGCTGTCGCTTTTCAGGGCGTTGCAGCGCGACGGGCAGCGGCCCGCCGACATCCGCTCGGCCGCCATCCTGCTCGGCGGCGCACTGGCCGCGAAAGCGATCACGCTGGCGATCCTGCCGGGGTTGTTCATCGTGTTCCTGGTGCGTTTCCGCGTATGGGCCACCAAGGCATCGGCGGGGCGCTTCGGGCGTGCGCTGGGGCTCTTTGCGCTGGTGGGCTGCGTTCCCTACCTCACCGCGTGGGTGCTCACCAAAAATCCGTTGTTCCCCTATTTCAACGAGATCTTCCGCTCGAAGCTCTGGCCTCTGGCCAACTTTCAGGACTCGCGCTGGACCAAGGGCTTCAAGTGGGACACGCTCTACCAGGCGACCTTCCACACCGAAACCTTCCTGGAAAGCTGGCCGGGCGCGAGCGGCTTCCAGTGGCTGCTGCTGCTGCTGCCTGCGGTCGTGCTGGTGGCCCGAAAGGGAAAGCAGCGCGCGCTGGCGATTCTCTTCGTGGGCGCGGCTTCGGCGGTGCTGACGTTCCAGTCCATCGCCTACCTTCGCTACATCTTCCCGGCCTTCGTGTTGATGGTCGCGTTGATCGCCGCCGCGTTTTCCCAGCCGGAAAGCGCCTCGCCGATCGGCAAGCGGGGGCTCTGGATCGCCAGTGCGGTCGTCGTCCTGCTGAATCTGGTCTTCCTGAAATCGGCGACCCACTACGGTGACATCGTGGCGCAGCCGCTGCTCAGCCAGACGGGCAGGGAAGCTTTCCTGCGCGACCGGCTGCCCATTCGCAGCGCGGTCGACGTGGTGAACAAGCTCAACCTCGACGACTCGCCGGTCGCGGTTTTCTCCTCGCCGCTGGGTGCCGGCCTTCATGCCGATGCGCTGTACCCCAGCTGGTACAACCTGAACTTCGAGCGCGCCGTGACCGCTGCCGAGTCGACCGACTCGATGGCCAAGGCGCTGGTGCTGGCGGGCGGCGACTACCTCGTTCTCGACAGCGGCTGGGGCACGCCCGTGCAGCGAAAACTGATCGAGGAGGCGAGCGACCCGGTGGCCGCGTTCGTGCCCATTGCCGTGCGGCGCGTCAAGGATCAATATCGCTTCGCGCAAGAGCTGCTGCGCAACCCCGATTTCGCCGCGGACGACGGCTGGTATCTGCCCCCCGGCATGCCGGACAGGCGCGCGGGCCGCATCTCGGTCAATGTGACGGCCGTGGCGACGCAGCAGGTTCCCGTGGTCGCCGGACGCCGCTACAAGAACAGCGCAAAGAGCGTCTGCGAAACGCAACCGACGCAGGGGCGCCTGCAGGTGAACTGGATGGATGCGAAGGGCCGATTCATCGGGACGAACATCCAGGTCTTCGAATGCACCGCCGACGCCACGACCTATTCCATGGAAGTCAGGGCGCCCCGGAAAGCAGCCACTGCCGTCGTCTACGCCTCGGGGCAGACCGACGTTTCCGTCACCTTCAGTGAAGTATCTTTCAAACAATGACTTCCACCAGCTACGAAACGCAGATGTCGAGCGCCCGCATCGCGGTCGTGATCCCTTCCTACAAGGTCACCCGGCACATCGCACCGCTGATTGCATCGATCCCGTCGTACGTCTGGAAAATCTACGTGGTGGACGATGCCTGTCCCGACCAGTCGGGCAATTTCGTCAAGGCCAACTGCACCGATCCGCGAATCACCATCGTTTTCCATGAGGTCAACCAGGGCGTCGGCGGTGCGGTCATGACCGGCTATCGCGCTGCCATCAAGGACGGGGCTCAGATCATCGTGAAGATCGACGGCGACGGCCAGATGGACCCGGCGCTCATTCCCAATTTTGTAGATCCCATTCTTTCGGGCGAGGCCGACTACACCAAGGGCAACCGGTTCTTCGACCTGGAAAAGGTTCGCGCCATGCCCAAGGTCCGCCTCATCGGCAACGCGGTTCTTTCGCTGATGACCAAGCTCTCGTCGGGCTACTGGGACCTGTTCGACCCGACCAACGGCTACACGGCCATTCATGCGCGAGTGGCCGAGCATCTGCCCATGGAAAAGCTGAGCCGCCGCTATTTCTTTGAAACCGATGTGCTTTTTCGGCTCAACACCCTGCGCGCTGTGGTCATGGATGTGCCGATGGAGGCGCAATACGGCGACGAAGTCAGCAATTTGAAAATCTCGAAGATCGTGACTGAATTTCTTTTCAAGCACGCGAGAAATTTCATGAAACGAATTGGCTACAACTACTATCTGCGCGACATGTCGCTCGGCTCGCTGGAATTGCCCGTTGGGCTCCTGTTGTTTTGCGGCGGCGGTGTTTTTGGTATTTACCACTGGATCAATTCCATGCGCGCTGGCGTTGAAACTTCGTCGGGCACGGTCATGCTCGCGGCGCTTCCAATCCTGATGGGGATTCAATTGATTCTTTCATTCTTTGGCCAGGACATTGCCGCGGTTCCGCGCACGCCCCTGCACAAGAAGATTTCACGACGCGTCCTGTGACCGATTCACGGGAAAATATTTACTCCAACAATGGACGAAGCTGTCAAATGATTAATGTCGTACTGACATTGCTGTTTGCAATGATCATGGGCTCGGGGCAGCTGGTGCTGTCCCAGGCATCGAAGGAAGTTTTTGCGCTGGGAGGCTTGTCGATCAATGCCCTGCTCACCAGCAAATGGCTGTGGCTTGGGATTTTCATCTATGGCTTTGCCATGATCTTCTGGGTTTATATCCTGTCGCGTTTCGACGTCAAATACGCCTACCCCATTTCTTCGACCGCGATTTTCTTCACCGCCATTTTTCAGGCCATCATTCAGCGCAACATGCCCAGCGGGAGCTATTGGCTGGGCTTGGCGCTGGTCGTGGTCGGGCTCGTCGTTCTTTCGATCGACAAGAAAATCTGAGTGCGGGCGTCGCAATTCCGATGAACAAGATTCGACTGGAGGCGCTGCAGGCGGACGGACTCGATGAGCAGATCGCCGTCGGTGCCGCGGTGTATTCGACCCCCGAAGTCACCGACCGCGAGCACCTTCGCTGGAAGCACCTGGGCAACCCGGGCGGCGTGTCCACGAGCATCAGCGCCCGAAACCCGCAGGGTGAACTGGTGGGCCGCTCTTTTCTGCAGCCGCGGCGCGTGTCCCTGGGCGCGGCAGAGTCGTGCGCAGGGGCCACGGTCACTGACCTCGTGGTGAAGCCCGAAGAGCGCAATGCCGCCACCATGATCTCCATGACCCGCGCGGTGCGTGCGCCCGAAGGCATCGACGTCGTGTTTCACACCTCGAACGAGGTGAGCGACATCTTCTATCGCAAGCTGTTCAAGTTCCCGGTGGCGTTTTCCTTGCAGGCGGCAGGCTTGCCGATCGGCGTTGCCGGCGCGATCGGGCGCTTCGTGTCGAACCGCGTGCTCATCGCATTCGGCAATTTCCTGGCGTCACCCTGGCGGCTGCTGATCCGCGCGGCCGCAGGCGCCTGCGCATGGGGCACCCGGCTGATGTTCGGTCCGGTGCCGCAAGAAGCCGAACGGGCTGAGGTGTTCCGGCGCTTTCGGGACTATGCAGGCCCTCACCTCGCGCGCGACGATGCGTTCGTCGACTGGCGGTTTTCCAAAGGCACCTTGTTCCGCGGTGACGTGAAGTGGCTCTGGAAAAAGCAGGAGTGCCTGGGCTACCTGGCGTTCAAGCAGGTCGAGCTGGCCGGGCTGAAGATCATGGTCATCATGGACTCGGTGTTGTCGCGACCGCTGTCGGGCGGAGAATCGGTGCACCTGAAGCTGATGGCGGCGCGCGTGGCGGCCGACGCCGGTTGCGACGCGGTGTTCACCATTGCGAACCTGCACAACCCGGCCTTGAAATGGATGGGCGGTTTTCCGTTCATCGGCATCCCCGACCGCCACCTGCCGCATCCGACACCGATATTCGTTCATGCCGTCGAGGGCAGGCGCGGCGCCATGGCGCGAGCGGACCTGTTCTTTTCGCTGGCAGACCTGGACTATTTTTAAACTGGAAGGAACATCATGAGTGACTTGGCAAAACAGATCGTCGACGAGGCGATCCTCGAAGTGAACGCGGACCAGGACGCCGATGCGCAGATCGCGAACGAGCCGCAGACCGCGCTGCTCAGCGAAGGCAGCAACGTCGACTCGCTCGCGCTGGTGCGCCTGCTGCTCGCCGTCGAGCGGATCATCGAAGAGAAGACCGGCAAGGCCATCACGGTGGTGGACGACACCGCCTTCGAGACCGAGCAGAGCCCCTTCGCCACCGTCGGCACGCTGCTGCAGCACGTGACCCACCTGCTGGCTTGAACATGCAGGACGGCCGCATTCTGATCACCGGTGCCAGCAGGGGCCTGGGCCGAGGGCTGGTCGAGCGGCTTCTCGCGGCCGGCGCCATCGTGTCGGGTTGCTCGCGGCAGTCGTCCGACATCGAGCATCCGAACTACACGCACTTCGTCGTCGACATCAGCGACGAGCCGAGCGTCGTCGCCATGTTCAAGGACATCGCGGCGCTCAAGGTGCCGTTGACGCTGCTGGTCAACAACGCGGGCGTTTCCCAGGCCAGCCTGGGCATCCTGACGCGGGCGGCCAATGCCGAGGCCATCATCCGCACCAACCTGCTTGGAACCTTTTTCGTTTCCCGGGAAGCGCTAAAGCTGATGCAGCGCCAGAAGTACGGCCGCATCGTGAACTTCTCGTCCATCAACGTTCCGTTGGGCAGTGCCGGCAGTTCCCTCTACAACGCCAGCAAGGCGGGGGTCGAGGCTTTCTCGAACGTGCTCGCCAGGGAATGCGGCAACGCCGACATCACGATCAACACGCTGGGCCTGTCGCTCGTGAACAACTCGGGCATGCTCGAGGCGCTCGGCGAAAAGGCCGTGTCCGCCAAGCAGTCGAACATGCTGAAGCCGAAGGTGCTCGAGGTGGACGAGATTCTTCACGCGGTGAATTTCTTTGCCTCTCCCCTGGCGCGCAACATGACGTGCCAGACGCTCTATTTCGGGGGGCTGTGATGACCGCCAGCACGAGCCACACCCAAAGCAGCACCGACGCCGACAGCGTCTCCACCTTCACCAACGGCAAATGGCGGCAGAACTGCTATGTGGTCGGCAATGCACAGCGCAAGGCGCTGATCGTCGACCCGGGCAGCGACGCAGAAGGCCTGCTCGCGCTCATCGACACGCTCGGCGTGACACCGGTGGCCATTGTCAATACGCACGCGCACTACGATCACATTGGCGCGGTGGCCGCCGTGCAGGAAAAGTTCGGCATTCCGTTCTACCTGCACGGTGACGACGCCAAGCTGATGAAGCAGGCCAACATCTACAAGATCCTGTTCGAGAGCAAGACCAGCATCAAGGTGCCGGAGTTCGACCGCGATCTGGCCGAGCTGGAGGGCGACGAACTGGCGCTCGACGGGTTCGTCGTGCGTGTCGTGCGCACGCCGGGCCACACGCCCGGAAGCACCTGCCTGATCGTCGGCAACAACCTTTTCAGCGGCGACACACTGCTGCCCGGAGCCCCCGGCAGGACCGACCTGCCCGGCGGCGACAAGAAAAAGCTGGCGCAAACGCTTGAAGCCCTGCGCCAGCTGGACGCGGGCTATCTCGTGCATCCGGGCCACGGCAAGCCGTTCGCCCTCGGCGAGTTCTGGAGCAAATTCGATGACAAATAACGCCGTCGTCGGCATCGAGGGCATCGGCTACAGCCTCGGCGCCCTGACCGTGACCAACGACCAGCTGCAGGCCGAGAACCCGCACTGGGACATGTCCAAGACCATCGAGCGAACCGGTGTGTCCTCCAGGCCGATCGCAGCCGAAGGAGAAACTGCGCTCGACCTCGCGATGCAGGCAAGCGCCGACGTGTTCCGGCGCCTCGACATTGGCGCGGGCGACATCGATGCCCTGATCTTCTGTACGCAGACACCGGACCATGTGCTGCCGCCGAACTCGGTGCTGCTGCACGGCAGGCTGGGCATGCTGCCCTCGGTCATGGCCTTCGACATCACGCATGCCTGCTCGGGATTCGTCTACGCGCTGGGCATTGCGCGCAGCCTGGTCATCAGCGGCACCGCACGCCGTGTGCTGGTCGTCACCGCGGACACCTATTCGCGCCTGGTGCATCCGCTGGACCGGTCGATCCGGCCGTTGTTCGGCGACGGCGCCGCGGCCACGGTTGTTTCCGCGCAGCAGCCGAAGCTGCGTGTGATCGACGCGAGCTTCGGCACGTCCGGAAAGAACGCCGAGCGCTTCATCGTGAAGAACGGCGGCGCCCGCCATGCGTCGACCGCCGGCGGTGCGCCCGCCGAACCCGACCGCAGCGGCCGCATCTACAGCGACGATCACATCCGCATGGACGGCATCGGCCTGCTGAGCTTCTTCAACAACGCCGTGCCGACGGCGGTGCGCGACATGCTCGGCAAGCATGCGCTCGCCGTTTCCGACATCTCGCTGTTCGTGTTTCACCAGGCCAGCCGGCTGGCGCTCGACGGCATCTCGCGTGCGCTGCAGATACCCGAGCAGCAGATGGTCGTCGACATGGAGGACACGGGCAATCTCGTCTCGGCCTCCATTCCCGTGGTGCTGGCCAAGCTCATCGACAAGGGTGTCGTTGCCGAAGGCCAGACCATCGTTCTTTGCGGCTTTGGCGTGGGTTTGTCCTGGGCCACCGTTCTCATTCAAGTTTGAAGGCCAGACCGTGAGCCAGATCCAATTTCTTCTCGACCGATTTGCGTCGAAACCAGAAGCCCCGGCGGTTGTCTTTCGTAGCGCTTCCGTCAATTACGGCGAACTGTCGGCCGCCATTGCGCAGCAGCAGCAAGCGCTGGAAGCCGCAGGCGTGCAGCCCGGCGTGCCGGTGATCCTGCGCGGCGACTATTCGGCGCTGGCCGTGAGCATGCTGCTCGCACTCATCGAGCGTTGCTGCATCATCATTCCGCTGACGCCCGAGGCCTACGACAGCCTCGGCGCTTCGATCGACGACGTGGCGCCCGAATGGCTGATCGACGTGTCGAAGACCGAGGCCAGCTTCGAGAAGCTCGCCGCGGGTCCGTTGCCCGAGCTGTACAAGATCGTAATCGAGCGCGCCGCGCCCGGCCTGGTGCTCTTCACTTCCGGCTCGTCGGGCAAGCCGAAGGCCGTGGTGCACGATTTCTCCAAGCTCATGGAGAAGTTCCACGCGGTTCGCCCCGCGATGATCACCCTGAACTTCCTGCTGTTCGACCACTGGGGCGGCCTCAACACGCTGCTGCATTGCCTGTCGAACCTGTGCCTCATCGTCGTGCCGGCCGGCCGCTCGCCCGAGCAGGTGTGCGCGCTGGTGGCGGCACACCGCATCGAGCTGCTGCCGGCCACGCCGAGTTTCCTGAGCATGCTGCTGATCAGCAAGGCCTACCTGGGGCACGACCTCGGCTCGTTGAAGCTCATCACCTACGGCGCCGAGCCGATGCCCGAGACGACGCTGAGGAACCTGCGCAAGGTGTTCCCCGGCATCGAGCTGCGCCAGACCTACGGAATGATCGAACTCGGCGTGCTGCGCGCCAAGTCGCGTTCGCCCGATTCGCTCTGGGTCAAGCTCGGGGGCGAAGGCTACAACGTGCGCGTGGTCGACGGCATGCTGCAGATCCGCGCCGATTCGGCCATGCTGGGGTACATCAATGCGCCGAGTCCGTTCACGGAAGACGGCTTCCTCATGACGGGCGACCTGGTCGAAACCGACGGCGAATGGATCCGCGTGCTGGGGCGGCAGTCCGACATCATCAATGTCGGCGGCCAGAAGGTGTACCCGGCCGAAGTCGAGGCCGTGCTGCTCGATTGCCCCGAAGTGGCCGATGCCGTGGTGTACGGCGAGCCCAACCCGCTGCTGGGCAAGATCGTCTGTGCGCAGGTCATCCTGCGCGAGGGCTTCGACGAGGCGGCGGCGCGCAGCGGCATCCGCAAGCTGGGCAAGGAGCGGCTGCAGCCGTTCATGATCCCGGCCAAGATCAAGTTCGTGGCCGAAATCGCGCAGTCGCACCGGCTCAAGCGCGTACGCGCCAAGTCTTGAACGCGAACCGTCGTGGCATGACCGCAGGCACCGCACTTTTTCTCTTTGCGCATCAGGACGACGAGTTCGGTGTGTTCCAGAAGATCCTCGATGAACGGGCCGCCGGCGCGCGGGTGGTCTGCGCGTTCATGACCACGGGCACCGTGGGCGGTGCGTCTCCCGAGGCGCGCAATCGCGAGTCGCTCGCCGTGCTGGAAAAGCTCGGCGTCGGGGCGGGCGACGTGATCTTTGCCGGGCAGCAGCTGCAGATCGACGACGGCGCGTTGATGCACCGCCTCGACGATGCCGCGGCCTGGTTGCGCGGCTGGATCGACGCCTGCCCGTCGCTGCGCGGGCTGTACCTGCCGGCCTGGGAGGGCGGCCATCCCGACCATGATTCATTGCATGCCGTGGGCGTTACCGTCGCGCTGCAGGCGGGGCTGCTGCACCTGGCAAGGCAATCGCCGCTGTACAACGGCTACAAGCGCCCGGGGCAATTGTTCAACGTCATGCGGCCGCTGCCCATGAACGGGCCGGTGGAGCCCGTCGCGGTTCCGTGGGGACACCGTATCGCGTTCATGCGCCATTGCCTCAGCTACCCGACGCAGCGCAAGACCTGGATCGGCCTGTTTCCGTTCGTGCTGCTGCACTATGTGTTTGGCGGGCGGGATGCAATGCAGCCGGTGGCTCCCGAGCGGTTGGCCTCGAGGCCGCATGAAGGGGCGCTTTACTATGAGCGGCGGCAATTCACTACTTGGGCGGCGCTCAGCGAGCGCGTTGCCACATTCACGCGCTCGAACGCTTGACCTCTTGACTCAGGGGGCAGAGCGCCCGTCCAGCAGCTTGATCGCACGCGTGACGTCTGCCTCGTCCGCGAAAGCCAGTAGCGCAGGCTGCTGCACTTCGATGAACTGCACCGTGACCCACCGGGCATCCGAAGGTATGGCCGAGGTGATCGCCGACAGGCGCAAGCCCTCGCCCCAGCGCAAACGGTAAGACGACTCGAAATACGCCGCCATGCCGTTGCGCATCCAGGCGTCCATGAAGCTGTCGCCCACGAACAGAACCGGGTGCAGCAAACCCTTGCTGCCGGGAGCGACGTGGCTGACGTCGGTATACGGTGCCGGCCCCGACACGCTGGTGAATCCCCCTGGCCATTGCCATGACGGTGTCACGAAGAGGGACTTTTCGGACGGCGAACGCAGCAGCGGCATGAAGCGGGCGATGCCGCCGCTGTAGGACTGCGTTTCGTAGTGCAGCGGATGCGTCCACGTGCTGCCCGCAAGGCCTTCGGCACGGCTCATCGCGTCGACGACACCCTTGGCCACCGGGTAGGCCGCGGGGTCGTTCCAGTGAAAGTCGGTGCGATGGAAGATCGGCCGCGTTTTCTCGACGTCCTTCAGGATGACCGTGCTGTCGATGAAGGTCACGTTGGGCACCTGCTTCAGCTTGTCGAGCAGGCTGTCGATGCGCCGCAAGGGTGGCCGCTCTGCAACCGAGGCCGGCAACTTGTCGGGCAGGAACCGGTCGCCCAGCAGGTTGACGACCATCACCATGCCGATGCCCTTTTGCTGCAGGGCTTCGGCATAGCGCCGCACGCCTTCGACCACGGCGGCCTCGTGCGTGCCGAGGTAGGCGTCGACGGCCGGCTTTTCGACGTCGAGCGTGCTGCGGTAGAACAGGTAGCCGTCCCGGCCCACGTGAACCTTGTCGGACACGCGGAACAGGCGGTAATCGACCGTGGCCTTGAGCCGGATCAGCAGTGCCCGAAACCCGAAGTGGTCCGAGAACCAGCTGTTGGCCTGCTGCAGGTAGCGATCGGGGTGCGCCATGCTCGGCGGGGCCGCGAGCGTGCGCTGCTCGTCGATGGTCATCTCAGGCAGCCATCGCGTGGCCATCTGCAGGCCCGGCAGCAGCGTCAGGACGAAGAAGGCCGCGATGAAGATCCGGCGGGTGGCGGTGGAGCGCATCTCAGAAGCGGAAATAGATGAACGGATTGAATCCGTTGGCTGCGATCAGCATGGCCGAGTAGGCGAAAAGCACAATGGCGCCCAGCGACAGCACCGGCGCGGCGATCGAGTCGCCCGCACGTTGCCAGGCGGAGAGCCGCCAGTTTTCGGGCACCAGCACCGCCACGCTGCCGATCACCAGAAAGAGCAGCTTGTCGGATGTCAGCACGGACCATGCGGCTGCGGGCGTCTCGCCTGCGGTCACGCCGGCCATTGCCATCAGGTAGTGCCCGGCCACGCCGGCCGACGGCGCCCTGAACAGCACCCAGCCGACCATCACCAGCAGCAGCGTGGTCAGCCAGCCGCTGAAGCCGCGCGGCGTCCAGCCGAACCGGTTCAGCGCCAGCCGCTCGATGACCAGCAGCACGCCATGGAACAGCCCCCACAGCAAGAAGGTGTAGGCCGCTCCGTGCCACAGGCCGCACAGCACGAACACGATGAGCAGGTTGAGGTACGTGCGCACCGGTCCCGCGCGGTTGCCGCCCAGCGGGATGTACAGGTAGTCGCGGAACCAGCGCGACAGCGTCATGTGCCAGCGCCGCCAGAACTCGGTGATGCTGTGCGACCGGTAGGGCTGGTTGAAGTTTTCCGGAAACTTGAACCCCAGCATCCGGCCCATGCCGATCGCCATGTCGGAATAGCCCGAGAAGTCGAACAGGATCTGCAGCGTGTACGCCAGGATGCCGATCCAGGCGGCGGCGGTGCCGAGCTGGTCGGCCGGCAGCCCGAACATGCGGTCGGCGACCACGCCCACGTTGTCCGCAATGACGATCTTCTTGGCCAGGCCGAGGCAGAAGCGCAGCAGCCCGGCATGCACGTCTTCCAGGCGAACGGGGCGGTGCTGGATGCGGCTCACCAGCTCGCTGTAGCGCACGATCGGCCCGGCGATGAGCTGGGGAAACAGCGTGTGGTACATGCCGAAGTCGACCAGCGTGGGCGCGGGCGGCGCGTCGCGCCGGTAGATGTCGACGATGTACGAGATGCCCTGGAACGTGAAGAACGAAATGCCCGCAGGGAGCACGATGTCGCTGAGCGTCCATGACGCGGGCATCTGGAGCGCGGCGGCCGCGTCCAGTGCCGCGCGCTGCATGAAGTTCCAGTACTTGTAGTAGATCAGCGGCACCAGGTTGGTGACCACGCCGACCGCCAGCAAGGCGCGGGCTCGGCCGTCGGCGGGCATGCGGTAAAGCGCGTTGCCGATGATCGCGTTAACGACCACCGACCCCAGCAGAACCACCGACACCAGCCCGGCGTCCACGAAATAGAACGCAAAGCTCGCCAACATCAGGAACGCGTTGCGCGAGCGTGCGGGAAGAACGAAATACAGCAGGAACACGATCGGCATGAAGCCGAACAGGAAGCCGGGCGAACTGAAAGTCACTTTGCGTTCTAGCCCTTGAACATGCGGCGCGCGGCGCGCAGCGGCTTGGTGATGCGCCACGACAACGAACCGGTCACCTGGCGATGGGCCTCTTCTACCTGGGACAACGCGGCGACCCGCTGCTGGCTTTCCTTCAGAAGCACGTCGCGCTCCGAAAGCACGCTGGCCGCGTGACGGTGGTCCTTCTGCAGGGTGCTCAGCTCTTTGTCGACATTGGCCAGTTGGGCGAGCACACGCTGGACGTCAGACGCCTTGGAAGCCAGTTCCTGGCGCGTGCTCTCGAGTTCCCAGCGGCGCAGCACGGATTCGCCGAGGCTGGAGAACACCTCTTTCACCGCCTTGGCGCCGGCCTGATCCTTGGGCAGGTCCAGGAGCTTGCGCACTTCCGCCGGCTGGTTGGGGCCGACGGCCAGCACGCCCAGGCCTGCCGAGTGATCGAACTCGAAGCCGGGATACTTCTTCGTGATCTCGGCCCAGTATTGCCACACGCCGAAGTCGCGCTCGCGCACGTTGGTGTCGTGGAACAGCACGATGGCGCGGTCCGACAGCTTGGGCAGCCAGCTCTCGAAGTCATGCTTCACGGCCTCGTAGGTGTGGAGCCCGTCGATGTGCAGCAGGTCGACCGAGCCGTCCTCGAAGTAGGTTGTGGCCTCGTCGAAGGTCATGCGCATGAGACGCGAAAAACCCGCGAAATGCTTGTCGTTGAACGCCGCCAGGTCGTTGTAGACGCCGTCGCCATAGAAGCCCGCGTGCTCGTCGCCCTGCCAGGTGTCGACCGCATAGCACTTGGTGTTGAGGCCCTCGTTCTGCACGGTCTGGCAGAAGGCCGCATACGACATGCCGAAGTGCGAGCCCAGTTCGACCAGCACGCGAGGCTGCTGCACGGCGGTGAGCCATGCGCCGAAGGGCACATGCCCGGTCCAGCCGCTGGAGACCAGGCGAAGCGGGCGGATGAACATGGCCAGGTTGGGCTGGACGGCGTCGAAGATCATGGTTTCTGGCTGGTGTGTGGCTGGAAAAAGCGGGCTCGATTGTGCAGCAGGCCCGGCAAGCGCTATTTCGGCGTCACCGAGAAGCGGCCGACCTTGATCACGGCGCCCGTGAAAAGCTGCTCGATGGCGATTTCATGCTCGCCTTCAGCGCTGAAAAGCGCCGGTGCGAAAGCTGCCGTGATGGCGGCCGGGGAGACGCCGGTTGACGACGCGGGTTTGCCGTCCAGCGTCATCCGGACGTCACCGATGTCGTCCGCGTCGGCAACCTGCACCCAGATGCCGGCGCTGCCGTCCGGTTGGGCGTTCGGCACCGTACCGGCAGGTGCCGAGCGCGGTCCCCAATTCAGGATGCGCATCCTTGCGGCACCGGCGGCCAGCTTGGCGAGTTCCTCGGTGCTCTTCTGCAGGAATTCGGGCTTGCTGGCGAGCCCGGGGTTGCCCTTGGCAACGAAGAGCTCGAGTTCGGGCTTCAGCGGATTGGGCACGCGCTGGAAGTTGTCGGCAAAGTACCGGTAGGTCAGTGGATGCGAGTTCTTGAAGCGCAACTGTTCGTCGCCATCGAGTGCCAGGTCGTAGATCAGCGCAAAGCCCGGATCGGCGGCCTTGATTCGCGCGATTTCCACCTCCTCGAACGCGGCGGGGCGGGGGAACAGCGCATAGATCTCCCACACCGGCGACTTCTGGTTCAGCAGCGCGTAGGCCCCGGGCCATAGCGGCGCAGCGACGAAGTTTCGTCCCCCGGCCGCGTACTGCCTGGCAATCCGGCGGAGGACGTCCACTTCCTTGGCAGTGGCCGGGTCCACGCGCATGCGGCTGGTGGACACCTCGACGTCCACGCAGCGCTCGGCGGAGCGGCATTGCCAGCCTGCGTGATAGCCGTACATCGTCAAGACACTGGCCGCGAGCAGGGCGCCCACGACCCCCCAGCGGGTTCTTGCGCCCGGCTTTGCGAGCGCGAGCGCGAAGCAGCCGACGAGCAGCGGGAAAATCCCGAAGGCCAGGTGATAGAAGTCTGCGCGCGAGAAGGCGTAGTGCGCATACGGCAGTGCAAGGAACGCGGATGCGGCGAACGCAGGCACCACCGGCTTGCGCTGCCAGCGGCTCCAGACCACCCAGATCATCGCAACGATGCCGAACGCGAGCGTCGCAATGAAGAACACGCCGAGCATCACGTCGCGCACGATGGCCGCTACCGGCCCTGAAAAGTCGGCGCGCCAGGGCCAGGGCACGGGCAGGCCGATGTTGGTCGCCTTGATTTCGAACAGGAAGCGAATGCCCTCCCAGTACGCCGATGCGAACCCGGGAACCAGCAGCAGCATCGCGACAACGGGCAAAAACCCGAGCGCGACGCCGGCGGCGAACAGCAGCGCTGCGCGCACGAACGCGGGGCCCTGCGTGCGGTGGAGATTCAGCCAGAGGATGGTCGCGCCCGCCGCGGCAAGTCCGTACATGCCGTGGTTGCGGCCCATGAAGGCCGAAAAGCCCACGCACACGCCCGCCAGAACGTAGCGGCGCGCGGTGGGGGCCTCGATCAACATCGTCAGCGCGCCGATCAGCAGGATCGACGCGCACATGTCCGCCATCTTGAAGTGCGGAATCATCCAGACGGCCAAGGCGATGGATGCGGCGGCGAGATACAGGCGATTTCGGTCCGGCCGGGCACCTCTTGCAATGACCAGCAGGCCGCAGAAGAGCCCCGCCACCTGCAGCACGGCGCCCGAGGCCCGCAACCCGAGCATGCCCGTGTCACCGCCCCAGAGCCCCATCAGCGCGGCGGACCAGTAGTAACGGAACGGGTCATAGGCCTGGAAGTCGCGCAACGGGACCTCGCCGTGCATGACGCGCTGCACGCCGTACCAGAAGAAGCCTTCGTCCCAGAGATTCAGGCCCTTGGCGCCTTCCAAAAGAAACAACGCGAGCGCCGTCAGGACGGAGATAGCGAGGATCGGAAGCAGCCGGGCTTTGGTGGAAGGAATGGACGCGTGCATCTGTGGCGGCTGGCTGGGTCGTGGAACCGCGTGGAAGCCAGGCGCCTCCCGAGGTGTAAATTGTCTCCAAATTGTGTCCGATAATCCCCCGGGGGACTTCGGGGCTGAATCTTCCGACGTACGGCCCCGTATCAGGGCAACAACGCAGAAGGGCCAGAGCATTGAAAAAAGTAGCGATCCTGCAGTCGAACTACATCCCGTGGAAAGGCTACTTCGACCTGATCGGCTCAGTCGATGAGTTCATCCTGTACGACGACATGCAGTACACACGCCGCGACTGGCGCAACCGCAACCAGATCAAGACGCCGCAGGGCGTGCAGTGGCTCACGGTGCCGGTGCGCGTCAAGGGCAAGTACGACCAGAAAATCAGGGACACCGAGATCGACGGCGGCGACTGGGCCGCCGCCCACTGGAAAGCGCTCGCGCAGAACTACGCGCGCGCACCGCACTTTGCCGAGATCGCCGCCTGGCTCGAGCCCCTTTACCTGGCCACTTCGTACACACACCTGTCCGAGCTCAATCGCCGGTTCATCGAAGCGGTCTGCGCTTATCTGAGGATCGACACGGTCATCAGCGATTCGAGCGACTACACGCTGGTCGAAGGCAAGACCGAACGCCTGGCGGACCTGTGCGCGCAGGCTAGCGGCACCGAGTACGTGTCGGGCCCGTCCGCCCGCGACTACGTGGACGAAAGCGTCTTCGAGCGCAGCGGGATCCAGCTCACCTGGTTCGACTACGCCGGCTATCCCGAATACCCCCAGCTGTGGGGCGAGTTCGCGCACGGCGTGACCGTGCTCGATCTGCTGTTCAACTGCGGCAAGGATGCGGGTCGCTTCATGAGGCATGCAGGCCTATGAAGCTCTCGATCGTTGCAACCCTGTATCAATCCGCGGCCTACATCGACGAGTTCTGCAGCCGTGTGGGAGCCGCCGCGCGGCAACTCGTCGGCGACGACTACGAGATCGTGCTCGTGAATGACGGTTCGCCGGACAACAGCCTCGATGTCGCGGTGCAACTCACGCAGCGCGACAGCCACGTGGTGGTGGTCGACCTGTCGCGCAACTTCGGGCATCACAAGGCCATGATGACCGGCCTGTCCGCGGCACGCGGCGAGCGCGTCTTCCTGATCGACAGCGACCTCGAGGAAGAGCCGGAATGGCTGACCTCGTTCGCGGCCCAGATGGAGGCCGACGCGTCCGACGTGGTCTACGGCGTGCAGGCCGAGCGCCGTGGCGGAGCCTTCGAGCAGATGACCGGCACGCTGTTCTACAAGCTTTTCCGCACGCTGACCGGCATCGTGCAGCCGAACAACATCGTCACTGCGCGGTTGATGACGCGCCGCTACGTCGACGGACTGCTGATGCACGAAGAGCGCGAGCTGAACATCGGCGGCCTGTGGGTGATCACCGGTTTCCGGCAATCGCAGCAGGTCGTTCGCAAGCACGCGACCAGCCCGACAACCTACTCGCTGTCGCGCAAGTTCAGTCACCTCGTGAACGCAATCACCTCGTTCAGCAGCCTGCCGCTGGTTTTTACTTTCTATTCGGGGCTGTTGATTTCGGCTTCGGCGCTGCTCTACATCGTCTACCTGTTCTTGCGCTATCTCCTGGGTGCGGCGCCGCCCAGCGGCTACACCTCGATCGTTGCGTCGATCTGGCTGTTTTCGGGCCTCATCGTTTTCTTCCTCGGGGTTCAAGGTATCTACATCGCGAAAATATTCTCCGAGGTGAAGCGCCGGCCCTACACCATCGTGCGGCAGGTCTTCGCTCATCCGGACAGGGCAGGCAAGCAGATATGAGCAATGTCGATCGTTTCGTCCCGTCCGCTTCTTACGGGTTGTTGGACCGCACGCCGGAAGGCTCCCCTGTGGACCAGGCGGCCGAGCAGGTGCGCCACCTCGGGTATGCGCTGCTCGATGCAGGTTATGCGCCGGCAGAGCTTCGGGGTATTTCCGATGCTTTCGAGAGTGCGCGCAAGGCGTACATTGAAACGCACGGAGAGGCTCGGCTGCGCAGCCTGGACGAGTTCTACACCGTCCGGTCGTTGCTGACCCAGCCCGCGGGAAAAGACACCTTTCTCGCACTCGCGCTCAACCCGAATCTCATGGCGGTGTTGAAGCATCTGATACAGGGTAAGTTCATCCTCAACCAGCAGAACGCTATCGTGAACCCTCCGCAGGAGGGCTACAACCAGAGCGCATGGCACCGAGACTTGCCTTATCAGCACTTCGTTTCGTCGAGGCCATTGGCGATCAATGCGCTCTTCTGTGTGGACGACTTCACCTTCGACAACGGCGCCACATTCGTGCTTCCCGCGTCGCACAAGGCCGAGCCCTTTCCTTCTCGCTCCCACGTGGAGCGCAATGCCACGCAGATCGAGGCCAAGGCAGGCTCGTTCATCCTGCTCGACTGCATGATGTTTCACGCGGGTGGTTTCAACAAGACGAATGTTGCGCGCCGGGCTGTGAATCACGTCTTCAACATTCCGTATTTCAAGCAGCAGATCAATCTCCCGTCGAACATCGATGGAGCGAACCTGTCTGCCGAGGCACGGGATATTCTCGGGTTCGGGTACGTGGAGCCGGCCTCGGTGGGGGCTTATCTCTCCAGCCGCGAGTCAAAAAAATCATGACCTATCTTCTCGTCGGAGGACCATGAAAATGGCCGTCTTGCCTCCCGGAACACTTTTGCAGTTGATGTATCTGAAAGAACGCTTGCGCAGTGTTCCGGCAGGTCGATTCATCGAGATAGGCCCTGGCAGCGGCGAGATCACGCGCCTGTTGCTCGATCATGGATGGACAGGTTCGTCGTACGACCTTGAAAGCCGCACGATCGACAGCCTGAAGCAACGCTTTTCGTCGGAGATATCGGGCGGGCGTTTCATGCCCGTCAACCATGACTTCCTGCAGGCCCCGGCCGACCAGGTTGGAAAGGCCGATCTCGTCATTTCATGCATGGTGATGGAACACATGGACGATCAGGGGCAGCATGCGTTCATGCACAAGGCGCTGCAGGTGCTCCAGCCACAGGGTGCAATGATCGGCATCGTGCCGGGATCGCCAGCGCACTGGGGCATCGAGGATGACATCGCGGGACATTGCCGACGCTACACCCGCACGGCCATCAAGGAACTGGTTTCCGAGAGTGGCTGGAAACTCAAGCATGTCGCGGGCCTCACCTTCCCGATATCCAATTTCCTGTTGCCTGTTTCCAATTACCTGGTCAACAGGGCGGAGCGCGCCAAGCTGAATCTCTCGCTGGTCGATCGCACCAAGGCGTCGGGTCGCCGGCAGGTCGCGTTCAAGACGCACTTTCCTTCCTTGCTCGGTGTGGTGTTGAATCCCGTCACCATGTTCCCGGCCTTTCTAATTCAAAAGCTCTTCGCCCGCTCCGAACGCGCGCTGGTGCTTTACTTCGAAGCAAGCCCTGCAACACGGGCGCAAGACAAATGACGTCCGACTCCCGCCAAGCTCTGCTCTCCGAAGTTGCCGACTACTACACCGGCAAGCTGGCCGAGCACGGTGAAAGCCCGCGTGGCGTTGACTGGAACGGTGAAGAAGGCCAGGTGCTTCGCTTCGAGCAACTGTGCAAGGTCATCGCCGGAGACGGGCCGTTTTCTCTCAACGATCTGGGCTGCGGATACGGCGCCCTGTGCGACTTTCTGGTGCCCCGGTACAAGGCGTTCGAGTACACAGGCATCGATGTGTCCGAAGCCATGGTGCGTGCGGCCGAGCGGCGTTACCAAGGCAAGCCGAACGCGCGCTTTGTCGTCGCAAGCGAAGCCGATCGGGTGGCCGACTACAGCGTGGCGAGCGGCATTTTCAATGTGCGAATGGGCCGGTCCGATGCCGAGTGGCAGGCTTATGCGGAGGCGATGCTCGATACGCTGGATCGAGCGAGCGCCAAGGGCTTCGCATTCAACTGCCTGACTTCCTATTCGGACAAGGACAGGATGCGCGCCGATCTCTACTACGCCGACCCACTTGCATTGTTCGACCTGTGCAAGCGCCGGTATTCGCGCAACGTCGCATTGATGCATGACTACGGCCTGTACGAATTCACGATGATCGTGCGGAAGACACCATGAAAAAAACGAAAAAGCTCGTCATCTTCGGTTGCGGCGATATCGGGCAGCTCGCGCACTATTACTTCAGCTCGGACTCCGGGTACGAGGTCGTGGCTTTCACGGTCGATGCGGCCTTCGTGCCCGGGCCGGAGTTTTGCGGTCTCCCGGTCGTCCCGTTCGAAGAACTGACCGAGCGTCATTCGCCGGGCGATGTCGACGTGTTCGTGGCGCTCAGCTACTCCAAGCTCAACGCGGTGCGAAAAGAAAAGTACCTGGCGGTCAAGGCGCTCGGATATCCGTTGGCAAGCTTCATCAGCTCACGCGCGACGGTGCTCAATGAGGGCCGCATCGGCGAGAACTGCTTCATCTTCGAGGACAACACGATCCAGCCCTTCGTCACGGTCGGCAACAACGTGACGCTGTGGAGCGGCAATCACATCGGCCACCACTCGGTGATCGGCGATCACTGTTTCATCGCTTCTCATGTGGTGGTGTCGGGCGGCGTCGAGATTGCTGAGCAGTGCTTCATCGGCGTGAATGCGACGCTGCGCGATCACGTCAAGGTCGGTGCGCGTTGCGTGATCGGCGCTGGCGCGCTGCTGCTGGCCGACGCGGAGCCGGAGGGCGTGTACATCGGCGCGGCGACGGAGCGCTCGAAGGTGCCTAGCACGAGGCTGCGGGGTATATGACGCATCACTGGCAAAAGCTCGGCCTGCTCTATTGCCCGTTCGGCGACCGGCGCCATCCCAAGCTCCTGTCGCACGCAGCCAATCCGCTGCCGGTGCACATGGAGGGAGATGTCTTTCGTGTCTATTTCAGCGGACGCGATGCGCTCCAGCGTTCCTCGGTGGGCGCGGTGGATGTCGACATCGTCCAGCGCCGGGTGGTGAAAGAGCACGCGGAACCGTTTTTCGAACACGGGCCTGCAGGAAGTTTCTATGCGGATGGTGTCAGCGTTGGCAACTGCTACGACACCGCTGGTTGCAAGCACATGCTTTTCATGGGCTGGCAGAACCCTTCGGACGCTCATTGGCGCGGCGATATCGGGCGGTTGCAGGTCGGCGAAGACTTCGGCCTGACGATGGTCGATGCGGCGCCTTTGCTAGCGTCCGACGCGACCGATCCGCTGAGCCTCTCCTACCCGTGGGTGATGCAAGCCGGCCAGTATGCGCGTTTCGACATGTGGTACGGCTCCACCCTGAACTGGGACGCCGGCAATGGCGAGATGCTTCACGTCATTCAACATGCCAGTTCCGCCGATGGCGAACGCTGGGAAAAGGATGGGCTGGCGGTGCCTTTCGAGATCGGCGTGGCGCAGGCCTATTCGAGGCCGACTGTGGTCCGCGATGCGCAAGGGCTTCACATGTGGTTTTCCTATCGCGGCAAGGTCGGTCAGACGTATCGCATCGGGTATGCCTTCTGCCCGGCGGGCGGCAGTTGGGAGCTTCGGCTCGCGGACACGGGCATCGACGTGTCGAGCGACGGCTGGGATTCCGAAATGATCGAATATCCCTTCGTGTTCGAGCATGACGGGCTGCGCTACATGCTCTACAACGGCAATGGATATGGCCGCAGCGGCTTCGGTCTTGCGGTTACAGGCCGTGAATGAATTTCGGTGGGCCGCGATCCGAACATCGGCGGGGCAGTTGTTGCGCTACGGCTTGCTGGGGTTGGCCACGAACATTGCGGGCTTCCTTGTCTATTTGCTTGTGACGCACCTGGGGGCGCCGCCAGCGGCCACCATGAGCTTCTTCTATGTGATCGGCGCGATCCTGGGGTTCTGGGGCAACAAGCGCCTGACGTTCGCGCACCAGGGCGGTGTGCTGGCGAGCGGCATGCGCTACGTGCTTGCGCATGCGGTGGGCTACTGCCTGAATCTGTCGCTGCTTCTGGTCTTCGTCGGCAAGCTGGGCTATCCGCATCAATGGGTTCAGGGAGGGGCGATCCTGATCGTCGCCGGCTACCTGTTCCTCGCATTCAAGTTTTTTGTTTTCAAGAACCCGGAGCGCGAATGACGCGCGGGACAGCAAGGAAATCGACCGTATGAACGACCAACGCATCCCCTTCAACTGGCCGCACATGACCGGCAAGGAACTCTTCTATATCGCGGAGGCCCACTTCAATGGCCGACTTGCGGGAGACGGTCCGTTCACCAAGCGTTGCCACGCCTGGCTCGAAGAGCGCACCGGCTGCTCGAAGGCGCTGCTCACGCACTCGTGCACTGCGGCGTTGGAAATGGGCGCGTTGCTGCTGGACATCAAGCCCGGCGACGAAGTCATCATGCCGTCCTACACCTTCGTGTCGACGGCCAATGCTTTCGTGCTGCGCGGCGGGGTGCCGGTGTTCGTCGATATCCGCGAGGACACGCTGAACCTCAACGAGAAGCTCATCGAGTCGGCCATCACGCCGCGCACGAAGGCGATTGCACCGGTGCACTACGCGGGCGTCGCCTGCGAGATGGACGAGATCATGGCGATTGCCGCTCGGCACGACCTCAAGGTCGTCGAGGACGCGGCCCAGGGCGTCATGTCGACCTATAAGGGTCGCGCGCTAGGTTCCATCGGGCACTTTGGCGCCTACAGCTTCCACGAGACCAAGAACGTGATCGCGGGGGAGGGCGGTGCGCTGCTCGTGAACGATCCTGCGGCGGCGCTGCGGGCCGAGGTCATCCGGGAAAAGGGCACCGATCGCAGCCGCTTTTTCCGCGGTGAGGTCGACAAGTACACGTGGCAGGAGGTGGGTTCGTCGTTTCTGCCGGGGGAACTGATCGCCGCATTTTTGTGGGCCCAGTTCGAAGAGGCTGACCGCGTCACGCAGGCGCGCCTGGCCGCATGGGACCGCTACAACACCATGCTCGAACCGCTGGAGCGCCGTGGCGTGCTTCGCCGGCCGATCGTTCCCGAGGATTGCGTCCACAACGGACACATGTATTACGTGCTGCTTGCAGACGGTTTCGACCGGCAGCGACTTCTCGACGAATTCAAGGCGAACGACATCAATTCGGTGTTCCACTACGTCCCATTGCACTCGTCGCCCGCCGGACGGCGCTATGGGCGGACCCATGGCGACACATTGCGCGTTACCGATTCACAGTCGGAGCGGCTGGTCCGCCTTCCCCTGTGGGTGGGGCTGACCGAGCAGCAGCAGGACAGGGTGCTTGCCGTGCTGGAAGCCATGCTGAAGTGACTCTGCCCGCGAGGCGTTGCGGACAACTGTGGCGGAAATGCCCATTGCGGGATTTTTAGGCGTTTGCCATAAAAAGTCGGTTGAATCATTGCGGCACAATTACGCGGCACGTTTTCCATATAGAGAAATTTCCAACTACCCATGAAGAAAATCGCAGTTGTCACCGGTGTCACTGGTCAGGATGGCGCCTATTTGGCGCAGCTCCTGCTGAACAAGGGCTATGTCGTGCACGGCACGTTCCGCCGCACCAGCTCGGTCAACTTCTGGCGGATGGAAGAGTTGGGAATCCAGGATCACCCCGACCTGAAGCTGGTCGAGCATGACCTCACCGACCTGGGCAGTTCCCTGACCCTTATCAAGGAAGCCAAGCCGCACGAGGTGTACAACCTTGCCGCCCAGAGCTTTGTCGGCGTGAGCTTCAACCAGCCCGATGCCACGGCGCAGATCACCGGCATGGGCGCGCTGCACCTGCTGGAAGCCATTCGCCTGACCGACCGAAGCATTCGCTTCTACCAGGCCTCGACCTCCGAGATGTTCGGCAAGGTGCAGGCCATTCCGCAGGTCGAGGACACGCCGTTCTATCCGCGCAGCCCCTACGGCGTTGCCAAGCTGTTCGCGCACTGGATGACGATCAACTACCGCGAGAGCTACGACATCTTCGGCGCCAGCGGCATCCTGTTCAACCACGAAAGCCCGTTGCGCGGACGCGAGTTCGTCACGCGCAAGATCACCGATGCCGCCGCCAAGATCAGGCTCGGCAAGCTCGACGTGCTCGAGCTCGGCAACCTGGGCGCCAAGCGCGACTGGGGCTTTGCCCAGGAATACGTCGAAGGCATGTGGCGCATGCTGCAGGCCGATGTGGCCGACACCTTCATTCTTGCCACGAACCGTACCGAGACGGTGCGCCGCTTCGTCGACATGGCGTTCAAGGCCGCGGGCTACGAGCTGCGCTTTGAGGGTGAAGAGCACAACGAAGTCGGCATCGACATCGCCACCGGCAAGACATTGGTGCGCGTGAACCCCAAGTTCTACCGGCCCGCCGAAGTCGAACTGCTGATCGGCAATCCGGCGCGTGCCAAGGAAAAGCTCGGCTGGGAACCCAAGACCACGCTCGAGGAACTGTGCGCGATGATGGTCGAAGCGGACCTTCGCCGCAACAAGCTGGGTTACTCATTCTGACGGCTTAACCGCCGATCGTGCCTCGTCGAGTTTTTATCGGACGGAGCAGGCGCACCAAGACGCCCACAGTGGAGAAGATTTGATCAACGAACTCAAGCAGGCCGTCCGGCTTTCCAAGAAGGCGCTGCGCGTCCTCGGCATCAGTGCGCGGCACTCCGCGGCGGACGTCCGCGCGATCCAGGAGGGCCGCCTCTTCGATGCCGACTTCTATCTCAAGGAATATCCTGCGGTAGCGTCGAGTGGCAAGGATCCGCTCAAGCACTACCTGGTGCAGGGGTGGAAGGACGGCCTCGAGCCTTCCCCCAACTTTTCGGTGCGGGCCTACATGGCTGAGAACCCCGACCTGCGCAAGGTGAACCTGAATCCGCTCGTGCATTGGGTGCGCTTCGGTCGCCAGGAAGGCCGTGTGTTGCCCGGCGCGCCACGTGCAGAGCCGCTCTGGTCAGATGACGAGGGGCGTCGTTTCCCGCTGCCCGACGACGTGGTGCAGTTCGAACTCATGGCCGGCAAGGCTTACTTCTCCGGCGCGGGTTTCGACTTCGCGCAGCGCGAGGCGGGCGACTCCGTGGAGGCCGCCGCCAGGGCAATGGCCGCCAAGACGCCTGCATTGCAGGTGACGACCACCGCGCCCAAGGTGTCGATCATCATTCCGGTCTATGGGCAAACGCACTTCGTGCTCAATTGCCTCGACTCGCTCGCCAAGCTGCGTTCGAAGCACTCGGTCGAAATCATCGTCGCCGACGACGCCTCGCCGGTGGCGTCGCGCGTGGACGTGCTGAAGGTTATTCCGTGGATCCGCTACGAGCGGCGCGCCGAGAACGGCGGGTTCCTCGAGTGCTGCAACTCTGCGGTGCAACTGGCGAACGGCGAAATCGTCATTCTCCTGAACAGCGACACCCGCGTGGTCGAAGGCTGGCTCGACGAACTGGTCGACGCCTTCACGCTGTTCCCCAAGGCCGGCATGGTCGGCTCCAAGCTTTTCAACGACGACGGCACCTTGCAGGAAGCGGGCGGCATTTTCTGGCGCGACGGTTCGGCCCACAACTACGGCCGCAACCAGGACCCGAACCTGCCGCAGTACTGCTTCGCGCGCCAGGCCGATTTCATTTCCGGCGCGTCCATCGCGTTGCGCAAGACGGTGTGGAACGAGCTCGGCGGCTTCGACCCCGAATACAAGCCTGCCTACTGCGAGGACGCCGACCTGGCGTTTCGCTTGCGCCGTGTTGGCTACGAGGTCTGGTTCGTGCCGACCTCGCGTGCCATTCACTACGAAGGCATCACCCACGGGCGCGACACCACTAAAGGCATCAAGGCCTACCAGGTGACGAATCTCGAGAAGTTCGCCAAGCGCTTCAGCGCCGAACTCAAGGCGCACCCGCAGCCGGGCACGAGTTCGATGCGCGCCGCCAGCTGGCGAGTGCGTCGCAACATCCTGGTGGTGGACGCGCTCACGCCGACCCCCGACCAGGACTCCGGCTCCATCGTGACCGATGAAGTGATGAGCGCCTACCGGGAGTGCGGCTTTGGCGAGAGCTTCTTCCCGCTGCATTCGCCGTACTGGTCGAAAAAGTACACCGGGGCATTGCAGCGCCGCGGTGTCTGCTGCTACTACAAGCCTTACGCCGAAGAAATGAACGCGCTGCTCGACATCGACAGCCAGTTCGACTACGCGCTGCTGTACCGCTACAACGTTGCGCATCCTGTCTATGCAATGCTGCGAAGGAAGGCGCCCAGCACGCGCATCCTGTTCGCCAACGTCGACCTGCATTTCCTGCGCGAGACGCGTGCCGCCGAGACCTCGAACACACCCGAGGCCCTGTTCTCCGCCAAGGTCACGAAGAAGCTGGAGCTCGAGATGTTCGCGCAGGCGGATGCTTCGTTCGTCCACACCGAGATCGAGCGCGACGTGATTCAGCAGTCGTTGCCGGCACCGCTGGGCAACATGGTCGTGCTGCCATGGATCGCCGATGTGTACCGCGACACGCCCGCCTTCGCCGGCCGCGCGGACATCATGTTCCTGGGCAACTTTCCGCACGCGCCGAACGTCGATTCGGTTCTCTACTTCGTCAAGTCGATCTGGCCTGAGTTGGAGAGGGAACTGCCTGCCGGCGCAAGGCTGCTGGTGGTGGGCAACAAGCCGCCGCCCGAAGTGCTGTCCCTGGCGTCGGACCGCATCGTGGTCACGGGCTTTGTGGAAGAACTGGCACCGTATTTCCAGACTTCGCGCGTGTTTGTGGCGCCGCTGCGCTACGGCGCTGGCATCAAGGGCAAGCTCGTCACCGCGTTGGCGCACGGTGTGCCCAGCGTGGCAACGGCCATCGCGGCGGAAGGCATCGCGCATCCGGGTGACGGCCATCTGGCCACGGCCGACGATCCCCGGCAGTTCGCGGCCGAGGTCTTGCGCTTGTACCGTGACGAAGCGGCCTGGAACGCGATGCGCGAAGCCGGTCTGTCTTACGTTGAGGAAAACTACTCGCGCAGCGCGACCTCGAAAATCTGCCTGCGCGCGATGGACGTGGCCGACGCAACCTGGTTGACCCGGCAGGAGCTCCAGTGCCGGCGTTCGCTCGAGCAGATCATGGCGCAGAACGGCGAATTCGAACGGGTGACGCCCATCTGAGGGCAGCTCACCGCATTGCTCTCTCTACCGGCCCCACGGTGAGTCCCATGAACAACGACAGGTCCGATCAGGATCGCTCCGTGCCCCACGCAGAGACGGACGCAGACAAGTCCGGGTTTTCGCAAGGCGGAAACACCGCTGGGTTCGAAGTCCTGCTGGACGCAGCCAACCAGCGCGCGCAAGCCGCGCTCGAGCGCGAGCGTGCGATGCGCGCCTCGATGTCCTGGCGCGTCACGGCGCCGTTGCGCAAGGTGTCCACCGCCGTGCCGCAGCCCCTGCGCGCCAACCTGCGCCGCGTCGCCAAGGCCGCATGGTGGGCAATGACGCCATGGCGCATGCCTGCGCGGCTTCGCGCCATGCGCTTTCGCACGCCGAACGAGGTGGCGCTGCGCGGTACGCTGGACGCCTCCGATGCCTACGGCGTGTGGATTGCAACCCGCGAGCGCCGCTCGCCCACTGTGCCCGATCATCCCGGCACGCGCGTGTCGTTCCTGCTTGCGGCGGGCGGCAGCTCGCAGGCTTTGCTGCAGACACTGAAATCGGTGCGCTCCCAGTCCGTCGGTCTTTGGGAAGTCTTGGTGGCGGTGTCGCCCGACGCGCCAGTCGCCGTTCTGTCGGTGCTCGACGGCGTAGCGAAGGACGCACGCATCGTGCGCGTGCCTGTGCCGGGCGGCGGGCGTGCGGATGGCTTGTCCGCGTGCCTTGCGTCGGCCCGCGGCGAACTCGTTGCATTGCTGGACGCCGGCGACATGCTGGCCGCCGGGGCGCTGAACGAACTGGCGCACGCGCTTCGGCGTTCGCCCAGCAGCGACATTTTCTATGGCGATGAGGACCGGCTCTCCGGCGAAGGGTTGCGCCAGAGCCCTTACTTCAAGCCAGGGTGGTCGCCCGACCTGCTGTATGCCTTCAACTATTTCGGTCGCCTGACGCTGTTGCAGCGCGACCTGATGGTCGGCGCGGGCGGTATCGACGCCGACATGGGCGAAGGCGTGGAGTGGGATCTGAACCTTCGCGCAAGCGATCGGGCCGGCATCATCACGCGCATTCCGAAGGTGCTGTGCCACCGCAGCGCGGACAGCGGGTCCGAGCGGCCCGCGCCGGGCTCCGAGGCGGCTGCCGACCATCGCAGGGCGTTGCAGGCGCACTGGGCGCGGGCGGGCATTGCGGCCAATGTCGAAACCCAACTTGACGGCACGCAGCGCGCCACCTGGGAGCTGGCGGCGCCGCCGCTGGTGTCGGTTGTCATCCCCACCAAGGACAAGGCCGACCTGCTGCGAGTGTGTGTGCAAGGGCTGCTGCAAGGCACCGACTACGGCAACAAGGAAATCATTCTTGTAGATACCGGGTCTTGCGAGGAAGCCACGCGTGCGTACTACGAAGAGCTGCGCGCCTGCCCCGAGGTGTCGATCGTTCATTTCAGCAGGAAATTCAACTACTCCGCGGCCTGCAATTTCGGTGCGGGCTTCGCGCGCGGCGACCTGCTGCTGTTTCTCAACAACGACACCGAGGTGATTGCGGCGGACTGGCTGCAGGAGCTGGTGCGGTTTGCGCAGCGCCCTGGCGTGGGCGTGGTCGGCACCCAGCTGCGCTATCCCGACGGCGAACTGCAGCACGGCGGCGTCGGGCTGGGAGTAACGCTCTGTGGGCTGATGTACCACGCCGATCACAGCGATGCGTGGGGCGTGTTCGGCTCGGCAGCGCATCCGCGCAACTGGATGGCCGTGATGGGGGCGTGCCAGATGGTGTCGCGCGAAGCCTTCGACCGGATCGGCGGCTTCGACGAGGCCTACCTGCTTGCCTTCAGCGACGTTGCGTTGTGCCTGCGGGCCTGGCGTGCGGGATATCGCACGGCCTATGCGCCGCACGCCCGCCTGGTGCACCACGAAGGCGCCACGCGGGGCGACATCAACCCCACGCCGGACCTGCAGCGCTTTGCCGATGACGTACGCCTGCTGGGCATCGACGAAGACCCTTATCTGCATCCGGAGCTGGACGGACACAGGCCGATTCCCACGCTGTGCGTAGGCGCAGCCCGCTCCCCGCGTGAAAGCCTCCAGACCGACACGCGGGCGCTCGGCACGATGATGCTGCCCTCGTCGACCCTCGATCTCTCGGTGGAGCGCACCTGCCTCGAGGCCGCAGGCTTGCCGCGCGAAGACGTGCTGTGGATGCCGCAACCCGCGCACGGCGTGGTCGACGCGTGGTCGGCCGCGCGCTGGGTTCTGGACCTGCTGCGAACCTGTCCCGATGTCGCGCGGCGGTTTCCCACCGCGCTGTCGGATGGCCCCGGCGGCGCCTTTGGCCGCTGGATCGCGGGTGAAGGCGGCGCCGCGCTTGCGTTGCCTGAAAGCGCAAGGGGATGGGTGGCTCATTGCCTGGGCGCGGGCCTGGGCGCCCGCGCCCGGCAGGCCTACCTGTTCGACGAAGACATCAAGAACACGCTGCCGCACGGCCTCTTGCCGATGGGGCAGCACGCATTGTTCGGTTGGTTCATGCGCAACGGTCGCCATCTGGCGAATCTGAGACTCGAAGAGATCTGGTGGCTGTTTCGCGAGGCGTCCGAACAGCCGGTCGTCGAGCTGCTGCGCGCCTATGTCTTCTCGCCGGCCTGGCAGGCGCTCTACCCAGACGGGCTCACGGTCTTCGGCCGTCGCGCGTTCGCCGGATGGGTGGCGGCCACCTATCGCGTGAAGGAGGGCTGGATCAATCCCGCATGCTGGCCGGTGGATGCATCGCCCGCACGCCAGATCCGCGGTGCCTACTGGGCGCGTGAAGACTGGCGCCTTCTTCATCCTCATGCGCTGGACGACGCAAGCCGCGCTTCGGCGCTGATCGAGTGGTTGTCCACGCCCGCGGCGGCGCAGCCTGCAGAGGTCGTGGAATGGGTCGATGCGCTCGATGTCGCGCAGGTGGCGGCCGAACTGGTGGCGCCGGGCTTGAACGTGATCGGCCATTTCGCCTACCCCTCGGGCCTGCGGGTGTCGATCGAGGCATTGGTCGAAGGTGCGCAACGCGTGGGCGTGCAGACCTCGCTGCGCGACCTGAAAACCGACCGCAAGGACGACCCGCGGCATGCAGACTTCCAGGGTTTCGAGGATTTCGACACCACGCTGATCCACGTGCAGCCCGAGCCGTTCTTCGACGAGGCCTACAGCCGCAGCGACCTCTTCGAGCGCTCGCCGCGCACCTACCGCATCGCCTACTGGTATTGGGAGTTCGACGTCATTCCGGATTCCTGGCTGCCGCATGTCGAAGAGATCGATGAGGTCTGGGCCGCCACCGAATTCGTGGCGCGTGGCCTGCGTGCCAAGATTTCGAAGCCGGTGCACGTGCTCTTCCCGGGCGTGAAGCTCGGCCCCTTCGAGCGGCGCCCACGTGCCTATTTCGGCCTCGAGGCGGCGCCGTACACGTTCCTGTTCACCTTCCATATGATGAGCGTCATGGAGCGGAAGAATCCGCTCGGCCTGATCCGCGCTTTCGCAAGCGCTTTTCGGCCTGGCGAGCCGGTGCAGCTCGTGCTCAAGACCTCGTTCGCGGAGCGACATCCGGAGCAGTTCCAGGCGCTCAAGGACGCGGCAGCCAAGGTCGGCAACGTGAAGATCATCAACGAGGTCTACAGCCCCGGCGACGTGCTGGCGTTGATGGATGCCTGCGACGCTTACGTGTCGCTGCATCGCAGCGAAGGCCTGGGCCTGACGATGGCGGAAGCCATGCTGATGGGCAAGCCGGTCATTGCCACCGACTTCTCGGGCAACGTCGACTTCATGGACGAAGGCAACAGCCTTCCGGTGCGCTACGAGATCGTCAAGCTCGGCAAGGCGATCCCGCCTTACGACGCGCATTTCGAATGGGCCGAGCCGTCCGAGGCGCATGCAGCCGAACTGATGCGGCGCGTGTTCGACAATCAGGCCTGGGCCGCGGAACTGGGGGGCCGGGCCAAGGCCAGCGCGCAGGCCGCGCTGTCGGTCGATGTGGCGGGCGAGAAGGTGGCACGGCGGCTCGCCGAGATTCAAGCGCTGCGGCGCAGCCTGCGCCGCTGACAGGCGCGCAGCCTGTCAGGAGACCTCGACGATCCGCCCGTGCTCGAGGTGGATCACCCGGTTGCACTCCTTGGCGATGAGTTCCGGCGAGTGCGAGGCCAGCACCAGGATGCCCGACTTGGACACCACGTCGCGCATGCGTTGCTCGGCCTTCTCCGTGAACTCGGCGTCGCCCACCGACAGCCACTCGTCCATGAGCAGGATGTCGGCTTCGACGCTTGTCGAGATCGAGAACGCCAGGCGCATCATCATGCCGGTCGAGTAGGTGCGCACCGGCATGTTGACGTACTCGCCCAGTCCGCTGAATTCGCAGATGTCGGGCGTGAGGCGGTCGAGATCCTTCTTGCTCATGCCCATCACGAGTCCGCGCAGCATGATGTTCTCGATGCCCGTCGCATCCATTTCGATGCCCAGCGAGGGGTCGATCAGGCTGGCGACCGAGCCTTGCCGCATGAACTCGCCCGACGACGGTTCGTACACGCCAGCCAGCGTGCGCAGCAATGTCGACTTGCCCGCGCCGTTGTGCCCGATCAGGCCGAGCCGGTCGCCGCTTTTCAGTTCGAGGTTGATGTCGCTGAGCGCCTGCACGACGGTCACGCCGGTTTCCTTGCCGAAGCGTCCGCCCGTCACGGAAGCCGCCAGCGTCTTCTTCAGCGAGGCCGCGCCCGCACCGTAGATCGGAAAGTTGACGGCGACGTTTTTGAGTGAAATGGATGCCATGGATCAGAGCCAGTAGACGACGCGGCGGCGGTACTTCGAGAACAGGAGGGTGGCGGCGACCAGGCACAGCGCGGTCCAGACCATGATGCCGATCCAGCTGTGCAGGTGAGCGACCCCGCCCATCAGCGGCGTGCGAAGCAGGTCCAGCATCTGCGCGAACGGATTCCACAGCACGTACTTGGCGCGGCCCGGCAGGCTTTCGGGCAGCCAGAACACGGGGGTCAGGAACATCAGCATCTGCATCACGCTGGTGACGATCTGCGTGACGTCGCGGTAGCGCGTGCAGATCAGCCCCAGAAGGAGCCCCAGCGCATGCGCGTTGATGATGAGGATGAGGAAGGCGGGCACGATGAGCAGCACCGACCACGACAGCGAAATTCCGGCCCAGAGCGCCACCGGGATGTAGAGCACGATCTGGTGGCCGAACTGGATCAGGTTGCGCGCCAGGCTGCGCCAGACGAACAGGCTGATCGGGAAGTAGCCCTGCTTGAGGTAGTTGGACGACCCCACGAATGCGTTGCAGGCGTCGGTCACTACGCTGGAGAAGAACGCCCAGAAGATGATGCCCAGTGCCAGATGCGGAAAGAACCGGGACAGTTCGGTGCCGAACAGCGAACTGTAAAGCGGCCCCATGCCGGCGATCATCACGCCCATGCTCAGGGTGAGCCACAGGGGGCCGAGCATCGAGCGCCGGTAGCGCAGCACGATGTCGAACCATGCGAGGGTCAGCCAGATGTCGGTGCGGCGTGTACCCTGCCACCAGTCGGCCAGGGCGCTTCGATGTAGATTGGAATGGACTTGGCTCATGTGCGCCCGTAGGTGTCTGCAAGGCGGACGATGTCGTCTTCGCCCAGATAGCCGCCGCACTGGACTTCGATGAGCACGAGCTCATCTTCGCCGGTGTTGGTGAGACGGTGTTTTTCTTTCAAGGGAATGTAGCGGTACTGCCCGGGGAAGGTTTCGTACTCGACCTCTCCGATCTGCACGAGGCCTTGACCCTGTACCACCACCCAATGCTCGGCACGTTCGTGGTGGTATTGCAGGGAGAGCGCCTCACCGGGCCTGACCGTTATGCGCTTGACCTTGTAGCCTTCTTCCTGCTTGAGCGAAGTGTACGTGCCCCAGGGGCGGTGAACCAGCGTGGGCTGATGAACCGTATCGTGCTTGCGGGCTTTGAGCGCGTTCACGACCTGCTTCACCTTTTGCGCGCTGTCCTTGTGCAGCACCAGCAGCGCGTCCGGCGTGTCGACGACGACCAGGTCGTGCACACCGACGACCGCCACCACCTTGGGCCCGAAGCTCTCGACCTGCACGTGCGTGCCCGTGGTGTCGAGCGCCACCACGTCGTCGGGCAGCGTGTTGCCGCTGGCGTCGGGAATCAGCGCGTTGGACACGGCAGGCCAGGAGCCCACGTCGCTCCAGCTGAACTTCGCCGGCACCACGTGAACGTTCGAGGCACGCTCCATCACGGCGTAGTCGATGCTGATGTCCGGCTGCAGGCCGAACGCATGCAGCTCGAAATTGATGCAGTTGCCCGTGGCCTTGGAGGTTTCCAGCGCGGCCCTTGCCGCGCGGATGACTTCGGGCGCGTGTTCTTCGAGCGCCGCAATGATGGTGTCCGCCGTGAAGGCGAACATGCCGCTGTTCCAGTAGTAACGACCTGTTGCCAGATAGCTCTGGGCCGTTTCGAGATCGGGCTTCTCGACGAAGCGCTTGACGCCCTGGCTCTCGCGCGAGACATGCTCGACCTCGATGTAGCCGAACCCCGTGTCGGGGCTGGTGGGGCTCACGCCGAACACCACGAGCTTGCCCTCCTGCGCCAGGCGGAAGGCTTCGCTGGCGCTGGCCACGAAAGCGTGCACGTCCGGCACGAGATGGTCGGCGGAGAGAACCAGCATCACCGTGTCACCGCTGAACTGGCGCGCGCACTGAAGCGCGGCCAGCGCGATCGCCGGACCCGTGTTGCGGCCCTTGGGCTCGAGCAGGAAGGACGTGGCCGGCGGGTCCGACATCTGCTGGAGCACATCGCGCGTCAGGAACAGGTGGTCCTTGTTGGTCACGATCATCAGGTCGCCCGTGCCGCAGGCCTGGCCGCGTTCGATGGCTTGCTGGAGCAGCGTGGAGTCCCCGATCTTCATGAACGGCTTGGGAAACGCCTGACGCGACGCAGGCCAGAGCCTGGAGCCGGCGCCTCCCGAGAGCACCACTGAGAGCAACCTCATTGTTTTCCTTTTGCTTGTTGACCCGGCGAATTTTACGGGCAGCCCCTTCCGCGGGCGGCGCGGCACCCGGCGCTGGCGGCGACAGGGCTTGGCCCCTGGCCGTTGCGAAGATAATCCCCGGGCGGCGCCATCTCCCCGGCATGGCCGCTGTCTGTTTCTTTTCCCGCCCCAAAGTTTCGTTCCACCCGCCTTGCGGGTCTGCAATCCATGCATGCTCTCTACCGATTTCTTCTTGCACTGGCCGCCTTCGGGCGAGGCCCCGGACTGATGGGGCGCTTGCAGCGGGCCTGGCGCATGTTCAAGAAGTCGGGCTGGCCCGGCATCCGCTGGGAGATGGGGCGGCGCATCGGCGGCTACAACAACTACACGACCTGGGTGCGCCGCTACGACACGCTGACCCCCGAGATTCGCGACCGCATCGTGCAGCGCACGGCTGCCCTGAAAGACCAGCCCCTGATCTCCGTCGTGATGCCGACATACAACCCCAACCCCGGGTGGCTGCGCGAGGCCATCGAATCGGTGCGCGCCCAGATCTACCCGAACTGGGAGCTCTGCATTGCCGACGACGCGTCGCCCTCGGCCGAGGTGCGCGACGTCCTCAAGTCGTACAGCGAGCGCGACCCGCGCATCAAGGTCTTTTTCCGCCCGAAGAACGGGCACATTTCGGCCGCGTCCAACAGCGCGCTGGAGCTGGTGTCGGGGCCCTGGGTGGCGCTCATGGACCACGACGACCTGCTGCCCGCCGACGCGCTGTTCTGGGTGGCCGACTGCATCGCAGCGAACCCTGGCGTGCAGCTGATCTACTCGGACGAGGACAAGGCCGACGAAAGCGGCTTCCGTTTCGGCCCCTACTTCAAGCCCGACTGGAACGTCGATCTCTTTCGCTCGCAGAACATGTTCAGCCACCTGGGCGTGCTGTCGACCGACCTGATGCGCTCGGTCGGGGGCTTCCGCGTGGGCATGGAAGGTTCGCAGGACTGGGACCTGGTGCTGCGTTGCATGGAGCGTGTCGATGCCGGGCAGATCCGCCACATTCCGCGCGTGCTGTACCACTGGCGCGTGCACAGCGAGAGCACGGCGCGCTCGATGAGCGCCAAGCCGTATGCGGCCCTCGCGGGCGAGCGGGCGCTGAACGAGCACTTCCAGCGCACCGGCGTGCGTGCCACGGCCGAGCACCTCGACTTCGGCTATCGCGTGCGTTATGCCTTGCCCGATGTCCTGCCGCTGGTGTCAGTGATCATTCCCACGCGCAATGCGCTGCAGCTCACGCGCCAGTGCGTCGAGTCGATTCTTTCGAAGACCACCTACTCGAACTACGAAATCATCATCGTCGACAACGGCTCCGACGACCCGGCCACGCTGGCCTGGTTCAAGCAGATTGCGGCTGAACGGCCGAACGTGCGCGTGCTGCGCGACGATCGCGATTTCAACTATTCGGCGCTGAACAACGGCGCGGTTCCCTCGGCCAACGGCGAGCTGCTGGCGCTGGTCAACAACGACATCGAGGTCATCACGCCGGACTGGCTGAGCGAGATGGTGAGCCTGGCCGTGCAGCCGGGCGTGGGCGCGGTGGGCGCGCGGCTGTGGTACCCCAACAAGACGCTGCAGCACGCCGGCGTGATCCTGGGCATTGGCGGCATCGCCGCGCACGCGCACCGCGGCATGCCGGTCGGCCGCGAAGGTTACGCAGGCCGTGCCGCGCTGATCCAGTCGTTCTCTGCCGTCACGGCGGCCTGCCTGGTGATCCAGAAGCAGCATTACCTGGCGGTGGGCGGGCTGGACGAGGTGAACCTGAGGGAGTCGTTCAACGACATCGATTTCTGCCTGCGCCTGCGCGAAGCCGGTCTGCGCAATGTCTGGACGCCGTACGCCGAACTCTTCCACTACGAGTCGGCGACGCGTTCGAAGAACATGTCCCCGAAACGGCAGGCGCAGTTCCAGGAAGAGTCCGCCTACATGCACAAGCGCTGGGGCGACCTCCTGCAGAACGACCCCGCCTACAGCCCCAATCTCATGCTGGCCCGCGAGGACTTCAGCTACGCCTGGCCGCCCCGCCTCGCGCCGGTCTGATGGCCCTGGACGTGTCCGTCGCGCTGTGCACCCGCAACGGCGCGCGCTACCTCCCCGAGCAGGTTCGCAGCATCTGCGCGCAGACGCCGCTGCCGCGGGAGATCGTGCTGTCCGACGACGGCTCCACCGACGGCACCGTGGCCGTGGTGCGCGACACCCTCGTGCAATGCGGCGTGGCCGACCAGGTCGCGCTGCGCGTGTTCAGCAACGTGCCGCCGCTGGGCGTCACGCGCAATTTCGAGCAGGCCGTGAGCGCCTGCAGCCATGAACTCATCGCCCTGTGCGACCAGGACGACGTGTGGCACCCCGGCCGGCTCGCGCGCATGGTGGCGCAGTTCGAGGCGCGTCCCGACCTGCTGCTGCTGCACACCGATGCGCGCCTGGTCGACGCCGAACTGAAACCCCTGGGCTCCACGCTGTTCCATGCGCTGGAGGTGCAGCCCGCCGAGCTGGCGGCCATCGCCGGCGGCGAGGCCTTCGGCGTGCTGCTGCGGCGCAACCTCGCGACGGGCGCCACCACGGTGTTCCGCAAGACCTTGCTCGAGGCGGCGCTGCCGTTCGCGCCCGAGTGGGTGCACGACGAATGGCTGGCCGCGGTGGCGTCGGCCGTCGGGCGCATGGACGTGCTGCCCGAGCCGACCATCGACTACCGTCAGCACGCCAGCAACCAGATCGGCGCCCGGCGGCTCACGCTGTCCGAGAAGGTGGCCAAGGCCTTTGCCGAACGCGGCGACAAGCATGTGGCTCGCCTGCGCCGGGCCGAGGCCCTGCTGCAGCGCCTGCAGCGGCTCGGTGCGCGTGTGCCGGCCAGGTACCTGGACGCACAGCAAGCCAAGGTCGCGCACCAGCGGTTCAGGGCGCAGCTCCCGGCGGCGCGGCCCTTGCGCCTGCTGCCGATCCTGCTGGAGGCGGCGCGCGGCCGCTATGCGCGCTTCGGCCGCGGCGGGCATGCCATCGCGCAGGACCTGCTCGAGCGCGGCTGACTAGCGGCGCAGCTTCCAGTACCGCCAGAACGACCCCGACAGCCACACCTTCAGCAGGCTGGTGACGTGCCAGTACAGGTACTTCTTGCTCCGGTGGCTGTCGCGTTGCGCGTCGTGCCGGGCCACCAGATCTTCGCCCACCTGCAGTTTCCAGCCCGCGAGCCGGGTGCGCGCGCAGATGTCGAAATCTTCGCCGTACATGAAAAAGCGCTCGTCGAAGCCGCCGACCTGCCGGTAGGCCTCGCTGCGAAACAGCATGAACAGCCCCGGAATCCACGCCGGCACCCTTGGCCGCACGTAGCCGGGCTTCTTGCGCCCGACGATCTCGAAGGGTGTGAGCAGCGCCCGGTGCGGCTCCGGCCCGGCCTTGCCGGGCTCCAGGATGCGCGGCGTCAGCAGCCCGGCGTCGGCCGCGGCCTGGGCGAGCAGGGGCGTCAGCACGTCGCTGTCGAGGCGGATGTCGGGGTTGAGCACCAGAAACCACGGGCTGCTGCAGCGCGCGAAGGCCTGGTTGTGGTTGGCGCCGAAGCCCTTGGGGCTTGCGTTCGTGATGCGCGCCACCTCGAAACCCCAGCTCCGCCCCGCGAGCAGGTCAGGCTCCGGAATGTTCTGCGTGAGCACGACCTTGGCGATCGCGGCGCGGCAATGCCGCTCCAGTTGATCGAGCAGCGGCAGCACCAGCGCAAGCTGGCCGTGGCTGACGATTGAAATGGTGATCGGGGGAAACGGCGTGGGGAAGGGGGAGGGGGGCGTGGGCATGGTCTAATTTCGCTCGGGAATTCTAGGGTTCCCCAACCCCCACACATGATTGCTCTGATCGTCATCAGTTTCTTCGTCGCCGCCTTCTCGGTCCAGGTGTTCATGCGCCGCGCGCGCAGGCATGCCCGCATCTACGGCGCCGACATGCCCCAACGCTTCCACAAGGGCCATGTGCCGCGCCTGGGCGGTGCGGGCATCCTGCTGGGCATGGGCGTGGCCTGGCTGGCGGCCGGCATCACCGGCACCGACCCGTTCAACGTGTCGTGGCCCGCGAAGACCTCGATGCTCACGCTGCTGTGCATCCTGCCCGCCGTGCTGGGCGGCATCGTCGAAGACGTCACCCAGAAGGTCAAGGTGCGCTACCGGCTCGGGCTGACCATCGGCTCGGCGCTGCTGGTGTGCTGGCTGCTGGGGCTGGGCGTGGCGCGCACCGGCTTCGAGATCGTCGACGGCTGGCTGGTGATGATTCCCTTCGCCACCGTGCTGTTCGCGGTGCTCGCCATCGGCGGCCTGCCGCACGCCTTCAACATCATCGACGGCTACAACGGCCTGGCGGGCACGGTCGCCGTGCTGGTGTGCCTGGCCATCTCGCACGTGGCGCTGCAGGTGGGCGACCGGCAACTGGCGGCCATGATGGTCTGCCTGGTCGGCGCCACCATGGGTTTCCTGGTGTGGAACTACCCGCGCGGCAAGATCTTCGCGGGCGACGGCGGCGCCTACGTCTGGGGCATGGTGATCGCCGTGGCCGTGGTCATGCTGGTGCAGCGCCACCGCGTCGTCTCGCCCTGGTTCCCGATGCTGCTGCTGATCTACCCGGTGTGGGAGACGCTGTTTTCCATCTACCGCAAGCTGGCGCGCGGCCAGTCGCCCGGCACGGCCGACGCGCTGCATTTCCACCAGCTGATCTTCCGGCGCATCGTGCGCGTGGCGCTGGCCGATGACGAGGCCCGCCAGCTGCTGGCCCGCAACAACCGCACCTCGCCCTACCTCTGGATGTTCGCCGCCATGTCGGTGGTGCCGGCCGTGCTGTTCTGGAACAACACGCTCGTGCTGATGTTCTTCTGCCTGCTGTTTGTCACGACCTATGTGGGTGCGTACCTCATGATCGTGCGCTTCAAGGTGCCCCGCTGGCTGCGCCCGTGACAGCCTCCGCCTTGCGAGAATTCCCCCTCATCGTCCAACGCTTCGGAGCCTGACCGCCCATGACCGACCCCGTCCTCAACATTCCCCCGCGCGACAAGGCCGAGATCCTGGCCCAGGCGCTGCCGTACATCCGCAAGTTCCACGGCAAGACCATCGTCATCAAGTACGGCGGCAATGCCATGACCGACCCCGCGCTGCAGGCCGACTTTGCCGAAGACGTGGTGCTGCTCAAGCTGGTCGGCATGAACCCGGTGGTGGTGCACGGCGGCGGGCCGCAGATCGAGGCCGCGCTGAACAAGCTGGGCAAGAAAGGCAGCTTCGTGCAGGGCATGCGCGTGACCGATGCCGAGACCATGGAAGTCGTCGAATGGGTGCTGGCCGGCGAGGTGCAGCAGGACATCGTGGGCCTGATCAACCAGGCCGGCGGCAAGGCCGTGGGCCTCACGGGGCGCGACGGCGGCCTGATTCGCGCGCAGAAGCTCAAGCTGGCCGACCGCACCGACCCCGCCGTGTTCCACGACGTGGGCCAGGTCGGCGACATCGTCTCCATCGACCCCAGCGTGGTGAAGGCGCTGCAGGACGACGCGTTCATTCCCGTGGTCAGCCCGATCGGCTTCGGCGAGGACAACGAGAGCTACAACATCAACGCCGACGTCGTGGCCGGCAAGCTGGCCATCGTGCTCAAGGCCGAGAAGCTCATGCTGCTGACCAACACGCCCGGCGTGCTCGACAAGAACGGCAAGCTGCTTACCAACCTGAGCGCGCGCGAAATCGACGACCTGTTCGCCGACGGCACCATCTCGGGCGGCATGCTGCCCAAGATCGAGGGCGCCCTGGACGCGGCCAAGAGCGGCGTGAATGCGGTGCACATCATCGACGGCCGCGTGCCGCACGCGATGCTGCTCGAGATCCTGACCGACCAGGCCTACGGGACGATGATCCGGGCCCGCTGAGCCCCAGGTCGCGTGCAAGAAACGCAGAGGGCGCGCGCTCACTGCGCTGTGCGAGAATCAATTGATTACATCTTTGCACGCGCTCCCATGCAGAACGAAGAGACGACCAGTGCTCCCGGCGTAGAGACCCCTGCAGACCCGCCCACCCCCCCGGCGCGCAAGCGCCCGAAACCGGGTGAGCGGCGCGTGCAGATCCTGCAGGCGCTGGCCGCCATGCTCGAGCAGCCCGGCGCCGAGCGGGTCACCACCGCGGCGCTGGCCGCGCGGCTCGAGGTGAGCGAGGCGGCGCTGTACCGCCACTTCGCCAGCAAGGCCCAGATGTTCGAGGGGCTCATCGATTTCATCGAGCAGAGCGTCTTCACCCTGGTCAACCAGATCCTCGAGCGCGAGGGTGCCACCGGCGCCCAGCAGGCCGGCCGCATTCTCACGCTGCTGGTCCAGTTCGCCGAGCGCAACCCCGGCATGACACGCGTCATGGTGGGCGACGCGCTGGTCTACGAGAACGAACGCCTGCAGCAGCGCATGAACCAGTTCTTCGACAAGATCGAAGCCACCTTGCGCCAGGTGCTGCGCGGCGCGGCCGCCGCCGAAGGCTCTGCCACGCCCAGCGTCGATGCGCAGGTCCGCGCGGCGGCGCTCACCGCCTTCGTGGTGGGGCAGCTGCAGCGCTTTGCGCGTTCGGGCTTCCGGCGCGCGCCGTCCGAACACCTCGAGGCGACGATTGCGCTGATCGTTTGAGGTGTATCGCAGGGTATGGTCGGCCTGCCTCGAGCCGACCGGCAGCCGCGCCCTTGGTGACATGCTCACCGCGCGGGCGCAGAGGGCGACGACGCGCCTTTTTTCCGTATCGAAGCTGCGCGCAACGACTTAGACTGCGCGGTTCCCAACATAAAAACATTGGAGCGAGGGACATGAGCATCGTGAAAAGGGCTTTGCGCAAATTGCGCCTGGCCGCATCGAGTTGGCGCACGCGACCCGGGTCGCCAACGCCGTCGGCAACGCAGCCACATTCCGCAACGTCCGCATCGGTCGTGGAGCCGCCAGCCATGGCCGAGCCCGTCGATGAAGGCCCCGTGTTTTCAGGGGTCTGCCCTGTCTGCGGCATGCACAGCCGGTTTGCCGGGTTCACAGACAACCCGCGCGAATCGGGCCGGTGCTCGAATTGCCAGTCGTTCAACCGCCAGCGGCAGATGGCCTATCTGATTCGCCAGCAGTTCAGCTTGCCGAACGACGGCGGCTGGCACTTTCCCCCCGGCTTCGTCACCTACAACACCGAGACCACGGGCGCGCTGCACCTGCAGCTGGCCGAACTGCCCGGCTATGTGTGCTCGGAGTACTTCGGCGACGAGTACACCTCCGGCCAGATGGTCGACGGGCGTCGCCATGAAGACCTTCAGGCGCTGTCCTTCGCCGACGGCTCGCTCGACCTCGTGATGTCGAGCGACGTGATGGAGCACATGCCCGAGCCCTATGCCGCGCATGCGGAAATCTTTCGCGTGCTCAAGCCCGGCGGGCGACACATCTTCACGGTCCCCTACAGCCCGCTGCTGGCCGAGGACCAAGTGCGCGCAAAGATCGTCGACGGCGAAATCGTCTATCTCGAAGAGAAGGCCTTCCACGGCGACCCGGTGCGGCCCGACGAAGGCGTGCTGGTGTGGACGATCTTCGGCCTGAGCATGCTCGACCGCCTGCGAGCGCTCGGCTTCGAGGCCACGCAGTGGGACCTGGACCAGCCGACGCACGGCATCATCGGCCCCGGTACGGTGATCTTCGAGGCCAGGAAGCCTTACACGCGGGCGTGATCAGGCACGTGCGTCGCGTGGGCATTCCCAAGCCGGCGCCGGGACACGGGAGTTGGGAATTCACTCCGCAGTGGACAGGTCGATTTAACAGGGTCGGCTGCAGGTGCTGAAGCCGCGCATCGATCCGACCTTCGGCGAGCATAGCTACGACTTCAGCCGGGGCGCAGCGCGTATCAAGCGGTTCGATCAGCCAAGCAGTGTTTGGGGCAAGGGCGACGCGTGGTGGTTGACCTTGATCGATAGATATTTCTTCGACCGAATTAACCGCGACATCCTGATGAATCGGCTAACCAAGCGAAGCCGTCTGGCTGGGGCGGTTTATCGTTCGGCCTGCGGTCTTGTCAGGCGCTGCATCGATACGACGATGGTGCGATCAATCCGGCGGGTGGCGTGGAGATCTCCTCGAGCTGCCCAGCAAAGTGCTCACGGCAGTAGGCCTCCAGCAGCTTGATCTGAATGCTGGTGGCAAATATGGGCACGCCTTCCGGACTGCGCAAGCGAACAATCATGTCGCGTCCGGCAAGGCTCTCTGATCGCGAGACCGCAAAAGGTGCCAACGTCGACACGCCCAGCCCGTACAGCCTGTATGCCATTGCGCGCTCGGAAATTCCGAGCACCGGGTAGACCGCTTCGAACGGGAAGCTGGAGGCCCACAGGACGACTGGTTGGCCGTCTACGCCGCTGACCTGTTTGCGAACTTGTGCATCGGCGCTCCTGAGCGCTCTTGATTCAGTAACGACGTTGACCATGTTGACTACAGCTGCGATGCCGAGCACGCTGGCGAACAGGGCGTTGTATCGTTGGCGCCAACGGAATTCTGGCAACGGCGCGACGATGAGCAAGGCGAGCACGGGAACGTAAACGCGAAGAACGCCAGGTCGGCCAAGATATCCCATCGCGGCGATGCCGGTGAGAAAAATCGCCCAAGCACATAGTGTTGAGCGTCTGGCGCCAGTCGCGGAAACCCCAAGCGCGACCAAGGTGAGCAGCCAGATGGATGGCTGACCTAAAGCTTTAATGCCAAGCACTGCATTGATGAACTTGTGCTCTTGTATCGGGCTTCCGCCTGCTTCCAAGATCATCGCTTGAAGTGCTGGAGGATTCGCCACTTTCGGATCGACGAAGAACCAACCTTCGATCAACGTGACGTCATTCAGGCTGAAGCCGTGCTTGGACAGCACGTCGGGACGCGCTCTGACGGGCTCAGCGGCGCCGAAATCCGTCATCAGCGCACGGACGGGATTGAGGGCGTTGAAATCGCGCCATTCTGGTGTTCGGTAGGCCTGGTAGTCGACAACGGCACTTGCAACGACGGCGCAAGCCAGAGCGCCAGCCCCCATCAGCGCCCGTCGGTCCCTGAGAAATTGGCCGACTGGAAGGAAGGGCAAGCCCGCTGCGCAGACAAACAAAAACTCTTGCGAGCGGATGAGGTAGCTGGCAAAGGCGAGCAGGCAGGCGGCGGCCAAGAGACTGGCCTTTCCGTCTCTGGCATACACGCGCAAGAGCATGATGGACGCGACCATGAGCAAGCCAGCGTTCACCGTGAACTGCGGAAATAGGATTGGTCCTGTGAAGACGAAAACGACCACTGCGGCGCAAACCGCAACGCTAACTCGCAATCGCAGCAACGCGAAGCCGATCGCCGAACCTGAAACCAGCAGCGCTGCCATCGTAGCAAGTGAATAGCCCGGTGTGCCGTTCAGTGTCGGTAAGCTGCGGACGAAGTAGCCCCACAGCAGGTTTGAGAACATAAGGTTGGGCGGTGAGCCACCAGAGACGACGCCGTAGCCGTGCGCCACCATGGACATGAATGCGTCGTCGTTCGTCTGCCACCGTGGGGCGGCGAGCCAGCACAACAGGATGAGCGTTGTCCCGGCTGTGAGCAGCGCGATCGCAAGATCCTTCCAGCTCGAATCGTCGCTGTCATTCCGAGCTGAACTAGCCATGAACAATTCCCGCAGTGATGTAGTCAAAAAACGAATGGCATGGGTCGACGCCATGCAGCGCGTGCATCGAGGGGCGGTTGCGAGCAATCCGCCGAGGTTGAGCGCGGGGGGATGGTAACCGTCCAAACGCGCCAAGCGCCGGTTCTGCCCGAAGCCGAGGTGCGGCGAAGCCTTCCATGGAGGGATGGTTAGGTCCGGTCGACCACGGGCTGCCGCTTGCGGGTCATCTGCCGTGGCAACGTCTTGCTACTGCTAATCAATCACCCTCAGCGTTCACGCTGGAGGCTGATTTGGGCCACCGCGGGCCGCGCACAATACGTGTATGAAAGCCGCTCCAGACGTCCGACTGCACTTCCTCGATGGCCTGCGCGGATGGGGTGCGGTTGTAGTGGTGCTATACCACGTGTTTCTCGACGGATTTTCGATCAACCAAACTGTCAGCGACACCCTTCGACCAATATTCCTGTTCAATGGCGTGCTTGCGGTGTGGGTGTTCTTTCTGGTCTCCGGCTTCTCGCTCTCCATCGCGTTCTTACGGCGGCCTGACTATGCCGGGCTGACCAATATTGCCCTCGGACGGTACTTCCGCCTAGCACTCCCCGTACTCTGCGTGACGCTCGTGCTTTACGCCTTTTTCGCGGTCGGTTTGGTTCTACCTGCCGAAAAGCGGCTACCCGCCTTTCAGACTTTCCTGCCAGTTGCCCCAAGCCTGTGGCAGGTCTTCAGATCCTCGTTGTTCGACACGTTCTTCGACTACAGCTTCGCAACTACGCTGATTGCGCCTCTGTGGACCATGCGATTTGAGCTCTGGGGGTCGTGTCTTGTCCTAGGCGTACTTTTTGTCGCTGGGCGGCTGGAGCGCCGCTTCCTCGTCTACAGCGCAGTCGGGGTCGTATCGTACTTTGTCCACCCGATATACACGGCATTCATCGTTGGCCTCGTGTTTGCAGAGATCTACGTCTCGGATTCGTGGAAGCGCAGCAAGGGCAACTGGTCGTCGGCCACGTTTCTACTGTTCATCCCAGGTGTGTATGGCGCCAGCCTGTTACACAAGGCTGGCGAGGAACCTTGGGGCGCAAGCCTTACGGTCGCGATCCTGCTCACCATACCTTGCATCTTCAACCCGCCCACTGCACGGCTTCTTTCCGGCCCCATTAGCCGCTTTCTCGGGCGAATATCCTTCCCGCTGTATCTGATCCACGGGCCGCTGATGCTCGCCTACGGCAACAACGCCTACCGCTGGATTGATGAGCCGACGGATGTGCAGAAGATGTTGCTGAACCTGTCGACGGTTGCGGTGAGCATCGCGTGTGCGACATTGCTTGCCCCGACAGATCGCTGGGGCATCGCGGCAGCGAAACGTTTCAGCGCATATCTGATGGGGTCAAGTGGGACGCCAAGCCAAGCAAAGAACGATGCCCGTACTACCCCGCGGTGAAGCATCTTTCCCACTCAATGTCCGACCCGTCTCGTCCGTGTTTGTGCTGGGAGATTTTCTGCTTTTTGGCTGCCGTCACAATGCGGTGCAAGTTGCAAGAAGGAGAAGACATTGAAAAATGTAGCCGCAGACACCTCAGTCCACGCAATGGGGGGGATGCATCGCCGATGGGCGGTAGTGTGCTGGGCCGCAGTGATTGCTGCTGTGTTGTTCTCGATGCCCATGATCCCTTACCTGCAGCAGCCGGCAGACCTGTGGAATCACATCCAGTATGCGAAGTCGATCCACCAGTGGTCCGACGTTGTCTCGCCGCACTTTCTGTTCCAACTGCTGATAATCGCGATCGCCAAGGCGAGCAGCCTTTCTTATGAGGCCGCGGCCATCGTTCTGATGTCGCTGTGCTATGCAGGTATGGCAGGGATGATCGGAGCCCAGATCCGTCGGTCTTCACCGAGGGGGAGCCCGATGGGCGCACTGAGCATCGCAGTCTTGGTACTGCTGGTCTCTCACATCTTCGTGCAGACCGCGCTCGCGCTGAACTTCTACTATGGCTACATCGCGCCAACCGTCTACCACAACCCTACTCAGGTGCTCTCGAAGGCACTCTCGATAGCGGTTCTGTTCGCCTACTTTAGGGTTGTCTTCGAAGGACAGAAGGGCGCAGTTTGGGTGGTGATACTGCCCGTCGGCGTGATCCTTTCCGCTATCGCGAAGCCATCATTCCTGATCGCGTTCTTGCCGTGCGTGTGCGCTGTAGAGTTTTATCGTGCGTTGTCCGGCTCCTGGAAAGCGGCTCTGCGAAACCTCACGTTGGTCGCAATACCAGCGTGCATAGTGTTGGCGCTTCAGTACCGAATGACCTTCAACGGCAGCCCCGGGGGGGGAGGGCTCGGATTCGCACCGTTCGTAGTCTATGGCGGGGCGGCGGACTTGCTCAAAAAGCTTCCGGGCTCGCTTCTTTTTCCAGTTGTGGCCGCCGTGGTCATCTGGCGCCAGCGCGCGGGTGCCAACCGGCTGCTGTTCGCATGGTTCCTCTACGCTGTTGGGATGACGATCAGCATTTGCGTCGTTGAGTCTGGCGGGCGCATGATGCAAGGAAATTTCGCGTGGACTGGGCAGACGGTGACGTTCTTGCTATATGTCGAAAGCGCGATCGCAGTTGCGGCTGTGGCTTGGCGTAGAGCTTGGCCGGCATGGGCGGCATTTGGGCTCCACGTGATCTTTGGGGCCATCTGGTATTCGGCAGCCTTGCTCATGCCGATAGGCACATTTTTGTAGTCCGTGGAGTTAGTCCCGATTCACCCCTAATCAGGGGGCACCCCGGAACCCTCAGTAGCTCAGCGCGTCGGAGAAGGAGCAACGCGGCCCTGCACCTGCAGCGCATCCTCCATAGCGCGGTCGTGGCAAGCGTCGCGTTCCCGCCGACCGCGCCGTAGCGAAGACGGGATCACTCAGCGCCGCGGCTAAGCCTACTTGAAGACCCTGCGAGAGTCCGGTTTGCCGCCTCGGAAGCGCGCCAGGTCCTTAGCATGGATGTCCTGATCTGTAGAAATTCTTCGACGGAGTGAACCACGACATCCTCATGGATCGGCTGACCAAGCGAATCGCTGACAGGTCGGTGCTGCGGTCAATTCTCATGTCGCGTAAGCTGCGCGGCGTGTGTGTCAGTCGCAATGTGGCCGAGCGGATCGCGGCCAATGTTTGACGCTGGTTGTGCAGCTGAGCATTGGCGCTGAACCGCATGCTCGCCGTTGCGTACGTCGACCTCTTTGGCGTGCCCGGCCCGGATGCTGACTTCTCAACTTCTCGAACCGCCCGGTGCGGACCCGAATGCTGGGGTGGTGTGGGAGGGGACAGGTCTTCGTCGACCGACCCCTATCCCGATCGGACTAGGCGCACTCAGGTCGAAACGCTCACACCCACCGTGGCCCCCGCCGCCACGATCTCCCCCCACGTCGCGTCGTCCACCCAGATCCCGTCCTTGCGCCGCGCCGCACGCGCCTTGCGCTCCGGCTCGCCCGCAAGCTGCACCTCGTCGAAGCCCTGTCCCGGCGGGCTCTGGCGCAGCCACTCGACGAACTCGCGCGCCTCCTGTTCGAACGACGCTTGCGTGCCCAACCGCTCGGGGTCGATCAGCACGCTCAGCATCCCGTTGAGCACCGTGCGCGACGTGTCCGCCGGCCGGTGCCAGGTGCCCCCGCCCGACAGCGCACCGCCCAGCAGCTCGCACGCCACCGCCATGCCGTAGCCCTTGTGCTCGCCGAAGGTCATGAGCGCGCCGAAGAGCCCGTTGCCCTGCGGCACCACCACCACGCCCGGGTCGTTGGTGGGCGCGCCGTTCTCGTCGATCAGGTAGCCGTCGGGCACCTGCTCGCCCTTGTTGTGGGCCACGCGCATCTTTCCCTGCGCCACGCGGCTGGTCGCGTAGTCGAGCACGAAGGGGTCGGCGCCCGCCAGCGGAATGCCGATGCAGCACGGGTTGGTGCCGAAGCGCCCGTCGCCGCCGCCCCAGGGCGCCACCACCGGGCGCGACAGCACGTTGACGAAGTGCAGGGCCACCAGCCCCTGCGCCGTCGCCATCTCGGCGAAGTGCCCTATGCGCCCCAGGTGGTGCGCGTGCGAGAGCGTGAAGATGCAGCTGCCGTGCTGCCTGGCGCGCGCAATGCCCAGCTCCATGGCCTGCACGCCGACGATCTGTCCGTAGCCGTGCTGGCCGTCCAGGCCCATCAGCGTGCCGATGTCGAGGTTCACGCGCACGGCGGCGTTGGGTTTCAGCCCGCCTTCGGCCACCGCGTCGACATAGCGCGGCAGCATGCCCACGCCGTGCGAGTCGTGGCCGCTCAGGTTGGCCAGCACCAGGTTGGCCGCCACCTGCTGGGCTTCGGCCGGCGAACTGCCGGCGGCTTCGAGGATGCGGGTGACGGTGGCTTGCAGGCTGTCGGCCGGCAGTGTTCTGGACATGGATCAGACTCCCTTTGCGTTCAAGGTGATGGCATAGAGCGACGAGGTCGCGCAGATGAAAAGGCGGTTGAGCTTCGGCCCGCCGAAGCACACATTGGCCACGCGCTCCGGCACGAGGATCTTGCCGAGCAAGGTGCCGTCGGGGTGGTAGGCGTGCACGCCGTCCGCCGCGCTGGTCCAGATGCGGCCTTCGGTGTCGAGCCGGAAGCCGTCGAACAGGCCGTTCGTGCATTCCGCGAACACCTCGCCGCCGCTCAGGGAGCGCCCGTCGGCGCCCACCTTGAACCTGCGGATGTGCCGCGGCCCGTCCGCCGCATGGCTGGCGCCCGTGTCGGCGATGTACAGCAGCGACTCGTCGGGCGAGAACGCCAGCCCGTTGGGCTTGACGAAGTCGTCGGTCATGCGCACGACCTCGCCGCTCGCGGGGTCGATGCGGTAGACATGGCAGGCGCCGATCTCGCTGTCGGCGCGCAGGCCTTCGTAGTCCGACAGGATGCCGTAGCTCGGGTCGGTGAACCACACGCCGCCGTCCGAATGCACCACCACGTCGTTCGGTGAATTGAGGCGCTTGCCCTGCCAGTGCGAGGCCAGCACGGTGATGGTGCCGTCGTGCTCGGTGCGCGTCACCCGGCGCGTGAGGTGCTCGCAGCTCACGAGCCGGCCCTGGCGGTCCACCGTGTGGCCGTTGGTGTTGTTGGCCGGCGCGCGGAACACGCCCACCGTGCCGTTAACCTCGTCGTAGCGCAGCATGCGGTTGTTCGGAATGTCCGACCACACCAGCGTGCGGTGCGCGCCGAACCACGCGGGGCCTTCGCACCAGCGCGCGCCGGTCCACAGGCGCTCCAGGCGCTCGGGCCCGGGAATGCAGCCCTTGAAGCGCGGGTCGAGCTGTTCGAAACCGGTGCCGTCCAGAAAGCCGAAGGGGAGGTCTTGGCGGTTGGCCATGGGTGTTGTCTTCCTTGGGTGAGATGTGGGTGCGGCCTCAGCGCCTGGGGCGGGAGCTTGCCAGCACGATGACCGCGATGATGATGACGCCGGTCAGCAGCGTGCGCAGCCCCGGCCCGGCGCCGACGGCGTTGAGCAACGCCACCAGCAGGAACATGAACATGGCCGCGCCCCAGATGCCCGGCACGCTCGGCCGCCCGCCCGCCACCGCCGTGCCGCCGATGACGACCACCGCGATGGTCATCAGCAGGTACTCGGCGCCCTGGTCGAGCGAGTTGCCGCCCGAGAAGCCCGCGATCAGGGCGCCCGTGAAGCCCGCGAGCGCGGCGCAGATCACGTAGGCCAGCAGCCGCGTGCGCTCCACCCGCAGGCCCGCCAGCTGCGCGGCGCGGCGGTTCTGCCCCACCGCGGCAATGGAGCGCCCGAGCACCGTGCGCTCCAGCATCACCGCGACCAGCACCGTGACGGCCAGCGCCACCACCGCCACCAGCGGCACGCCCAGCACGCGCTGCGCCATCAGGTCGGAGAACAGCGCCGGCGGCTTCACCTTGAGCCCGCGCCCGAAGTTGATGGCCACCGACATCACGATCAGCGAGGCCGCCAGCGTGGCGATGATCGGCGGAATGCGCAGCAGCCGGATCAGGCCGAAGTTGAACAGGCCCACGCCCGCCCCGACGGCCGTGGCCGCCAGCAGCCCCGGCACCAGCATCGCGTTGTTGCCGTCCATGACGATCATCGCGGCCGCGCCCGACAGCGCGATGGTCGAGGGAATCGACAGGTCCGCATTGCCCGGCCCCACGCTGATCACCAGCATCTGACCAAGCGACACCAGCACCGTGAAGGCCGAGAACGCGAGTGCCGCGGCCAGCAGGTCGCCCGAGCCCTGGCCGTGGGCACTCCACACCGTGGCGGCCCAGGCCAGCACGGCGGCCACGCAGGAGCCCAGCCAGGGGCGGTTGCCCGCGAGTCTTTTGAAGCGCTGCCAGCGCGGCGCCGTCACCGGTGGGGCCAGGGTCTCGTTCACCGCGCTCATCGCTTGCCTCCCACCAGGTCAATGGCCGCGCGCAGGCCCAGCACGGCCACCAGGATCAGGCCCTGCATGCCCACCTGCCAGTCCGGCGCGATGTTCAGGAAGGTCAGGAACGAGGCCGCCAGCGTCACCGTGAGCGCACCGATCACCGCGCCCACCGGCGCCACCTTGCCGCCCGCGAACTCCGCGCCGCCGAGGATCGCCGCCGCAATGGCCACCAGCGTGTAGCGCGAGGCGATGTTGGCGTCGGCCGAGGTGGCCTGGCCTACGAGCATGAGCCCGGCGCACACGCCGAACACGCCGGCAATCGCATACACGCCGGCGCGCACGCGCACCATGTTCCAGCCCGCGCGCGCAATCGCGCCCGGGTTGCCGCCCAGCCCGCGCACCAGCGTGCCGAAGGCGCTGCGGGTGATGAGCAGATGGCCCACGATGGCCGTGACGAGGGCCATCCAGATCGGCATCGGCACGAGCGGCGTGCGCCAGCTCATGGCGCCGCGCAGCCACTCGGGCGCCGTGCCGCCCGGCGTGGGCAGCAGCAGCACCGCGCAGCCCAGCCACACGAAAGACAGCCCCAGCGTGACCACGATCGACGGCAACTGCCGCGCCTCGATCACCGCGCCCGCCAGCGCGTACACGCCGACGGCGGCCGCGAGCGCCAGCACCGCGAGCCATGGCTGCGTGGGCATCAGCGTGGCGCCGATGCAGGCCACCAGCGACACGAAGGGCCCGATCGACAGATCGAGGTCGCTCACCGCCAGCACCATCATCTGCGCCAGCGTCGCGAACATCACGGGAATGGCGAGGTTCAGCAGCAGGTTGATGCCGAAGTAGGACATGGCGCGCGGCTGCTTCAGGAACACCGCCGCCAGCAGCAGCGCGAGCGCCACGGCGGGCAGCAGCGCATGCAGCATCGCCGTGCGTTGCGCGGGGCTTGCCGCGCGGCGTGTCATGGCACCGGCGCTCATGCCGCGGCCTCCTCGAATGAAAGTGCCACCACGCGCTCCTCGCTGATGTCGTCGCCGGCCAGCTCGCCGACCACGCGCCCGTTGCTGAACACATAGACGCGGTCGCAGTGGTGCAGTTCGTCGAACTCGGTCGTGTACCAGACGAAGGTGCGGCCCCGGTGCGCCTCGTCGCGGATCAGCGCGTACACGTCACGCTTGGTGCCCACGTCCACGCCGCGCATCGGGTCGTCCATCAGGATGACCGGCGCGCTCGAGCCCAGTGCGCGCGCAAACAGCACCTTCTGCTGGTTGCCGCCCGAGAGCGAGCCGATGGGCAGGTCCATGTCGGGCGTGACCAGGCCCAGCCGCTGGCGCCACTGCTGCGCCTGCTCCTGCTCGCGCTTCAGGTCGATCAGCGGGCTGCGCGCGCGCAACTGCGCGAGCCAGCCCACCGTCATGTTGCGCGCGATGGACCAGAGCGTGAACACGCCGTCGGTCTGCCGGTCGCCGGCCACGAAGGCGGTGCCGCCTTCGACGCGCATCGCGTCCTTGTCGTCGTAGGTGTGTTGCGAGGCTTCCTGCAGCGCCAGCAGCATCGCGGTCTGGCCATGCCCGGCCAATCCTGCGAGGCCGATGATTTCCCCGCGCGCTGCCCGCAGCGCCATGCCGCGTTCCGGCGAGGCCTGGACCTGCACCACGGCCTGCATGTCGCCGGCTTCGCGCCGGCGCGCCGTCGATGCGTCGGAAGACGGCGCATCCCTGGCCACGGCCTGGCCCATTGCCGTCACCAGCCGCTCGCGGTCGGTCTCGGCGGTCGGCGTGGCCTGCACCACCTGCCCGTCGCGCATCACCACCAGCCGGTCGGTCACCGCGAAGATCTCGCGCAGCTTGTGCGTGATGAGCACGCAGGTCTTGCCCTCGGCCACGAAGCTGCGGATGTAGGCCAGCAGCTGCGCGGCGGCCTGTCCGTCGAGCGAGGAGGTCGGCTCGTCGAGGATCATCAGTTCCAGCGGCTGCGCGCCGGGTGTGAATGCGCGCGCCACCTCCACGATCTGCCGCTTGCCGATGGGCAGTTCGCCCACCACGTCGTCGGCCCGCAGGCCATGCCCCGGAAAGATGCGGTCCAGCGAGGCCATCAACTGCGCACCCGCGCGTTTGCGCCACGCCCATTCGGCCGACTGCGGCTGCGCGATGCGCATGTTCTCCGCCAGCGTGAGGTTGTCGCACAGCGACAGCTCCTGGAACACGCAGCGCAGCCCCCAGCGCCGTGCTTCGCGCAGGCTCCATGCGGCGCTGTCCGCGGGCCTGCCTGCGAAGTGCAGCGCCCCCCGATCGGGTGCGAGCGCGCCGCACAGCACGTTGACCAAGGTCGACTTGCCCGCGCCGTTGTGTCCCACGAGGCCGACGCATTCGCCGCGCCGCAATTGCAGATCGACCCCGCGCAGTGCCTGCACGGCCCCGAAGGACCGCGCCGCGCCGCGCACCTCGACCAGCACCTCACCCGGTGGCTGTTGCGATGGGTTTGGCATCGCTGCTTACTTGGCCTTGGCGATGAAGTCGATCACTTCCTTCTGCGAGTACTCGACGTTCACCACGCTGCCCACCTCGGTGTTCTTCACGGCGTCGTCGAGCGTCTCCTGTGTCACCACGCTGATCGGCAGCTTCATGTCCTTGGGCACCTTCGCGCCCGACAGGATCTGCTGCGCCACCCAGAACGCGAAGGTCGACGCGCCCGGCGCGATGCTGGCCGACATGGTCTGGTACTTGTTGGCGTCGCGCTGTTCCTTCCACCACGCCAGCTCGTCCTGCCGGTTGCCCATGAAGATCACCGGTGTCGGGCGTCCTGCCGCCTTGAAGGCCTGCGCCACGCCGTAGCCGTCGCCGCCCTGCGTGGCCACCGCCGTCACGGGCGGCAGCGTCGAGAGAATGGCCGACACCTCTTTCTGCGCCACCGTCTGCGTCCAGTTGCCGTGCACCGAGCCGACGATCTTGTATTCGGGCCGCTTGGCCACGGCGGCGGTGATGCCCTGGTGGATCTCGTCGTCCACGAACACGCCCGCGATGCCGCGCACTTCGAGCAGGTTGCCCTTGATGCCGCGGCTGGCGAAGTAGTCGATCTGCATCGCGCCGAGCTGCTTGAAGTCCACCGCGATGCGGTAGGCGCAGGGCTCGTTCACGATGCCGTCGAACGACACCACCACGATGCCCGCGTCGCAGGCCTGCTTCACCGCGCCGTTCAGCGCCGTGGGCGAGGCCGCGTTGATCACGATGGCGTCGAAGCCCTGCAGGATCATGTTCTGGATCTGCGCGGCCTGCTCGGTGGCCTGGTTCTCCGACGTGGTGAAGCTGGGCGCCTGCGCCACCACGCCCTTGGCGACCGCGTCCTTCGTGACCTTGTCCCAGCTCTTGAGCATGGCCTGTCGCCACGAGTTGCCGGCGAAGTTGTTCGACAGCGCGATCTTCTTGGCCTTGGTGTCGGCCGCGTGCGCGGGGAAGTGCAGTGCGGCGGCGCCCAGAACGAGGGCGGCAGCCAGTGCGGTAGACGAGAGAGGGATCTTCTTCATGGCGTTGTCCTTGGTGTTCCGAACCCGCTGTCCCGGATCCGGTTGTCTCCTGCGGATGCCCCTGGTGCGATGCCGCGCCGGTCAGTGCGGCGGCATCGGGGCGCTGTGTGCTGTGTTCTGCGTGGTGGGTGTCGGCTACATCACCGCGCCGACCTGCCACGGAACGAACTCGTTCTGCCCGTAGCCGTGCTGCTCGCTCTTCGAATGCGCGCCGGACGCGGTCGCGAGCACCATCTCGAAGATGCGCTGGCCCATCTCCTGGATCGAGGCCGTGCCGTCCACGATCTCGCCGCAGTTGATGTCCATGTCCTCTTCCTGCCGCTGCCACAGCGCCGAGTTGGTCGCCAGCTTGAGCGAAGGCGAGGGCGCGCAGCCGTAGGCCGAGCCGCGCCCCGTGGTGAAGCAGATGAGGTTGGCGCCGCCGGCCACCTGGCCCGTGGCGCTCACCGGGTCGTAGCCCGGCGTGTCCATGTAGACGAAGCCGTGCGCGGTCACGGGCTCCGCGTATTCGTACACCGCCTCCAGGTTGCTGGTGCCGCCCTTGGCGACCGCGCCCAGCGATTTCTCCAGGATGGTGGTCAGGCCGCCCGCCTTGTTGCCCGGCGAGGGGTTGTTGTTCATCTCGCCCTGGTTGATCTCGGTGTAGTGCTCCCACCACTTGATGCGGTCCACCAGCTTCTGGCCGACCTCGCGCTTCACCGCGCGGCGCGTGAGCAGATGCTCGGCGCCGTACACCTCGGGTGTCTCGCTGAGGATGGCCGTGCCGCCGTGCGCCACCAGCAGGTCGACCGCCGCGCCCAGCGCCGGGTTGGCGCTGATGCCCGAGTAGCCGTCGGAGCCGCCGCACTGCAGCCCGATGGTGATGTGCGCCGCGCTGCACGGCTCGCGCTTCACCGCGTTGGCGCGCGGCAGCATCTCGTTGATGAGCGCCACGCCCTTCTCGACCGTCTTGCGCGTGCCGCCCGTGTCCTGGATGTTGAAGGTGCGAAAGTTCTCGCCCTCGGCCAGGTGGCCGGTCGCCAGCCAGGCGTTGATCTGGTTGGCCTCGCAGCCCAGCCCCACCACCAGCACGCCCGCGAAGTTGGGGTGCGTGGCATAGCCCGTGAGCGTGCGCGCCAGGATCTGCAGCCCCAAGCCCTCTGTGTCCATGCCGCAGCCGGTGCCGTGGGTCAGCGCGACGATGCCGTCGACGTTGGGAAACGCCGCGAGCGCCTGCGGGTTGGTCTTGCGCGAGAAGTGGTCGGCAATGGCACGCGCGGCCGTGGCCGAGCAGTTCACGCTGGTCAGCACGCCGATGTAGTTGCGCGTGGCCACGCGGCCGTCGGCGCGCTTGATGCCCATGAAGGTGGCCTCGCGCTTCGCGGGCGCGGGCTTCACGTCGGCGCCGAAGGCGTAGTCGCGTTCGAAGTCGCCCTTGTCGGGGCCCATGTCCAGGTTCTGCGTGTGCACATGTTCGCCCGCGGCGATGGGCCTGCTCGCGAAACCGATGATCTGGTTGTAGCGGCGCACCGGCTCGCCGGGGGCGATGGCGCGCATCGCGATCTTGTGGCCGGGCGGAATCAGGCCGCGCACGGCCACGCCTTCGATGGCGGTGCCGCCGAGCAGCTGGGCGCGCGCGATGACGACGTCGTCGGCGGGGTGGAGTCGGATGTAGGGGGTCATGGGGGGGCTGGCTTGTGATGGCTGGCGGTAGAAAGGGTCTGAAGGGGGTCAGGAAGCCTTGGCGCGGCGCCAGCTCGCGCTGAATCTCTGGTGGAACTTGTCCATGTGCTGGTGCATGGCGTCGCGCGCCGCCGCGGGGTCGCGCGCCGCGATCGCGTCGAGGATGGCTTCGTGCTCGCCGATGGCGGCCTGCCACGAGGTCATGGTCTCGAAGTAGTCGATCATCCGGGCGAAGATCGGCCCGTGGCGCGACTCCCAGAAGCCCTGCACCGTCTCGGTCAGCACCACGTTGTCGCAGGCGTTGACGATGGCCAGGTGAAAGGCGCGGTCGCCTTCGTGCGGCACCTCGTTGCGCGCGGCCATGTCGCGCATCGTCCGGATGGCGCGGCGCATGGCGTCCACGTCCTTGCGCTTGCCGTGCTGCGCGGCGGTGGCGGCGGTCTCGCCTTCGACCAGGCGGCGCGCGCGAATGATCTCCAGCGGACCCCATTCGGCGCCGGCGCCATTCGCGCCGTTCGTGCCGTTCACGACCGGGGCCGTGCGGTGCGAACGGTCGAGCACGTACACGCCCGAGCCGGTGCGTATCTCGACCCAGCCCTCCACCTCCAGCGCAATGAGCGCCTCGCGCACCGAAGGCCGGCTCACGCCCAGCTGCTTGGCCAGGTCGCGCTCGGCGGGAATGCGCGCGCCCACGGCGAACTCGCCCTTGCCGATGAGCACGCGCAGCTGTTCGGCAATCTGGCGGTACAGGCGCTGGGGTTCGAGGGTCTGGATCGGCACGGGAGCGAATGAAGCGAAGGGAAGAACGAAGAGGGCAGGGGGACCGGCTTAAGGGTTGTCCTGAATTGGACAAGTGGTAAGGCCAATTCAGAATACGATACCGCGCCCGCGCCACCATCGGGCCTAACCCGAAGAACGAGGAGACACCGATGAGACTGAAGGGAAAGACCGCACTGGTCACCGCCGCGGGCCAGGGCATCGGCCATGCCAGCGTGCTCGCCATGGCCGCCGAGGGCGCGCAGGTGTGGGCCACCGACGTCAACGAGACGCTGCTGGCGCGCTACGCCGGCATGCCCAACGTCACTGCGCTCAAGCTCGACGTGCTCGACAAGGCCGCCATCGGCGCGCTGGTGGCCAAGCTGCCCGCGCTCGACATCCTCTTCAACTGCGCGGGCGTGGTGCACAACGGCACCATCGAGCAGGCCACCGACGACGACCTGCTGTTCGCCTTCAGCCTCAACGTGCGCGCGCAGATGTGGACCATCCAGGCCGTGCTGCCCGGCATGCTGGCGGCGGGGCGCGGCAGCATCATCAACATGGCGAGCGTGTGCTCCAGCATGAAGGGGCTGCCCAACCGCTTCGTCTACGGCACCACCAAGGCGGCCGTGCTGGGCCTCACCAAGAGCGTCGCGGCCGACTACGTGGCCAGGGGCATCCGCTGCAATGCGGTGTGTCCGGGCACGGTCGACACGCCTTCGCTGGGCGAGCGCATCAACGCCAATGCCGACCCGGACGCGGCACGCCGGGCCTTCATCGCGCGCCAGCCCATGGGCCGGCTCGCGCAGGCCGAGGAAATCGCGCCGGTGGTGGTGTTCCTCGCGAGCGACGAATCGGTCTTCGCCACCGGGCAGGCCTTCACCGTCGACGGCGGCATCACGATATGAACCAGCTCGACTTCGCGGGCCGTCACGCGGTGGTCACCGGCGGCGCGACGGGGCTCGGTTTCGGCATTGCGCAGCGGCTCATCGCTTCGGGCGGCAGCGTCACGCTGTGGGACCGCGACGAGGCGGCCGCGAACCAGGCCGCGCTGTCGCTGGGCGACAAGGCCTTCGCGCTGAAGGTCGACGTGTCGCAGCAGCCCTCGGTCGCCAAGGCCGTGGCCGCCACGCTGGCACATGCGCCACGCATCGACGCGCTGGTCAACAGCGCGGGCATCACCGGGCCCAACACCAGGCTGTGGGACTACCCGGTGGACGACTGGCGCCAGGTGATGGAGGTGAACATCAACGGCGTGTTCCTGTGCTGCCGCGAGGTGGTCGCGCAGATGCGCAAGCAAAACTATGGCCGCATCGTCAACATCGCCTCGGTCGCCGGAAAAGACGGCAACCCCAACGCCAGCGCCTACAGCGCGAGCAAGGCGGCCGTCATCGGCCTCACCAAGTCGTTGGGCAAGGAACTCGCCGACACGGACATCCGCGTGAACTGTGTGACGCCCGCGGCGGTGAAGACGGCCATCTTCGAGCAGATGTCGGCCGAGCACATCGCCTTCATGCTGTCGAAGATTCCCATGGGCCGTTTCGGCACGGTGCAGGAGGTGGCCGCGATGGTCGGCTGGCTCTGCACCGAAGATTGTTCTTTTTCCACCGGCGCGGTGTTCGACCTCTCCGGTGGGCGCTCCACGTATTAATTCAAACCAATGCACTGAAAGGAAAGCATGAAACTCGTCCGCTACGGCAACCCCGGCAAGGAAAAGCCCGGCCTCATCGACCAGGACGGCAAGCTGCGCGACCTGAGCGCCATCGTCAAGGACATCGGCCCCGAGCAGCTCGGCGACGCCGCCATCGCCAAGCTGCGCAAGACCAAGCTCGACAAGCTGCCCCTGGTGCGCGGCAAGCCGCGCCTGGGCAGCCCCGTGGCCAATGTCGGCAAGTTCATCGCCATCGGCCTGAACTACGCGGACCACGCCGCCGAGTCGGGCCTGCCGGTGCCCAAGGAGCCCGTGGTCTTCATGAAGGCCAACAGCTGCATCCAGGGCCCGAACGACCCCGTGATGTTGCCCAAGGGCTCGGTCAAGTCCGACTGGGAAGTCGAGCTCGGCGTGGTCATCGGCACGCGCGCACGCTACGTGTCGCAAAAGAGCGCGCTCGACTACGTGGCCGGCTACTGCACCATCAACGACATCAGCGAGCGCGAGTACCAGATCGAGCGCGGCGGCACCTGGGACAAGGGCAAGGGCTGCGACACCTTCGGCCCGCTGGGCCCCTGGCTGGTGACGCGAGACGAGATCGAAAACCCGCAAAAGCTCGCGATGTGGCTCGACCTGAACGGCCAGCGCGTGCAAACCGGCAGCACCAGGACCATGATCTTCAGCGTGGCCAAGATCGTGAGCTACGTGAGCCAGTTCATGACGCTGATGCCCGGCGACGTCATCACCACCGGCACGCCTCCGGGCGTGGGCATGGGCATGAAGCCGCCGCTGTTCCTGAAGAAGGGCGACGTGATGACGCTGGGCATCGAGGGCCTGGGCGAGCAGCGCCAGGAAGTGGTGCCGTTCAAGCTCTGACGAGGCACTGAGCTTCCCGGTCTTTCAAGGGCGCCTGCGGGCGCCCTTTCTCTTGGCGTTTCAAATGTCCCATTGACAGAACATTGAAACTGCAAAAACATCAAAGGCATGTCGCAAATGCCTTTGCCGAAATACCACCAGATCTACCTGGTGCTGCGCGAGCAGTTGCACGAGGGGCGTTTTGCCGAAGGGCTGCCCGGTGAACTCGCGCTCATGGCGCAGTTCGGCGTGGCGCGCGTCACGGTGCGCCGCGCGCTCGAGCAGCTGGCCTCCGAAGGCCTGATCGAGCGCAACCCCGGGCGTCGCACGCGCGCGCTGCCGCCCCCGGTGCTTGGCGACGGTCCCAGCGGCAAGAGCATGGAGCGCGCCAATCTGCGCGGCCTGCTCGAGAACCTGGTCACCATGGGCCTGCACACCTCCGTCAAGGTGATCGACGTGGCGACCATCACCGCGTCCACGCAGGTGGCCGAGGCGCTGCAGCTGAAGCTCGGCGACCCTGTGCAGAAGGCCGTGCGCGTGCGTTCCACCAAGGAAGGCCCGCTTTCGCACATCACCACCTACGTGCCCGACACCATCGCGCGCCGCTTCGGGCGGCGCGAGCTGTCGAAGAAGCCCATCCTGGTGCTGCTCGAGGAATCGGGCGTCAAGGTGGGCCGCGCGCACCAGACCATCTCGGCCCGCCTGGCCGACAACGTGCTCGCACAGCACCTGGACGTGTCGGTCGGTTCGGCCCTGCTCGCGGTGCGCCGCCTCATCTACGACGAAGACGAGCGGCCCGTGCAGTGGCTGCACGGCCTCTACCGCCCCGACCGCTACACCTACGAAATGCAGCTCTCCCGCGTGGGCAGCATCGACGCCAAGGTGTGGGTCAGCAAAGACGTGTCAGCCCAGTTCAACTGAAGAAAAAGGAAAGCCTCACCATGCAGAACCGCCGTCGTTTCGTGTCGCAGTCGGCCGCCCTGGCCACCGCCGTCGCCTTCCCGCTCGTGGCCGGTGCGCAGCCCAAGACCGTCAAGGTCGGCGTGCTGCATCCGGTCACCGGTGCGCTGGCCTATTCGGGCCAGCAGTGCCGCCTGGGTGCGCTCATGGCCATCGAGGACATCAACGCGGCGGGCGGCATCAAGTCGCTCGGCGGCGCGAAGCTCGAGGCCCTGCTGGGCGACGCGCAGTCGCAGCCGCAGGCCGGTGCCGCCGAGGTCGAGAAGATGAACGAGGCCGGCGTGTCCGCCATCGTGGGCGCCTTCGCCTCGGCCATCTGCCTGGCCACCACGCAGGCCGCGGCCAAGTACAACCTGCCGCACGTGGTCGACGTGGGCGTGGCCGACCAGATCGTCGAGCGCGGCCTGAAGAACACCTTCCGCTTCGGCCCCGGCTACAAGAAGTCGACCGAGGTCGCCATGGCCAACCTGCTGGTGCTCAACAAGGCCGCGGGCAGCCCCGCCAAGACCGTGATGATCATCCACGAGGAGTCGCTCTTCGGCGCCGGCACCGCGCAGCTGCTGTCTCGCGAACTGCCTGGCTACGGCTTCGAGGTGAAGGAGGTGGTGAAGCACGCCAACCCCACGCGCGACTTCAACAACATCGTGCTGCGCATGAAGTCGGTCAACCCCGACATCGTGATTCCGGCCAACTACTACAACGAATATGCGCTGCTGGTGCGCACCATGCAGCAGCAGAAGGTGGTGCCCAAGGCCATCTTCTCGGTGCTGGGCGGCGCCGCGTCGAGCTACAAGTTCGTGAAGGAATTTCCGGACGCGGCCAACGGCATCATCGACTGCAACCACTGGTTCAACCCGAAGGACAAGCGCTCGCAGGAGCTGCGCAAGCGCGTGGAGGCCAAGGGCCAGTTCTTCAGCTACGAGGTCTTCATGACCTACACCTCGATGTGGCTGCTGGCCGATGCCATCGAGCGCGCCAAGTCGATGGACCGCGCCGCCATCATCGACGCGCTGGAGAAGAGCACCTTCTCGAATCACATCATGCCGTACGGCCCGACCAGGTTCGTCAATGGCCAGAACGAGGGCGCGCAGCCGCTGATGACGCAGGTGGTGAAGAACGACATCAAGGTGATCATTCCGCGCGACTACCGCGAAGTGGATCCCGTCTTCCCGCTCAAGGCCTGAGCGAGTGGTGGACGCAATGGCGGTGAGCCCCCCGATCCCTGGCCGCGACCGATCGGCCACGCAGCCCGGCATGCGGTGCGGGCCGGCGCAGCGGGGTCGCATGGCCCGCACTGCATGCCGGGCTGCCCGAACAAAGAGACAAGAAGCCAAGCACCCAGCCAGCCAATGCTAGACATCAACATCCTCTTCCCCTCGGTCCTCAACGGACTGACCACAGGCGCCGTGTACGCCCTGATCGCCGTGGGCCTCACGCTGATCTACGGCGTGCTGCACATCATCAACTTCGCCCACGGCGCTAGCCTGATGCTGGCCCTCTACGTCGTCTACTTCCTCAAGGAGCGCCTGGGCATCGACCCCTACATGGCGCTGCCCATCGCCATCCTGGGCATGTTCGCGCTCGGCTATGCGCTGCAACGCGTTGTCATCAACCGCGCGGGCCACGGCAAGGACGAGAACATCCTGCTCGCCACGCTCGGCATTTCCATCGTCATGGAGAACCTCGCGCTGCTGTTCTTCAAGTCCGACACCCGCAGCATCGACACCGCCTACTCGCTGAGCACCGTCGCCATCGGCCCCGCCATGATCGCCGTGCCCAAGCTCATCGCCTTCGCCGGTGCGCTCGCGGTGTCGGGCATCCTGTTCTGGATCATGGGCCGCACCGACCTCGGCCGGGCCATCCGCGCCGTGGCCAAGGAGAAGGAGGGCGCCAAGCTCATGGGCATCGACGTCGACCACGTGTATGCCATGAGCTTCGGCATCGGCCTGGCGTGCCTCGGCGCGGCGGCGTGCTTCCTGCTGCCCGCGTACTACGTCAACCCGCAGGTGGGCGGCGGCTTCGTGCTCGTGGCCTTCACCATCGTCGTGCTCGGCGGCATGGGCAGCTTCGTGGGCGCGCTCATCGGCGGCCTGCTCGTGGGCGTGGTCGAGTCGCTCGGCGGCCTCTACCTGGGCGAGTCGCTCGGCCAGATCGGCATCTTCGCCATCTTCATCGGCGTCGTGCTGTTCCGCCCGCAGGGCATGTTCGGAGCCAAGGCATGAACGCGGGAACGAAACAGCTCGCGGGCATCGCGCTCTTCGCCGTGGTCGTCGGCTGCGTGCCGCTGGTCACCCAGTCGGGCGTCATGCTCAACTTCGTGATGATGGCGCTCTACGCCACCCTCATCGCGCAGGCCTGGAACATCCTCGGCGGCTTCGGCGGGCAGTTCTCGTTCGGGCATGCGCTGTTCTTCGGCACCGGTGCCTACATCCAGGCCATCGCGCAACTGCAGGGCGGGTTCAACCCGTGGGTCGCACTGCCGATGGCCGTGGCCGGCGCCGCGCTGGTGGGCCTGTTCGTCGGCGCGCTCACCTTCCGCTACGGTCTGAAGGGCTCGTATTTCGCGCTCGTCACGCTGGCCTTCGCCGAAGTGTTCCGCATCGTCGCGACCTCGGTGCCCTTCACCGGCGGCGGCGTCGGGCTCATGGTGCCGCTGCGCGAATCGGTCGGCAACATGCAGTTCGCCTCGCGCGCGGCCTACCTGTGGCTGGTGCTCGCCATGGTCGTCGTCGCGCTGCTGGTCACCTGGTGGCTGCGCAACGGCCGCTTCGGCGCCTACCTGCAGGCCGTGCGCGACAACGAGGACGCCGCGCGCGCCGTGGGCGTGAACCCGTTCCGCGTCAAGCTCGCGGCCATCGGCATCTCGGCGGCCTTCATGGGCGCGGCCGGCGGGTTCTACGTGCAGGTGTTCCAGTACATCGATGCGGGCATCGCCTACGGCTCGGTCACCTCGGTCGAGGCGCTGGTCGCGGCCATCGTGGGCGGCATGGGCACGCTGTGGGGGCCGGTGCTCGGCGCGGCGGTGCTGCACCTGCTGTCGGACTTCACGCGCAACCTGTTCGGCGAGCTGCCGGGCATCAACATGGTCATCTACGGCACGGTGCTCGTGCTCATCGTGATCTTCCTGCCGCGCGGTGTCGCGGGCCTGGGGCTCTCGGTGCGGCAACTGTGGAACGCCAAGGGAGGCAAGCATGACTGAGCCTCTCCTGAAACTCGACGGCATCTCGCGCTCCTTCGGCGGCCTGAAGGCCGTGCAGAACGTGAGCCTGGCCGTGCAGCAAGGCAGCCTCACGGCGCTGATCGGGCCGAACGGCGCGGGCAAGACCACGCTGTTCGCGCTGATGTCGGGCTTCCTGAAGCCCGACGCCGGCACCGTGCGGTTTGCCGGCCAGGACATCACCGGCCGCGAGCCGCACCGCAACGCCGTGCTCGGCATGACGCGCACCTTCCAGATCGTGAAGCCCTTCGCCGCGCAGACCGTGCGCGAGAACATCGCCGTGGGCGCGCACCTGCACGTGCGCAACCGCGCCGAAGCCCTGCAGAACGCCGAGGCCGTCGCGCAACGCGTGGGCCTCGCGCCGCAGCTCGACAAGCCCGCGTCGGACCTCACCGTGGCCGGCCGCAAGCGCCTCGAACTCGCCCGCGCGCTCGCCACGCGGCCTCGCCTGCTGCTGCTCGACGAAGTGCTTGCAGGCCTCAACCCGCAGGAGATCGCCGAGATGATGCCGGTGGTGCGCGGCATTGCCGACAGCGGCGTGACCGTGCTGATGATCGAACACGTGATGCAGGCCGTGATGAACCTGGCCGAGCATGTGTGGGTGCTGGCGCAGGGCCAGCTCATTGCTGAGGGCAACCCGGCGCAGGTGACTTCCGACGACCGGGTGGTCGAGGCGTACCTGGGACACGGCACGGCGGCGCGCCTGCGCAAGGCCGCGGCGGCAGGATCGGGAGCCCAGGCATGAGCGCGCTGCTGGACATTCAAGGCCTGCGCGGCGGCTACGGCCGCGTGGAAGTGCTGCGCGGCGTCGACCTGCAGGTCAACGCCGGCGAGATGGTCGCGCTGCTGGGCAGCAACGGCGCGGGCAAGTCGACCCTCAACAAGATGGTCTGCGGCCTCGTGCCCGCCTGGAGCGGCACCGTGCGCTTCGACGGCAAGGACCTCACCGGCGCGCACTACCGAGACGTGGTCAAGGCCGGCCTCATCCAGGTGCCCGAAGGCCGCAAGGTGTTCCCCAACCTCAGTGTGCTGGAGAACCTGGAGCTGGGCTCCTTCACCCGCGCCCGCGAGCGACGTGCGGCCAACGTCGAGAAGATGTTCCACATCTTCCCGCGCCTGCGCGAGCGCATCGCGCAGCACGCCGGCACCATGAGCGGCGGCGAGCAGCAGATGCTGGCCATCGCACGCGGGCTCATGGCCGAGCCGGTGCTGCTGATCCTCGACGAGCCTTCGCTGGGCCTCTCGCCGCTGCTGGTGGAAGAGATGTTCACGCTCATCCGCACGCTGCGCGATGGCGGCCTCGCGGTGCTGCTGGTCGAGCAGAACGTGGGCCAGTCGCTGGAAATTGCCGACCGCGCCTACGTGCTGGAAAACGGCAGCGTGCGCTTCTCGGGCAAGCCCGACGCGCTGCTGGGCAGCGACGAACTGCGGCGCGCCTACCTGGGGCTGTGAGCCCCGCGACAAAAACAAGGAGACCATCCTATGAAACGCCGTGACATCCTCATCGCGCCCCCCGCGCTGGCCGCATTGGCCTTCGCCGCTGGCGCTCGCGCGCAGATCGGCGGCGCGCCGGTGCGCATCCTCGTCGGCGCGCCCGCCGGCGGCTCGACCGACACGCTGGCCCGCTCGCTGGCCGTCAGCATGGGCCCCGCGCTGGGCCGCACCGTCATCGTCGAGAACAAGCCCGGCGCCGGCGGCAACATCGCCGCCGACGCGGTCGCCAAGGCCGCGCCCGACGGCCACACGCTCCTGCTGAGCTTCACCAGCCATGCCATCAATGCCACGCTGTATCCCACGCTGCCCTTCGATCCGGTGAAGGACTTCACGGCGCTCACCTGCGTGGCCACCTCGCCGTCCATCCTGGTCGCCAGCCCGAGCCTGCCGGTGAAAAACGTGCGCGAACTCATCGCGCTCGCCAAGGCCAAGCCGGGGCAGCTCAACTTCGCCATCGGCGCGGTGGGCTCGTCGCTGCACATGGCGGGCGAAGACTTCAAGATGCAGTCGGGCGTGGACATCGTGAACATTCCCTACAAGGGCACCGCGCCCGCCGTGCAGGACCTGCTCGCGGGCCAGGTGCAGCTGATGTTCGCGGCGGTGGGCAACGTCAAGGCCCACATCCAGGCCGGCAAGCTCAAGGCGCTGGGCGTGACCACCGCCAAGCGCCTGCCCGCGTTCCCCGACGTGCCGGCCATTGCCGAGGCCTTGCCGGGCTACGAGTCGAGCGCCTGGTTCGGCCTGTTCGGCCCGGCACGCCTGCCCGCCGACGTGGCGCGCAAGCTCGGCGACGCGGCGCGCCAGGCGCTGCAGCAGCCCGACATGCGCAAGCGGCTGGAGACCGAAGGCGCGATTCCGGTCGGCAACTCGCCCGAGCAGTTCGCCGCCTTCGTGCAGAGCGAGATCCCGCGCTGGGCCAAGGTCGTGAAGTTCTCCGGAGCCAAGCCGGAATGACCTCGCCTGCACTGAACCGCACGCCCGGGACGCCAACGCAGACGCTGGCGCAGAAGCTCATCGCGCGCGCCAGCGGCCGCGGCCATGTGGCGGTGGGCGAGATCGTGACCTGCGGCGTCGACCTTGCGATGTTCCACGACTCCTCGGGCCCGCGCCGCCTGAAGCCCATGCTCGAGGAGCTGGGCGCGCAGATCTGGGACCGCTCGCGCATCGTGCTCGTGATGGACCACTACGTGCCCGAGCGCGACGACGACTCGCGCCGCATCGTGCGCATCGCGCGCGACTGGGCGCGCGACCAGCAGCTGCCGCACGTGTACGACAGCCAGGGCATCTGCCACGTGGTGGTGCCGCAGCACGGCCACATCCGCCCCGGCATGCTGTGCGTGGGCGGCGACTCGCATTCGCCCACCGGCGGCGCCTTCGGTGCCTACATGTTCGGCGTGGGCAGCACCGAGATGCTCGGCGTGGTCGTCACCGGCGAGATCTGGCTGCGCGTGCCCGAGACCATCCGCATGTGGTGGGACGGCGCACTGCCCGCGGGCGTGACCGCCAAGGACATGATGCTGCACATGATCGGGCGCTTCGGCATGAACGGCGGGCGCTACCAGGCGGTGGAGTTCGCCGGGCCGGCCGTCAAGGCGCTGTCGATGCAGGAGCGCATGACGCTGTCGAACATGAGCGCCGAGCTGGGCGCGCAGGCCGGGCTGATCGCGCCCGACGAGACCACGGCCGCCTTTCTCGAAGGCGCGGGCGCCCCACGAGCGGACATGGCCCGCTGGTTCACCGACGAGGGCGCCGACTTCACGCGCCACCGCTTCGACGCCGCCACGCTGGAGCCGCACATCGCCGCGCCGCACAGCCCGGCCAACTCGCACGGCGTGAGCCGCTATGCGGGCACGCACGTGGACGTGGCCTACATCGGCGCGTGCACCGGCGCCAAGCTCGACGACCTGCGCGCCGCGGCCCAGGTGCTGCGCGGGCACAAGGTGGCGGCGGGCATCCGCCTGATCGTCGCGCCCGCCAGCATCCAGGACCAGGAGCAGGCGCGCGCCGAGGGCGTGCTGCAGGTGCTGATGGACGCGGGCGCCGAGCTGTTCCCGACCGCCTGCGGCGCCTGCTCGGGCTATGGCGACCCGATGGGCGACGACATCACCGTCATCTCGACCACGGCGCGCAACTTCAAGGGCCGCATGGGTTCGCCGACCGCGCAGGTGTACCTGGGCTCGCCCTACACGGTGGCGGCCGCGGCGCTGCGCGGCCAGGTGACCGATCCGCGCGAGGTGCTGCAATGAGCGTGACACGCGCCACCCACCGCGTCTGGCGCCTGGGCGCCGACATCGACACCGACCTGCTCGCGCCGGGCCATGCCATGAAGCACGGCATCGACATCATCGCGAAGCACTGCCTCGAAGCCATCCGCCCCGACTTCGCCGCCGGTGTGCAGCGCGGCGACGTGCTGGTGGCCGGGCCCAACTTCGGCATCGGCTCCTCGCGCGAGCAGGCCGCCGCCGTGCTGGTGCACCTGGGCGTGGCGGCAGTCGTCGCGCCTTCGTACAGCGGCCTGTACTTTCGCAATGCCTTCAACGTGGGCCTGCTGCTGCTGACCTGCGCCGAGGCCGAAACGCTGAACGAGGGCGAGCAGATCGCCCTCGACACCACGGCACCCGAGATCGTTGCACCCGGCGCCCGGCGCCTGGCCTGCGAGCCGGTGCCGCCATTCCTCATGGACATGGTCCGCGCCGGCGGACTGTTGAACCAGCTGCGCCAGCGCTCCAGCCGCCCCGCCTTCAAGAAAGCCCCCGATGCCTGATCCTTCTTCCGCCACAACACTCGACCCCGTCACGCTCGCCGTGCTGCGCGGCCGCCTCGAACAGGTGGCCGACGAGATGGACGCCACGCTCTACCGCAGCGCGTTCAACCCCATCATTGCCGAGGCGCACGACGCCTGCCACGGCCTGTACGACGCCACCACCGGCGACACGCTGGTGCAGGGCAAGTCGGGCCTGCCGGTGTTCGTGGGCGCCATGGCCTTCGCCGTGCGCGCCACCGCCAAGGCCGCCGAGCCGCGCGGCGGCATGAAGGACGGCGACATCTGGATCAGCAACGACGCCTACGACGGCGGCACGCACGCCAACGACTTCAAGCTGGTGAAGCCCTTCTTTCGCAACGGCAAGCTCTACTGCCACATGGCCTCGGCCGCGCACTGGCACGACGTGGGCGGCGCGGTGCCCGGCAACTACAACCCCGCGGCCACCGAGTGCTGGCAGGAGGCGGTGCAGATTCCGCCGGTGCGCATCGTGCGCAACGGCGTGCTCGACGCCGACGTGCTGGCCATCCTGCAGGCCAACACGCGCCTGCCCGACAGCCTGTGGGGCGACCTGAACGGCCAGCTCGCCGCGCTGGAGCTCGGCGAGAAGCGGCTGAACGGCCTGCTCGACGAGTACGGCGACGACCTGGTGCTGAACGCATTGAGCGAGCTGCGCACCCGCGCGCTGCGCCTGATGCGCTCGCACATCGCCTCGCTGCCCGACGGGCGCTACAGCTTCGACGACGTGCTGGACAACGACGGCATCGTCAACGAGCCGCTGACCATCGCGCTCGACATGACCGTGGCCGGCGACCGGCTCACGCTCGACTTCTCGCGCACCTCGCCGCAATGCGCGGGGCCGGTGAACATCTCGCGCGCCACCGCCATCGCGGCCTGCTACGTCGCGCTCAAGCACCTGTTCCCCGACGTGCCCGCCAATGCCGGCGTGCTCGATGCGGTGGACTTCGTCATTCCCGACAAGCTAGTGATCAGCTGCGAACGCCCGCGCCCGGTCGGCGGCTACACCGAGACCATCCTGCGCATGATCGACGTGATCTTCAGCGCCGCCGCGCAGGCCGACCCCACCCGCGCCGTGGCGCAGGCCTACGGCACCATCAATGCGCTGTCGATCGCGGGGCACCGCAGCGACAAGGGCCGCGAGGGCCAGCGCTGGGTGATGTTCAGCTTCTTCGGCGGCGGGCACGGCGGGCACTCGGGCGGCGACGGGCTGTCGCACGGCAACGCGCCGATCTCGACCGCGACCATTCCGCCGCTCGAGATTCTCGAAGCCGCCTACCCGGTGCGCTTCACCGAATGGTCGCTGCGCGCCGACTCCGGCGGCGACGGCCAGCACCGCGGCGGCCTGGGCGCCGTCTATGAAATCGAACTGCTCGAGAAGGACGCCGAGGTGTTCGTCTTCGGCGAGCGCGGCACCTCGCCGCCCAAGGGCATCGCGGGCGGCGGCCCGGGCGCGGTCAACGTGTTTAGCTACGAGAACGCGGGCGAGTGGCACACACCGCCCATGGTCTCGAAGATGCGCGGCATCACGCTGGCGCGCGGCGAGCGCGTGCGGCTGGAAACCCCCGGTGGCGGCGGCTGGGGCCATGGCGCCCGGCGCAACCCTGCGCAGCGCGAGGCCGACGCGGCCATGGGCTACGTGAACACCGACAGCAAGAAGAAAGCCTCCGAATGACTTCCCCTGCCAAATCCCTTGTCGTCGGCGTCGATGTCGGCGGCACCTTCACCGATCTGTTCGTGCTCGACGAAGCCAACGGCACCGCGCGCATCGTCAAGGTGCCGTCCACCCGCGGCGAGGAAGCGCGCGGCTTCATGAACGGCGTGGCGCGCGTGGCCGACTCGGCCGCCGACATCTCGACCATCGTGCACGGCACCACCGTGGGTACCAACGCGCTGCTGGAGCGCAAGGTGGCGCGCACCGGCATCATCACCACGCGCGGTTTCCGCGACGTGCTCGAGCTGCGCCGCCGCGACCGGCCCGAGACCTGGGGCCTGCGCGGCAGCTTCAAGCCCGTGGTGCCGCGCGACCTGCGCCGCGAGGTGGACGAGCGCGTGCTGGCCGACGGCACGCTGCACACGGCGGTCGACCTGGAGCAGGTGCGCGCCGAAGCACGCTCGCTGCTCGAAGCCGGCTGCGAGGCGGTGTGCGTGTTCTTCATCAACACCTACGCCAACCCCGAGAACGAGCGCCTGGCCGTGGCCGCGGTGCGCGAACTGTGGCCCAACCCGCACGTGACCTCGGCCAGCGAGGTGCTGCCCGAGATCCGCGAGTTCGAGCGCTGCTCGACCGCCACGCTCAACGCCGCGCTGCAGCCGGTGGTGGGCAGCTACCTGGGCCGGCTGGAGAGAGACCTGCGCGCGCAGGGCTTCGCCGGCGAGCTGCTGGTGGTGCAGAGCAACGGCGGCGTGATGTCGCGCCAGACCGCCAGCGACCTGCCGGTGCGCACCGCGCTGTCGGGCCCGGCGGCCGGCGTGATCGCCTGCGCGGCCATTGCGCGCGCGGCGGGCTTTCCGAACGCGATCACGGGCGACATGGGCGGAACGTCTTTCGACGTGTCGCTGGTGGCCAACGGCGAGGCCGCGCTGGCGGCGCAGACCGCCATCGAGTTCGGCATGGTGATCCGCTCGCCCATGATCCAGATCGAGACCATCGGCGCCGGCGGCGGCTCCATCGCGTCGGTGGATGCGAGCGGCATGCTGCAGGTGGGCCCCGAGTCAGCGGGCAGCGTGCCTGGCCCGGCCTGCTATGGGCGCGGCAACATGCGCCCGACGGTGACCGATGCGAACGTGCTGCTGGGGCGCATCGCCGCCGACCGTCCGCTGGGCGGCGGGCTGCTCGCCGCGCTGGACGCAGAGAAGTCGCGCCAGGCCATCGAGGAACATGTGGCACGCCCGCTGGGCCTCGATGTGTACGCGGCGGCCGAAGCGATTTTGACCGTGGCCAATGCGCGCATGGCCGGTGCCATCCGCCTCGTGTCCATCGAGCGCGGACACGACCCGCGCCGCTTCGCCTACATGCCCTTCGGCGGCGGCGGCGCGCTGCATGTGTGCGCCATGATGCGCGAGGTGGGCGTGGCCACGGGCATCGTGCCGCGCTACCCCGGCGTGACTTCCGCGCTGGGCTGCGTGATCGCCGACATGCGCCACGACGCGGTGCAGACACTCAACAAGCCGCTGGCCGAGCTGGACGTGGCCGATGTGCAGCGCCGCATCGACGCGCTGGCCGCCAGCTGCCAGCAACGGCTCGATTCTTCGGGCGTGCGCTTCGACGAGGTGAGGCAGGTCGTCGCGCTCGACATGCTCTACGCCGGCCAGACGCACACGCTGCCCGTGGTGCTGGCCGATGCGGGCAAGGCGCCGCTCACGGCCGCATCCATCCGCACCGCCTTCGAGGCGGCCTACACGGCAGCCTTCGGCCGCGTGCTCGACGGCATCGCCATCCGCGTGATGAACCTGCGCTACGCGCGCATCGGCGTGCGGCCCAAGTTCGACTTGAAGGTGCTGGCGCCCGAAGGCGAGGGCAGCACTGCGCCGCTGGGCACGCAGCGCGTTTTCCATCAAGGGCAGTGGCACGACGCGGTGCGCTATGCACGGCTCGAACTGCCGGTGGCCTCGCGCATCGACGGGCCCGCGATCCTGGAGCAGGCCGACACCACGGTGTGGCTGGAACCCGGCTTCCATGCCGAGGTCGATGCGCACGGCAACCTGCTGGTGAGGCCGTCGTGAGCGAAGGCGCGAAGATCGTCGCGGCGAAGACGGCGCTGGTCGTCATCGACCTGCAGAACGACTTTCTGGATGCCAAGGGCGCCTATGCGCGCGGCGGCGACACCAATCCGCCGGCCTTGCTGCTGCCCGAGCGCGTGGCCGCCGTGGCGCGCGCGCTGAAGGCGGCGGGTGGGCTGGTTGTCGCGAGCCAGTTCACGCTGTGGCCCGATGCGAAGGGCGAGCCGATGGTGTCGCCGCACCTGAAGGCGCTGCGCCCGTACCTGGCCAAGGGCGACTTCGCGCCCGGCAGCTGGGGCCAGGCCAACGTCGATGCGCTCGCGGGCCTGGTCGACGTGACCGTCAGCAAGGTCGCGTACTCGGCCTTCTTCAACACGCAGCTCGACTGGGTGCTGCGGCGCGCGGGCATAGCCACCGTGGCGGTCTGCGGCATCGTCACCAACGGCGGCGTGGCCAGCACGGTGCGCGACGCGCACATGCGCGACTACCGCACGCTGGTGCTGGGCGACGGCTGCGCGGCCTTCGGCGAGGAGCGCCACAACACCTCGCTGGCCGACATGCGCAACGTGGCCGAGGTCACGAACTGCCAGCCCTTCATCGATTCGATCGCATGACGCAACCCGTGCGAACCATTCGCCGCGCGGCGGCGGTCGAGGCCGACGTGCATGTGTCGGTGGCCATCGTCGGCGGTGGCGCCTGCGGGCTCACCGCCGCGCTGATGCTGGCCGATGCCGGCGTCGACTGCGTGGTGCTCGAACGCGATGCGCTGCTGAGCGGATCGACCGCGCTGTCCTCGGGCTTCATTCCCGCGCCGGGCACGCGCACGCAGCGCGCGCACGGCGTGGCCGGCGACAGCGCGGCGCGCTTCGCGGCCGACATCCAGGCCAAGGCGCACGGCCGTGCGGTACCGGCGCTGGTCGAGGCCTATGCCGCCGCCATCGGCCCTGCGCTCGATGCGCTGCAGGAACGCCACGGCCTGGCGTGGATGCTGCTCGACGGCTTTCTCTACCCCGGCCACAGCGTGCACCGCATGCACGCGCTGCCGCAGAAGACGGGCGCCGCGCTCATGGCGGCGCTGCAGGCCGCTGTCGAGGCCGCCGGCGTCCCCGTGCTCACGCAGGCGGTGGTCGACACGCTGGTGCTCGACGACGAAGACCGCGTGATCGGCATCGACTACCTGCGCCCCGACGGCCGGCACGAGACGCTGGGCTGCGACGCGCTGCTGCTCGCCTGCAACGGCTTCGGCGGCAACACGCAGATGGTGCGCACGCTGCTGCCCGAGATGGCCGAGGCCACCTTCGGCGGGCATGTGGGCAACGACGGCAGCGCCATCCTCTGGGGCGAGGCGCTGGGTGCGCAACTGCGCGACCTGGGCGGCTACCAGGGGCACGGCTCGTGGGTGACGCCGCAGGGCGCCTTGATGTCGTGGGCCGTCATGATGGAAGGCGGCGTGCAGCTCAACAGCGAAGGCCGTCGCTTCCACGACGAAACGCAGGGCTACTCCGAGGCTGCGGTGCATGTGCTGGCGCAGCCGGGCGGCATTGCGTGGAACGTGTTCGACACGCCCTTGCTCGCGCTGTCGCGCGGCTTTCCCGATTTCTGCGAGGCCGAGGCGGCGGGCGCGCTGCGCCGCTGCGACTCGGTGGATGCGCTGGCCGACTGCATCGGCTGCGAGCGCGCGGTGCTGCAGGCCACGCTCGATGCGCTGCGCGCTGGCACCCCGGGCGCCGACGGCCGCGTGTTCGCACGCGGGCTCGACGCGCCGTACTTCGCCGTCAAGGTGACCGGCGCGCTCTTCCACACCCAGGGCGGCCTGGCCACCGCGCCCGACATGCGCGTGCTGCGGCAAGACGGCACGCCGCTGCCCAACCTGCTCGCGGCGGGCGGCGCGGCGGGTGGCGTCTCGGGCGACGCGGTGTGGGGCTATCTCTCCGGCAACGGCCTGCTGAGCGCCGTGGCCGGTGGCTACATCGCGGCGCACACGGCTGCCGCGTTCATTCGATCCAAGGAGGCGTCCGCATGACGACCGAGAACTTCAAGACCCGGCTGGCGCGCAACGACATCGTGCTGGCCCCGGGCGTGTACGACGCGCTGAGCGCACTGGTGGCCGAGCAGGCCGGCTTCGAGGCGCTGTACCTCTCGGGCGCCTCCATCGCCTACACGCGGCTGGGCCGCTCCGACATCGGCCTGACCACCTTCACCGAGGTGGCCGACACGCTCGCGCGCATCACCGAGCGCGTGAACCTGCCGGTGATCGTCGATGCCGACACCGGCTTCGGCAACGCGCTGAACACGCAGCGCACGGTGCGCGGCTTCGAGCGCGCGGGCGCGGCCATGGTGCAGATCGAGGACCAGACCTTTCCCAAGCGCTGCGGCCACCTCGACGGCAAGGCCGTGGTGCCCGAGCGCGAGATGGTCGGCAAGCTGAAGGCCGCGCTGGACGCGCGCGCCTCGAGCGACACGCTGATCCTCGCGCGCACCGACGCGGTGGCGGTCGAAGGGCTGGAGGCCGCGCTCGACCGCGCCGAGGCCTACCTCGAATGCGGCGTGGACGCGCTCTTCATCGAGGCGCTGCGCTCGCCCGCGCAGATGGACGCGGCGTGCCAGCGATTCGGCGACCGCGTGCCGCTGCTGGCCAACATGGTCGAAGGCGGCAAGACACCGATCCAGGATGCCGATGCACTGCAGAAGCACGGCTTTCGCATCGCCATCTTCCCGGGCGGCACGGCGCGCGCGGTGGTGCACACGCTGCAGGGCTACTACGCAAGCCTGCACCAGCACCGCACCACGCAGCCATGGCGGCCGCAGATGCTGGACTTCGATGCGCTCAACGAGGTGATCGGCACGCCCGAGCTGATGCGCACCGGCCAGAAGTACGACTGACGACGCGGCTCAGCGCAACGCGCGGACCAGCGCGTCGTACACCAGCCGCACGCGCGCCGGCACCGGCGCGCGCTGCGAGCGGTAGACATGGATGGGCCAGGGCTCGGGCGCCTCGGCCTCCAGCACCGGCACCAGCGCGCCCGACTGCAGCAGCGGCTCGGCCAGCGGCCCCACGAGCTGGCCGAAGCCGATGCCCGCCAGCACCGCCGCGCATTCCGCATCGACGTCGTCGGTGACGAAGGACGGCGCGGCGATCGGCACCTGCCGCCCCTTGCTGAAAAACCACGACCACGGGCGGCCCGAGCTGCGGTCCATCAGCGCGGTGAGCGGAAAGCCGGGCAGCGCATCGAGGCTCTTCGGAATGCCGGTGCGCTCGATCAGCGCCGGCGCGGCCACCACGTAGAGGCGCATCTTGCCGACGGTGCGCGCGACGAAGCGCGCATCGCGGATGGGGCCTGCCCGCACCCCGATGTCGATCTGCTCGTCGACCACGTCGGCATGGGTCTCCGACAGCCTCAGGTCGAGCACCAGGCCGGGATGCTCGGCCAGCATCGGCGCCAGCACCTGCGGGATCAGCCGGCGGCCGAACACGTTGGGCGCCGTGACCCGCACCGTGCCCGCGTGCTGCGACAGCGCGCGCCGGTCGGTGCGGTGGAACAGCGCGTCGACGCCGCCCACCGCGGCACGCGCGCGCTGTGCGAGCTGCCGGCCGAAATCGGTGAGCTGCACGCCGCGCGTGCTGCGGTGAAAAAGCGGCTCGCCCAGTTCTTCTTCCAGTTCGCGCACCGCACGCGTCACCACCTGCGGCGACACGGACAGGCGCACGGCGGCCTCGCGGAAGTTGGCGGCATCGGCTGCGGTGAAAAAGACGCGCAGGGCTTCGAGGCGGTTGGACATGGAGTGTTCCTTGTTGAGGAATTCTGAAGTCGCCAGAGTTTCATTTACTGGAACGCGTGGATTTTCCACACTGCATGCACTTCTTCAACACACCCGAAAGGAATTTCCCATGACATCCGTTCAAGACAACATCAAGGGCAAGGTCGCCATCGTCACCGGCGCGAGCAGCGGCATCGGCGAATCCATGGCGCGCCACCTGGCCGCGCGCGGCGCGAAAGTGGTGCTGGCCGCGCGCCGCACCGAGCGCCTCGACCAGGTGGTCGCCGAGATCCGCGAGGCCGGCGGCGAAGCCATCGCCGTGGCCACCGACGTGGCACAACGCGCCGACCTCGACAAGCTGGCCGCGGCCACGGTTGAGGCCTTCGGGCGCATCGACGTGCTGGTCAACAACGCGGGCGTGATGCCGCTTTCGCCCATCGAGAAGCTCAAGGTCGACGAGTGGGACCGTACCATCGACGTCAACATCAAGGGCGTGCTGTACGGCATTGCCGCGGTACTGCCGCGCATGCAGGCGCAGGGCAGCGGCCACATCCTGAACGTGGCGTCCATTGCCGGCTTCAAGGTGTTCACGCCCATCGGCACGGTGTACAGCGCGACCAAGCATGCGGTGCGCGCCATCTCCGAAGGGCTGCGCATCGAAATGGGCAACAGCGGCGTGCGCGTGACCACGGTGTCGCCCGGCGCGGTCGAGTCGGAGCTGAAGTTCGGCAGCAGCGACGCCGACAGCGCGGCCGGCGTGAAGGCGTTCTATGACGCCAACCAGATCCCGGCCGACGCGGTGGCGCGTGCCGTGGTCTACGCGGTGGAGCAGCCGGCGAACGTGGACATCAACGAAGTGGTGGTGCGGCCGGTGTCGCAGGAGTTCTGAGTCGCGCGGTCGCCGACATGACCGAGGGAAGGGGCCGATTGCGGCCCCTTTTCGTTTCAATTAACCTTCAACAACTGAAGGTTTCTGGAAGCCGAAACCTCGAAGTCCCTGCAAAATAGAACGACCGTTCGTTTTTTGCCTGGGATTTCCACGATGACCGCCACCGCTGCTCCCGCCAAGCCCGCTCGCGCCGCCCAGAAGGGCCAGCAGACCAAGGCCGTCATCGTCGACGCCGCGCTGGCGCTGGCCGCGCAGATCGGGCTGGAAGGCCTGTCGATCGGCGCCGTGGCCGAGATCACCAAGATGAGCAAGTCGGGCGTGTTCGCCCACTTCGGCTCGCGCGAGGAACTGCAGATCTCGGTGGTGCGCGAATACCACGCGCGCTTCGAGCAAGAGGTGTTCTTCCCCGCCCTGAAGGCGCCGCGCGGCCTGCCGCGGCTGCGCGCCATGTTCGCCAACTGGATGAAGCGCACCTCGACCGAAATCGACTCGGGCTGCATCTACATCAGCGGCGCCTCCGAATTCGACGACCGTCCGGGGCCGGTGCGCGACGCGCTGGTCGAGTCGGTCAGCATCTGGCAGGCCGCCGTGCTGCGCGCCATCGTGCAGTCGAAAAGCGAAGGCCACCTGCGTGCGGACGCCGACGAGCGCCAGGTGGGTTTCGAGATCCACGGCCTGATCCTCGCGCTGCACTACGAGGCGCGCTTTCTCCAGGTGCCCGGCTCCATCGGCCGCGCCAACGTCGGTTTCGACAACATCCTCGCGCGCAGCGCAACCCCCGAGGCCCCCAGGCCGGAGGCTGCCACCGCAGCCGCACCCGCGGGCCGCCGCCTGAAGACCGTGCGCTGACACGCGCGCGGCTCGCCCCGCTTTCACGTTCTTGTTTTTTCTTTTTTCTATCTAGCTTCGACCAGGAGAGTTCCGGATGCCTACCTACACCCCCCCCGTTCGCGACATGCAGTTCGTGCTGCACGAAATGCTCAACGTCGCCGAGGAACTCAAGGCACTGCCGGCCCATGCCGAGACCGATGCCGACACCATCAACGCGGTGATCGAAGAGGCCGGCAAGTTCGCCGCCGAAGTGACCTTTCCGCTGAACATCAGCGGCGACGAAGAAGGCTGCGTGCTCGACAAGGCCACCCATGAAGTGACCACGCCCAAGGGCTTCAAGGCCGCCTACGCCAAGTACGTGGAAGGCGGCTGGCCCGCGCTGTCGTGCGACCCGGCCTTCGGCGGCCAGGGCCTGCCCTTCGTGGTGAACCAGTGCCTGTTCGAGATGCTCAACAGCGCCAACCAGGCCTGGACCATGTACCCGGGCCTGTCGCACGGCGCGTACGAGGCGCTGGTGGCCCACGGCACCGAAGAACAGAAGAAGACCTACCTGCCCAAGCTCACGAGCGGCGAGTGGACCGGCACCATGTGCCTGACCGAACCCCATTGCGGCACCGACCTGGGCCTCTTGCGCACCAAGGCCGAGCCGCAGGCCGACGGCACCTACCGCATCACCGGCAGCAAGATCTTCATTTCGGCCGGCGAGCACGACATGACGGACAACATCATTCACCTGGTGCTGGCCCGCCTGCCGGACGCGCCCAAGGGGAGCAAGGGCATCAGCCTGTTTGTGGTGCCCAAGTTCCATGTGAAGGCCGACGGCTCGCTGGGTGAGCGCAACCCGATCTTCTGCGCCGGCCTGGAGCACAAGATGGGCATCCACGGCAACGCCACCGCGCAGATCGTGATCGAAGGCGCCACCGGCACGCTGGTGGGCGAGCCCAACAAGGGCCTGGCTGCGATGTTCGTGATGATGAACGCCGCGCGCCTGGGCGTGGGCAACCAGTCGCTGGGCCTGACCGAAGTGGCTTATCAAAACGCACTGGCCTACGCCAAGGACCGCACGCAGATGCGTTCGCTGTCGGGCGTGAAGGCCAAGGACAAGGAAGCCGACCCGATCATCGTGCACCCCGACGTGCGCAAGATGCTGCTCACCGCCAAGGCCTACGCCGAAGGCGGCCGCGCGCTGCAGATCTTCTGCACGCTGCTGCTCGACAAGGAACACAACCACCCCGACGAGAAGGTGCGCAAGGACTCGGGCGAACTGGTCGCGCTGCTCACGCCCATCGTGAAGGCCTTCATCACCGACAACGGCCACATCGCGACCAACGCGTGCATGCAGGTGTTCGGCGGCCACGGCTTCATCAAGGAATGGGGCATGGAGCAGTTCGTGCGGGACAACCGCATCAACATGATCTACGAAGGCACCAACACCATCCAGTCGCTGGACCTGCTGGGCCGCAAGGTGCTGGGCAACAACGGCGCATCGCTGAAGAAGTTCGGCAAGCTGGTCGCGAAGCTGGTAGAAGAAGAGGGCGTGAACGAGAAGATGGCCGAGTTCATCAACCCGATTGCCATGCTGGGCGACCAGCTCACCAAGTTCACCACCGAGATCGGCTTCAAGGGCTTCCAGAACCCCGACGAAGTGGGCGCCGCCGCGGTGGACTACCTGCGCGTGGCCGGCCACTTCGTGTTCGGCTACCTGTTCGCGCGCATGGCGCAGGTCGCGTTGCGCGAAATCGCCGCCGGCAACACCGACCCGTTCTACGTGGCCAAGCTGCAGACCGCGCGCTTCTATTTCGCCAAGCTGTTCCCCGAGACCGCGACGCTGATGCGCACCGCGCGCGCCGGCAGCAAGGTGCTGATGGACACCGACGCGGCGCTGGCCTGAGGCCGGCCTCTTGCCCTTTTTGCCCTTTTTGCCCTTTCCTTCGACTCTGCGGGAGACACGCATGAAAACAACATTCGCAGCCGTTCTGTTCGCCGTCACGGCGGCCTCGGCCATGGCCCAGTCCACGCCCGTGGGCCTGTGGCGCAACGTCGACGACAAGACCGGCGAGGTCAAGGCCGAGATCAGCATCGCCGAGACCAACGGCGCGCTGCTCGGTCGCATCGAGAAGGCACTGGGCAAGGACGCCAAGCCCGGCGCCACCTGCGACGAATGCAGCGACGACCGCAAGGGCAAGCCCATGGTCGGCCTGGACATCATCCGTGGCGGCAAGAAGGCCGAGGGCAAGGACGTCTGGGAAGGCGGCAAGATCCTCGACCCCGAGAACGGCAAGGAATACCGCGCCAGCTTCACGCCCATCGACGGCGGCAGGAAGCTGGAGGTGCGCGGCTACCTGGGCCCGTTCTGGCGCACCCAAACCTGGAACCGTGTTCCTTGACCCACCCCCGTAGCTGCTCACTTCGTGTAGCAGCCTCCCCCTCGAGGGGGCAACACCAGCGGCCCGGCAAAGCCGGTTCCGCGGTGTTCCCCGAACTGATTCAGAACTTCGAAACTCCGCTATGTCCCGATTTCAAGTGAAGAAGGTCGCCGTGCTCGGCGCCGGCGTGATGGGCGCGCAGATTGCGGCCCACCTCGTCAACGTGCGCGTGCCTGTCGTGCTGTTCGACCTGGCCGCCAAGGAAGGCCCGAAGAACGGCATCGTCACGCGCGCCATCGACAACCTCAAGAAGCTCAAGCCCGCGCCGCTCGGCGACGTGGCCGATGCCGTGTTGATCGAGCAGGCCAACTACGAGGACGACCTCGCCAGGCTCGGCGAGTGCGATCTCATCATCGAAGCCATTGCCGAGCGCATGGACTGGAAGCTCGACCTCTACAAGAAGATCGCGCCGCATGTCGCCAGGCATTCGATCCTGGCCTCGAACACCTCGGGCCTGTCGATCACCAAGTTGAGCGAGGCGTTGCCCGAAGCGCTGAAGCCGCGTTTTTGCGGCATTCACTTCTTCAACCCGCCGCGCTACATGTTCCTGGTGGAGCTGATCAACACGCCCACCACGCAGCCACAGGTGCTCGACGACCTCGAGGCCTTCGTCACCAGCACGCTGGGCAAGGGCGTGGTGCGCGCGCACGACACGCCCAACTTCATCGCCAACCGCGTCGGCATCGCCGGCATGCTGGCCACGCTGAAGGAAGTCGAGAAGTTCGGCCTCACGCCCGACGTGGTGGACGACCTCACCGGCAAGAAGCTGGGCCGCGCAAGCTCTGGCACTTTCCGCACCGCCGACGTGGTGGGGCTGGACACGATGGCCCACGTCGTGAAGACGCTGCAGGACACCCTGAACGCCGAGACCGATCCGTTCTACGCCAACTTTGCGACGCCGCCGGTGCTCGCCAAGCTGCTGGAGCTGGGCAACCTGGGCCAGAAGACCAAGGCCGGCTTCTTCAAGAAGGTGGGCCGCGACATCCTGCGCTTCGACCTGAAGAGCGGCGAGTACGTGCCCGCCGGCGCCAAGGCCGACGAGGTGTACGGCCGCATGCTGAAGAAGCCCGCGGGCGAGCGCCTGAAACTGCTGCGCGAGAGCGAAGGGCCGCAGGGGCAGTTCCTGTGGGCGATCCTGCGCGACGGCTTTCACTACGCCGCCGTGCACCTGGCCGACATTGCGGAGAGCGCACGCGACATCGACTTCGCGATGCGCTGGGGCTTCGGCATGAAGCAGGGTCCGTTCGAGCTGTGGCAGGAAGCCGGCTGGGCACAGGTTGCCAAGTGGATTCAGGAAGACATCGACGCGGGCAAGGCGCTGAGCACGGTGCCGCTGCCCAAGTGGGTGTTCGAAGGCGCGGTTGCCAAGGCCGGTGGCGTGCACACGCCCGAAGGTTCATGGAGCGCGTTGCAGGGCCAGTTCATCCCGCAGCGCAAGCTGCCGGTGCACGACCGTCAGCTGTTCCCCGAGAGCGTGCTAGGCGCGAACGCGGCCGATGCCAACACCGCCGGCACCACGATCAGCGACGAAGGCGACGTGCGCGTGTGGACGCTGGACGGCGAGGTGTTGATCGCCAGCATCCATTCGAAGATGCACGCCATCAGCCCCGACGTGGCCGAGGCGCTGGGCGCCGCGGTCGAGCTGGCCGAGGCCGAGTACAAGGGCCTGGTGATCTGGTCGCCCGATGAGATGTTCTCCGTCGGCGCCGACCTGCAGGCGATGCTGCCGGCCTTCGTGGTCGCGGGCATCGGCGCGGTCGAAGGCGCGGAAGAAGAGCTGCAGAACGTGATGCTCAAGATCCGCTACGCCAGCGTGCCGGTGGTGTCGGCCGTGCGTGGCCTGGCACTCGGCGGCGGCTGCGAACTGGCGGTGTATTCGTCCAGGCGCGTGGCGGCGATGGAAAGCTACATCGGGCTGGTCGAAGTCGGCGTGGGGCTTATCCCCGGCGCGGGCGGTCTGACCTACATCGCACGCCGCGCGGCGGAGAACGCTGCGGCCTCGACGGGCACCGACCTGCTGCCGTTCCTGACCGAAGGCTTCACCGCCGCCGCCATGGCGAAGGTGGGCACGGGCGCGCTCGATTCGAAGAAGCTGGGCTACCTGCTCGACAGCGACGTGATCGTGCCGAACAAGGACGAGCTGCTGTACGTGGCGCTGCAGCAGGCCAGGGCGATGGCCGACGCCGGCTACCGCCCGCCGCTGCGCCGCACGTTCCGCGTGGCGGGGCGCAGCGGCGCGGCCACGATCAAGGGGCAGCTGGTGAACATGCGCGACGGCGGGTTCATCAGTGCGCACGACTTTCACATTGCGAGCCTGATCGCGAACGTGGTGACTGGCGGCGATGTGGACGCGGGTTCGCTCGTGACCGAGGAATACCTGATGACGCTGGAACGCAAGGCGTTCTGCTCGCTGATCGTGCATCCGAAGACGCAGGAGCGGATCATGGGGATGCTGAGTACGGGGAAGCCGGTACGGAACTGACCTGCATTTCTCCTTCCCCTTCCGGGGGAAGGCAGGGATGGGGGCTCTCCAACCAAGCACGATGCGAAACCAGTCCACGCCCAATGCCCGTGCAAACGCACAGGTGCTGCGTCGCGAGATGACCGACTCGGAGCGCAAGCTCTGGGGCGGTCTGCGCGCGGAGCAATTGGGCGTGAAGTTTCGGCGCCAGCATCCGCTGGGCGGCTACATCGCCGACTTCGCGTGCCTTGCGCCGAAGCTGATCGTCGAACTCGACGGCTCCCAGCACCAAGCGCAGCAAGGTTACGACGCGCGACGTGACGCATTTTTCCGCGCGCAGGGTTTCGACGTGCTGCGCTTTGCATCGAACGATCCGTTCACCAATCTTGATGGGGTTCGCCATGCCATAGCCAACCGGCTTGTCGAGTTGACGCCGCAGGCCCCCATCCCAGCCTTCCCCCGGAGGGGGAAGGAGCAAGAAAATCCAGGAGCTTCTTCATGAGCAGCAAACAAGTCCAAGACGCCTACATCGTCTCCGCCACCCGTACCCCCATCGGCAAGTCGCACCGCGGCTACTTCCGCAACTACCGCCCCGACGACCTGCTCGCCACCACCTTGCGCGCCGCGCTCGCCGCCGTGCCCAGCCTCGACCCCAAGGCCATCGAGGACATCATCTGCGGCTGCGCCATTCCCGAATCGCAGCAGGGCCTGAACGTCGCGCGCATCGGCGCGGTGCTGGCCGGCCTGCCGACCAGCGTGGGCGGCATCACCGTCAACCGCTTCTGCGCCTCGGGCCTCTCGGCCGTGCAGATGGCGGCCGACCGCATCCGCGTGGGCGAAGCCGACGTGATGATCGCCGCCGGCGTCGAGAGCATGAGCATGGTGCCCATGATGGGCAACTCGCCTTCGCTGTCGCCCGCCATCTTCGAACGCGAAGGCGACGTGGGCATCGCCTACGGCATGGGCCTCACGGCCGAGAAGGTCGCGCAGCAGTGGAAGGTGAGCCGCGAAGCGCAGGACGCGTTCGCGCTTGCCTCGCACCAGAAGGCACTGGCCGCGCAGAAGGCCGGCAAGTTCTCCGACGAGATCACGCCCATCGAAGTGACCGACCGCACGCCGAACCTGGAGACCGGCGAGTCGGTAGCCAAGACCCGCACCGTGAGCCTCGACGAAGGCGCGCGCCCCGACACCAGCATCGAAGGCCTGGCCAAGCTGCGCACCGTGTTCGCCGCGCGCGGCACCGTGACGGCCGGCAACAGCTCGCAGACCTCGGACGGCGCCGGTGCGCTGATCCTGGCAAGCGAGAAGGCCGTGAAGCAGTACGGCCTCACGCCGCTCGCGCGCTTCGTGAGCTTCGCCAGCAAGGGCGTGCCGCCGCACATCATGGGCATCGGCCCGATCGAGGCGATTCCGGCCGCGCTGCGCTACGCGGGCCTGAAGCACGAGGACATCGACTGGTTCGAGCTCAACGAGGCCTTCGCCGCGCAGTCGCTGGCGGTCATCCGAACGCTGGGGCTCGACCCGTCCAAGGTCAACCCGATGGGCGGCGCCATTGCGCTGGGCCACCCGCTGGGCGCGACCGGTGCTATCCGCTCGGCGACAGTCGTGCACGCGCTGCGTCGCGAGAATCTGAAGTACGGCATGGTCACGATGTGCGTGGGCATGGGCCAGGGCGCTGCGGGCATCTTCGAGCGCGTCTGACAGCCCAGGTCGTTTTGCCGTGCAGCCGTCGCAGGAGACAACACAGATGACAGCGCATCCGTTCGACAAGGCCCTCGCGATTCACCACAGCGACATCCGCGTGGGCCACTTCACGGGCATGACCAGCCCCGACTACTGGAACATGGTCGGGCCCTTCGGCGGCACCACGGCGGCGCTGGTGCTGCAGGCGGTGCTGAAGCACCCGGACCTGCTCGGTGCGCCGATCGCGCTCACGGTCAACTACGCGGCGGCGCTGGAAGCCGGCGCATTCGACATCCAGGCCACGGCCGTGCGCACCAACCGCTCGACGCAGCACTGGACGGTGCAGATCACCCAGGCCGGCCCGAGCGGCGCGCCGAACATGACGACCACCGCCACCGTGATCACCGCGGTGCGCCGCGAGACCTGGGGCGAGAACGACCTGCCGATGCCCGAGGTGCCCCGGCCCGAGGCGGTCGAGCGCATCACCATCGGCCCGTCGGGCGTGGCGTGGATCGGCCATTACGAGATGCGCCCGATCAGCGGCGGCATTCCGGCCCGGTGGGACGGCAGCGGCCACCACAGCGAAAGCCGGCTCTGGCTGCGCGACGCCCAGCCCAGGCCGCTGGACTTCACGTCGCTCGCGGCCATGAGCGACCTGTTCTACCCGCGCGTGTGGCTGCGCCGCGCCAAGCCGGTGCCGGCGGGCACGGTGTCGATCACCACCTACTTCCATGCCAACGCGGCACAGCTGGCCGAGGTCGGCACGGGCTACCTGCTGGGCAGCGCCACGGGGCAGCAGTTCAGCAACGGCTTCTTCGACCAGGCCGCGCAGCTGTGGAGCGAAAGCGGCGCATTGCTCGCCACCTCGAACCAGATCGTCTACTACAAGGAATGACCGCCATGTCGCTGACCAAAGCCGTACTCGTCGTCGGCGCCGGCGACGCCACCGGCGGCGCCATTGCCCGGCGCTTCGCGCGCGAGGGCTATGCCACCTGCGTCACGCGGCGCAGCCTCGACAAGCTGCAGCCGCTGGTGGCGCAGATCGAGGCCGACGGCGGCAGGGCGCACGCCTTCGCCTGCGACGCGCGCAAGGAGGAGGAAGTGGTGGCGCTGGTCGAGCAGATCGAGTCGACCATCGGGCCGATCGAGGTGATGGTGTTCAACATCGGCGCGAACGTGCCGGAGAGCATCCTCACGGAGACTGCGCGCAAGTACTTCAAGGTGTGGGAGATGGCCTGTTTCTCGGGTTTTCTCAACGGCCGCGAAGTGGCCCGGCGCATGGTGGCGCGTGAACTGCCCAAGGGCGGCCACCGCGGCACGATCATCTTCACGGGCGCCACGGCGTCGCTGCGCGGCGCGGCCAACTTCGGCGCGTTCTCTGGCGCCAAGATGGCCCTGCGCGCGCTCGCGCAGTCGATGGCGCGCGAGCTGGGTCCGCAGGGCATCCACGTGGCGCACGTGGTGGTCGACGGCGCCATCGACACCGAGTTCATCCGCAGCAACTTCCCCGAGCGCTATGCGCTGAAGGAAGACGACGGCATCCTGAACCCCGAACACATCGCCGACGCCTACTGGATGCTGCATTCGCAGCCGCGCGATGCGTGGACGCACGAGCTCGACCTGCGGCCCTGGTCCGAGAAGTTCTGAAGACCCCAGGAAGGAGACAACACCCATGACCAGATCCGTCGACTTCTATTTCGACTTCGGCAGCCCCGCCGCCTACCTGGCGGCCACCCAACTGCCCCATGTGTGCGCCGACACCGGCGCCGACCTGGTGTGGAAGCCCATGCTGCTGGGGGGCGTGTTCCAGGCCACGGGCAACCATTCGCCCGCCGAGATCAAGCCCAAGGGCCCGTACATGACCGCCGACCTGCAGCGCTTTGCCAGGCGCTACGGCGTGCCCTACGTGCACAACCCCTTCTTCCCCATCAACACCTTGCTGCTGATGCGCGGCGCCACCGGCATCCAGATGACGGAGCCCGCGCGCTTCGGCGCCTATGTGGATGCCGTCTATCACGCGATGTGGGTCGAGCCTAAGAACCTCAACGACCCCGCCATCGTCGGCGCCGTCTTGCAGAATGCAGGCTTCGACGCCGCCGGCCTGCTTGCGCTGGCCGGTGCGCAGGACACCAAGGACCGCCTCAAGGCCGTCACCCAGGAGGCCGTGGAACGCGGCGTGTTCGGCGCGCCGACCATGTTCGTCGGCACCGAGATGTTCTGGGGCCAGGACCGGCTCGATTTCGTGCGCGAAGCACTGGCAGCCGCCTGACCGCGGCAACGCCCCTTTTTACCCAAGGACCAATCCCATGAGCGACATCCTCGTCCACACCGAAGCCGGTGTGATGACCCTCACCTTCAACCGCCTCGACAAGAAGAACTCGATCACCAGCAGCATGTACGCCGAACTGGCCGACGCGCTGGCCACGGCCGAGGGCGACGCGGCCGTGCGCTGCGTGCTGATCCAGGGCGACCCGACGATCTTCAGCGCCGGCAACGACATCGGCGACTTCCTGAACGCTCCGCCGTCGACGCAGGAGTCGCCCGTGTTCCGCTTCCTGCGCGGCATCGCGACCTTTCCCAAGCCGATCGTCGCGTCCGTGTGCGGCCCGGCCGTGGGCATCGGCACCACGATGCTGTTCCATTGCGACCTGGTCTACGCGGGCGACAACGCAGCCTTCTCGATGCCTTTCGTGAACCTGGGCCTATGCCCCGAGGCCGCGTCCAGCCTGCTGGTGCCGCAGATGCTGGGCTACCACCGCGCGGCCGAGGCGCTGCTGCTGGGCGAACCCTTCATGGCCGAGGCTGCGCTCGAAGTGGGCCTGGTCAACCGTGTGGTGCCGCCGACCGAGGCGAACGCCATTGCGCAAACGCAGGCGCGCAAGCTCGCGGCCAAGCCGCTGAGCGCGCTGATCGAGACCAAGCGCCTGCTGAAGAAGTCGCAGATGCCCGCCGTGCTCGAACGCATGGGCGAGGAGGGCGCGAGCTTCGGGCGCATGCTGCGCGAACCGGCTGCCAAGGAGGCATTCGGTGCGTTCATGGAGAAGCGCAAGCCGGATTTCTCGAAGGTCTGACGCGCGCCGCAGGCTTGTGCGGGCACGCTCAGTTTTCAGAGGAAAAAACACCCGTAACGCGCGTCCAGCCTGCGAATGGTGCTACTGAAAAAGTAGCGTCCGACGCAACGCGGCGGTGCACGTCAGGCTTGCCTGCAGTTACTCGGCCGACTTCTCGATGGGGCGTGGGCGGCCGTTGTCGTCGATGGCCACGTAGGTGAAGGTGGCCTGCGTCACCTTGATGTATTCGCCCTGGGCCCGGAAGCGCTCGGCGAACACCTCCACCGTGACCGTGACCGACGTGCGCCCGATGCGCACCAGCTTCGAATAGAACGACAGGATGTCGCCCAGGCGCACCGGCTGCTTGAAGATGAACTCGTTCACCGCCACCGTGGCCATGCGGCCCTTGGCGTGACGCGCCGGAATCACCGAGCCGGCCAGGTCGCACTGCGCCATGACCCAGCCGCCGAAGATGTCGCCGTTGGCGTTGCAGTCGGCCGGCATCGGGATGACCTTGAGCACCAGCTCCATGTCGGTGGGCAGGCTCTTGAGGGTGGCGGCAGCGGCGGCGCTGGAAGTGTCTGACATGGGCACAATCTGGAACAAACAAGCAACCACGATTGTCCTCCATGCGCCGAAGCGGCGAAGCCCTCCCCCCCTCACACACCGTCTCCGGCCACCCGCCGGAGCGCAGCGACCGTTCCGACTGGGCGACGCTGCGCCGCCTGTTTCCCTACCTCTGGCAGTACAAATGGCGGGTGGCCGCCGCGCTGGCCTTCATGGTGGGCGCCAAGGTGGCCAACGTGGGCGTGCCGGTGTTGTTGAAGAACCTGGTCGACACCATGACGCCCAAGGCGGGTGCGCCCGACCTGGCGCAGGCCCTGCTCATCGTGCCCATCGGCCTGCTGCTGGCCTACGGCCTGCTGCGCTTCTCGACCTCGCTGTTCGGAGAGCTGCGCGAGCTGATCTTCGCCAAGGCCACCGAAGGCACGGCGCGCCAGATTGCGCTGGAGGTGTTCCAGCACCTGCACTCGCTGAGCCTGCGCTTCCACCTGGAGCGCCAGACCGGCGGCATGACGCGCGACATCGAGCGCGGCACGCGCGGCGTGCACTCGCTGATCTCGATGTCGCTCTACAGCATCGTGCCCACCATCATCGAGCTGGTGCTGGTGCTCACCATACTGGGCGTGAAGTTCGACTCCCTGTTCGTCTGGATCACCGGGGCGGCGCTGGTGCTGTACATCGGCTTCACCGTCACGGTGACCGAGTGGCGCACGCAGTTCCGCAAGACCATGAACGAGCTCGACTCGGTGGCGCAGAGCCGCGCGGTCGACTCGCTCATCAACTACGAGACGGTCAAGTACTTCAACAACGAGGCGTTCGAGGCCAAGCGCTACGACGCCAGTCTGGACCGCTACCGCAAGGCCGCCATCAAGAGCCAGCGCACGCTGAGCATGCTCAACACCGGCCAGCAGGCGCTGATTGCCGTGAGCCTGGTGCTGATGCTGTGGCGCGCCACCTCGGGCGTGGTCGAGGGGCGCATGACGCTGGGCGACCTGGTGATGGTCAACGCCTTCATGATCCAGCTCTACATACCGCTGAATTTCCTGGGCGTGATCTACCGCGAGATCAAGCAGAGCCTGACCGACCTGGACAAGATGTTCGTGCTGATGGAGAAAGACCGCGAGGTGCGCGACGCGCCCGGCGCGCAGCCGCTGGCCGGCACGGACTCCACCATCCGCTTCGAGGATGTGAGCTTTGCCTACGAACCCGCGCGCCCCATCCTCAAGCACTTGAGCTTCGAGATCCCGGCCGGCAAGACGGTGGCCGTGGTGGGCCCCTCGGGCTCGGGCAAGTCCACGCTGGCGCGGCTGCTCTACCGCTTCTATGACGTGCAGCAAGGGCGCATCACCATCGGCGGCGAGGACATCCGCGAGGTCACGCAGGCCAGCGTGCGCCGCGCCATCGGCATCGTGCCGCAGGACACGGTGCTGTTCAACGACACGGTCGAATACAACATCGCGTACGGCCGCCCGGGGGCCACGCGCGAGGAGGTGGAGAACGCCGCGCGCGCCGCGCGCATCCACGACTTCATCTCGGCCACGCCCAAGGGCTACGACACCACCGTGGGCGAACGCGGCCTGAAGCTGTCGGGCGGCGAGAAGCAGCGCGTGGCCATTGCGCGCACGCTGCTGAAAGACCCGCCGATCGTGATCTTCGACGAGGCCACCTCGGCGCTGGACTCTGCCAATGAGCGCGCCATCCAGTCGGAGCTCAAGAGCGCCGCGCAGGACAAGACCACGCTGGTCATCGCGCACCGCCTGTCGACGGTGGTCGATGCGCACGAGATCCTGGTGCTCGAGGCCGGGGTGATCGTCGAGCGCGGCACGCATGCCGAGCTGCTCGCCAGGCAGGGACGCTACGCCCAGATGTGGGCGCTGCAAAAAAGCGAAGCAGCCCCGATTCTTTAGGCTCGCCCCCAGGCTCCGCGCACTGCGCACTTCGTGTCGCTTCTCCTACCCCGTGCCGGGGGCAACACCTGAGGCCCGGCAAAGCCGCATCCTCGGTGTTCCACTGCGAGATATCCACGCCATTTTTTTGACATCGATTAGGAGTTCCCACGTGCCGACCAAGATTCCCCTGCTGGTGCTCAACAGCCTGTCGAGCGCCCACCAGGCCCAGATTGCCGAGGTCTACGACCTGACCTATGCCTTCGGCGCCGCCGAGCGCGCGGCCGCCATTGCCGAGCACGGCAAGAAGTTTCGCGCGGTGCTGACCATCGGCGTGATCGGCATCACGCCCGAGGAAATCGCGGCCCTGCCCGCGGTGGAGCTGATCTGCTGCCTGGGCGCGGGCTATGAAGGCGTGCCGCTCGACGTCACGCGTGCGCGCGGCATCGTGACGGCCAACGGCGCCGGCACCAACGACGACTGCGTCGCCGATCACGCCATGGGCATGCTGATCAGCATCGTGCGCGGGTTCCGCAAGCTCGACCGGCTGTGCCGCGAGGGCGTGTGGCGCGAGGCCATCGAGCAGCCGGCGAACGTGTCGGGCAAGAAGCTGGGCATCCTGGGGCTGGGCACCATCGGCCAGAAGATCGCCCGGCGCGCGGCGGCGTTCGACATGGAGATCGGCTATCACAACCGCAAGCCGCGCGAGGGCGCCACGCACCGCTACTTCGACGACCTGAAGTCGCTGGCGGCGTGGGCCGACGTGCTGGTGCTGGTGGCGCCGGGCGGACCGGCGACGAAGCACATGGTCAACGCCGAAGTGCTCGACGCGCTGGGGCCGCAGGGTTACCTGGTGAGCATCGGGCGCGGCAGCGTGGTCGACACCGAGGCGCTGGCCGCGGCGCTGCGCGAAAACCGCATCGCGGGCGCGGGCGTCGACGTGTACGAGAGCGAACCGAAGCGGCCCGAGCCGCTGGTCGGCCTGGACAACGTGCTGCTGACGCCGCACGTGGCCGGCTGGTCGCCCGAGGCGACGCAGCGCTCGGTCGACCATTTCCTGGCGAATGCCGAAGGGCACTTCGCAGGGCGCGGCGTCGTCACGCCCGTCTGAGGTCTTGCGTCTTACCCCGGGAGGGAGGGAGCAAGTCAGGACACCGGGACATTGCAAGGCCGGCCTTGCTCCTTCCCCCTCTGGGGGAAGGCTGGGATGGGGGCGGGCAGAGCGCCCAGTGGATACGCCGCTTGCCCCCACCCCGGCCCTCCCCCGGGAGGGGAGGGAGCAAGCCAGGACATCGGGACATTGCAAGGCCGGTCTTGCTCCTTCCCCCTCTGGGGGAAGGCTGGGATGGGGGCGGGCAGGGCGCCCAKTGGATGYGCCGCKTGCCCCMMCCCCSGCCCTCCCCCGGGAGGGGAGGGAGCAAGTCAGGACACCGCGACATTGCAAGGCCGGTCTTGCTCCTTCCCCCTCTGGGGGAAGGCTGGGATGGGGGCAGGCAGGGCGCCCRKTGGATGYGCCGCKTGCCCCCACCCCGGCCCTCCCCCAGCGGGGGAGGGAGTCAATCCAATGCGGGCGGGCGGTGCGACGCCCATCCGCACGCCTGGTCATACGCATGCCCCAGCCGCAGCACCTCGAGGTCCGCATGAATCGGCCCCGCGAGCTGCAGCCCCATCGGCAGCCCGCCCTCGCCGAACCCGGCGCGCACGTTCAGCGTCGGCAAGCCCGCCAGCGTGAACGGCGTGACGATCTCCATCCAGCGGTGGTAGGTGTCGCTCTTCACCCCGTTCACCTCGTCCGGCCAGTGGAGTTCGGCATCGAACGGGAACACCTGCGCGGTCGGCGCCACCACGAAGTCGAAGCGCTCGAACAGCTTGACAAACGCGCGGTACACGTTCGAGCGGTACAGCGAGGCCTGGTACAGCGAGGCCGCATCCAGGTGGCGGCTCTGTTCGATTTCCCATTGCGCCTCGGGCTTGAGCTGCGCGAACAGCGCGGGGTCGCTCAGGTAGGCGCCCAGCTTGCCGCCCACCAGCAACTGCCGCAGCCGCAGCCACGCGCTCCAGTTGTGCGCACGCGGCACGTCGAGCGTGCAGGGCTCGACCTCGCAGCCGATGGTGCGGAAGGTGTCGAGCGCCTTCTCGCCGAGTTCGCGGATGCCGGGCGCCAGCGGCAGGTCGGGCCAGATGCTGCCGAGCCAGCCGATGCGCAGGCCCTTGCCGTCGCCCTCCAGCCGCAGCGCGTCGGGCGAGGGCAGGGCCTGGGGCGACGACAGCGGCACGCGCGGGTCGAAGCCCGCCTGCACCGCCAGCAACCGCGCCGCGTCTTCCACCGTGCGCGCCATCGGGCCGTCGGTGCCCAGCTGCTGGAAGAACAGCTCGTCGTCAGGGTTGCCGGGCACGCGCCCGCGCGAGGGCCGCATGCCGATCACGTTGTTGAAGGCGGCCGGGTTGCGCAGCGACCCCATCATGTCGCTGCCGTCCGCCACCGGCAGCATGCCCAGGGCCAGCGCCACCGCGGCGCCGCCGCTGCTGCCGCCCGCGCTGCGGTCCGGCGCCCAGGCGTTGCGCGTGATGCCGAACACCGGGTTGTAGGTGTGCGAGCCGAGCCCGAACTCGGGCGTGTTGGTCTTGCCGATGACCACCGCGCCGGACGCGCGGGCGCGCGCCACGTGCAGGCTGTCGGCGCGCGCCGGCGAGCGCGGCGACAGCGGCGAGCCCATCGAGGTGGGCAGGCCGGCGGCATGGCTCAGGTCTTTCACGGCCAGCGGAAAACCGTGCATCCAGCCGCGGCGCTCGCCGCGCGCCAGCTCGGCGTCGCGCGCGCCGGCTTCGGCCAGCAGTTGCGCCGGATCGCGCAGCGACACGATGGCGTTGAAGCGCGGGTTCAGCGCCTCGATGCGGGCCAGCGAGGCCTGCATCACTTCGCGGCAGGACACCTCGCGCGATGCGATGCGGCGGGAAAGTTCGGTCGCCGTGAGGGCGAGCAGGTCGTCGGCAGAAGGCATGGCGAATGCGAAAAAGGAGGGGGCGTTCAGTATGGCGCGGCGCTCGCATAATCGTCACTCATGGAAACAAAGTGGCTAGAAGACTTCATCAGCCTGGCTGAAACCCGCAGCTTCAGCCGCTCGGCCCAGCTCCGGCACGTGACCCAGCCGGCGTTCTCGCGCCGTATCCAGGCGCTCGAGGGCTGGGCCGGCACCGATCTGGTCGACCGCAGCTCCTACCCCACGCGCCTCACGCCGGCGGGCCAGACGCTCTACAGCCAGGCCATCGAGATGCTGCAGTCGCTGCAGAGCACCCGGGCCATGCTGCGCGGCCACTCGGCGGCCGGGCAGGACGTGATCGAGATCGCCGTGCCGCACACGCTGGCATTCACCTTCTTTCCCTCCTGGGTGACCAGCCTGCGCGAGCACTTCGGGCCGATCAAGAGCCGGCTCATCGCGCTCAACGTGCACGACGCCGTGCTGCGCCTGGTGGAGGGCAGCTGCGACCTGCTGATTGCTTATCACCACCCCTCGCAGCCGCTGCAGCTGGACGCCAACAAGTACGAGATGGTCAGCCTGGGGGAGGAAACCGTGGCCCCCTGGGTCAAGGCCGATGCCGACGGCGCGCCGCGCTACCGCTTGCCGGGCCGTCCCGGCCAGCCGCTGCCCTACCTGGGCTACGCGCCGGGCGCCTACCTGGGCCGCGTGGTCGACCAGTTGCTGAAGGAGTCGGGCACCGCCATCCACCTCGACCGGGTCTACGAGACCGACATGGCCGAGGGCCTGAAGGTGATGGCCCTCGAAGGCCACGGCATCGCCTTCCTGCCGCAGAGCGCGGTGCGCAAGGAAATCAAGGCACGCAAGCTGGTGAGCGCGCTGCCCCCGGAGATCGACAGCCTCGAGGCGACGATGGAAATCCGCGCCTACCGGGAGCGCCCCGGCGCCCCGGCGCCGGTGAAGACCGGCACTGGCCGCGGCGCCAAGGCAGCCGCAGGCACCACGGCCACCACGGCCGCCACCGGCCTGCAGCCCAAGCGCACAGCCGACGCGCTGTGGTCGTACCTGGTCGGCACGCAGCCACCGGGCTGACGGCCGACAGCATTGGTGCACTGCACAATCTATGAATGCCATGCATGAAGCACCCCGCATACGGCATTGGCGCCTCGGGCCGGGCACCACTACAGTCGCGGCAGCTTTTTCGCCGCTGTCACAAGCACATCTTCGGCACGCGTTCCACGCGTGCTTTTTTTTAGCCGGGGAACCTGTATGAGCACCAATTTCAGGACCGAACGCGACTTCCTCGGCGAGAAGCAGATTCCTGCGGTCGCCTACTGGGGCGTGCACACGGCGCGGGCGGTCGAGAACTTCGCCATCTCCGGCACCCGCATCTCGGCCATGCCCGACCTGGTGCGGGCGCTGGCCTTCGTGAAGAAGGCCGCCACCCGCGCCAATGCCGACCTGGGCGCCATCGACCGCGACCGCGCCGCGGCCATCATCCTGGCCTGCGAGGACCTCATCGAAGGCAAGCTGCTCAACGAGTTCGTGGTCGACGTCATCCAGGGCGGGGCCGGCACCTCGACCAACATGAACGCCAACGAGGTCATCTGCAACCTCGCGCTGGAAAAGCTGGGCCACGAGAAGGGCCGCTACGACGTGCTGCACCCCAACGACCACGTGAACGCCTCGCAGAGCACCAACGACGTGTACCCCACGGCCGTGCGCCTGGCGCTGTGGTTCGCCATCGGGCGGCTGCTGGAGGCCATGGCGTCGCTGCGTCGCAGCTTCGAGGCCAAGGCGCTCGAATTCAAGGACGTCCTCAAGATCGGCCGCACCCAGCTGCAGGACGCCGTGCCCATGACGCTGGGCCAGGAGTTCCTGACCTACGCGATCATGATCGGCGAGGACGAGGCCCGCCTGGGCGAGGCACGCGCGCTCATCGAGGAAATCAACCTCGGCGCCACCGCCATCGGCACCGGCATCAACGCGCCGCACGGCTACGCCAACCTCGCCTGCCAGTACCTCGCCGAACAGACCGGCGTGCCGCTCAAGCAGGCGGCCAACCTCATCGAGGCCACGCAGGACACGGGCGCCTTCGTGCAGCTGTCGGGCGTGCTGAAACGCGTGGCCACCAAGCTCAGCAAGACCTGCAACGACCTGCGCCTGCTGTCCAGCGGCCCGCAGGCCGGCTTCGGCGAGATCCGGCTGCCGGCGCGCCAGGCGGGTTCGTCGATCATGCCGGGCAAGGTCAACCCCGTGATTCCGGAAGTCATGAACCAGGTGGCCTTCGAGGTCATCGGCAACGACATCACCGTGACCATGGCGTCGGAGGCCGGCCAGCTGCAGCTCAACGCCTTCGAGCCGATCATGGGCTGGAGCCTGTTCAAGAGCATCAAGCACCTGGCCAATGCCTGCGCCACGCTGCAGACGAACTGCGTCGAGGGCATCGAGGCCAACCGAGAGTTCCTGGCCAAGAGGGTGCGCGAGTCGGTCACGCTGGTCACCGCGCTCAACCCGCTCATCGGCTACGAGAAAGCTGCGCTCATCGCCAAGACCGCGCTGGCCACCGGCGGGCCGATCGACCTGGTGGCCGAGTCGCTGGGCATCATGACGCGCGCCGAAATGGAGGCGCTGCTCGTGCCCGAGAACCTCACGCAGCCCGTGCGCCTGTCGGCGGCCCCCGTTCCGCCCGCGGCCGAACCCTCGGGTACCGTGCCCGGGAAAGCGCCCGGAACGGCGTCGGGCACAAAGGCTGCTTAGTGAAAGTCAGACAATGCCAGGAGGCAGGATCGCACCATGCTGACACGCGCATGCGCTTGCATGGTGCAGATTAGGCGTCGACGCACCGGGTTGGTCCGGGTATCACGCAAAATGTGAGTGTCTAGAATTTCGTTGTATCTGTTTACGTCACCCTCAGGAGTTTTACCGTATGAAGAAACAAGTATTGGCATTGGCAATCGCGGCGCTGGCCGCCGGCGGCGCTCTGGCACAAGCCAATGACACCCTCGCCAAGATCAAGGCATCGGGCGTCATCACCGAAGGTGTGCGTGAATCCTCCGGCCTGTCGTACACGTTGGGCAACGGCCAGTACACCGGCTTCCACTACGACGTCTGCGCCAACATCATCAAGGACCTCGAGAAGGCCGCCGGCAAGAAGCTCGAAGTCAAGTACCAGCCCGTGACCTCGCAGAACCGCATTCCGCTGGTTCAGAACGGCACCGTGGACATCGAGTGCGGCTCGACCACCAACAACGCCACCCGCCAGAAGGACGTGGCTTTCGGCGTGACCACCTACGTCGAAGAAACCAAGATCATCGTCAAGGCCAATTCGGGCATCAACTCGCTGGCCGACCTGAAGGACAAGACGGTTGCCACCACCACCGGCACCACGCCGCTGCAGACCGTGCGCAAGCAAAAGCGCGCCGAGAACCTGACTTTCAAGGAGGTCTACGGCAAGGACCACTCCGACAGCTTCCTGCTGCTGGAAACCGGCCGTGCCGACGCCTTCGTGATGGACGGCTCGATCCTGGCTTCCCTGGCCGCCAAGTCCAAGGCCCCCAAGGACTACAAGATCCTGAGCGACGTGCTGGCCGTGGAACCCATCGCCATCATGATCCGCAAGGACGACCCCGCCTTCAAGAAGGCCGTGGACGACAGCATCAAGGCGCAGGCCAAGTCGGGCGAGCTGACCAAGCTGTACGACAAGTGGTTCCTGAAGCCGATTCCCCCGGCCAACGTGACCATCAACCTGCCGCTGGGCGAAGCCACCAAGAACGCTTGGGCCAACCCGAACGACAAGCCGGCTGAAGAGTACGTCACCAAGGAATAAGCGGCGCGTCGCTGCATGAATGACGCCCACCTTTCGCGGTGGGCGTTTCTTTTCAAGGGACAGGTTTTCCAAGAGCTGAAGGAGTGAATGAACATGGGCAACTGGGATTGGCAGGTCTTCCTGCAAGACCCCGGGGGGGACTACCCGACTTACCTGCAATGGATGCTGTCGGCCTGGGGCTGGACGGTGTCGGTTGCGCTGCTGGCGCTGATCGTGGCGCTCGTGCTGGGCTCCCTCGTCGGCATCATCCGCACGCTGCCTGACAACCCATGGCTCGTGCGCCTGGGCAATGCGTGGGTGGAGCTGTTCCGCAACATCCCGTTGCTGGTGCAGATCTTCCTGTGGTACCACGTGATTCCGGCGCTCGTTCCGGTCATGAAGGGCGTTCCGAGCTTCATCCTCGTGGTGCTGGCGCTGGGCTTCTTCACCTCGGCGCGTATCGCGGAGCAGGTGCGCTCGGGCATCCAGGCGCTGCCCAAGGGGCAACGCTACGCGGGCATGGCGGTGGGCTTCACCACGGTGCAGTACTACCGCTACGTGATCCTGCCGATGGCCTACCGCATCATCATCCCGCCGCTCACCAGCGAGACGATGAACATCTTCAAGAATTCGTCGGTCGCGTTCGCCGTGTCGGTCACCGAACTCACCATGTTCGCCATGCAGGCGCAGGAAGAAACCTCGCGCGGCATCGAGGTCTACCTTGCGGTGACGGCGTGCTACGTGGTGTCGGCCCTGATCATCAACCGCTTGATGGCCTTCATCGAGAAGAAGACCCGCGTGCCGGGCTTCATCGTCTCGGCCAGCGCCGGCGGCGGAGGACACTGACATGATGAATCTCGACCTGTCCTTCTACAACTGGGACGTCATCAGCAACTTCGTCGTCAAGGGCTTCTACTTCAGCATCATGCTGACGGTGGTGGCCACGATCGGCGGCGTGATCTTCGGCACCCTGCTGGCGCTCATGCGCCTGTCGGGCAAGAAGTGGCTCGACACCCCGGCCGCCATCTACGTCAACGGGATGCGCAGCATTCCGCTGGTGATGGTGATCCTGTGGTTCTTCCTGCTGGTGCCGGCGTCGTTCTACTCGCTGTTCGGCTCGGTGGGCTCCAACTACCGCTCCGAAATCTCGGCCGTGATCACCTTCGTCGCGTTCGAGGCCGCCTACTTCAGCGAGATCATGCGCGCGGGCATCCAGTCGATCCCGCGCGGCCAGGTGAACGCCGGCCAGGCGGTCGGCATGACCTACGGGCAGAACATGCGCCTGGTGGTGCTGCCGCAGGCCTTCCGCAACATGCTGCCGGTGCTGCTTACGCAGACCATCATCCTGTTCCAGGATACGTCGCTGGTCTACGCCATCGGCGCCTACGACATGCTCAAGGGCTTCGAAACCGCCGGCAAGAACTTCGGCCGTCCCATCGAGGCCTACCTGCTGGCCGCTGTCGTTTACTTTGTCATGTGCTACGCCCTTTCGTGGCTGGTGAAGCGCCTGCACAAGAAAATCGCCATCATTCGCTGACCTGAGTGCTGAACCGGAGAGAAACAAATGTCCGAAAAAATGATTGAAATCAAGAACGTATCGAAGTGGTACGGCCCGGTGCAGGTGCTCAACGATTGTTCGGTGAGCATCTCCAAGGGCGACGTGGTGGTGGTGTGCGGGCCTTCGGGCTCGGGCAAGTCCACCCTCATCAAGACCGTGAATGCGCTCGAGCCCTTCCAGAAGGGCGAGATCACCGTCAACGGCATTCCGCTGCACGACCCCAAGACCAACCTGCCCAAGCTGCGCTCCAAGGTCGGCATGGTGTTCCAGCACTTCGAGCTGTTCCCGCACCTGTCGGTGACCGAGAACCTCACGATCGCGCAGATCAAGGTGCTGGGCCGCACGCCCGACGAAGCCAAGACCCGCGGGCTGAAGATGCTCGACCGCGTGGGCCTGATGGCACACAAGGACAAGTTCCCCGGCCAGCTCTCGGGCGGCCAGCAGCAGCGCGTGGCCATTGCGCGCGCGCTGTCGATGGACCCGATCGTGATGCTGTTCGACGAACCCACTTCGGCGCTCGACCCCGAAATGGTCGGCGAAGTGCTCGACGTGATGGTGGCCCTGGCCAAGGAAGGCATGACCATGATGGTGGTCACGCACGAAATGGCCTTCGCCCGCAAGGTGGCCAGCCGCGTGATCTTCATCGACGTGGGCGGCAAGATCCTGGAAGACTGCCCGAAGGACGAGTTCTTCAGCCACCCCGAGAACCGCCAGCCGCGCACCAAGGACTTCCTCAACAAGATCCTGCAGCACTGATTTCGCTGCGGCACACAAAACAAAGCCACGCTGTTCGCAGCGTGGCTTTTTTCATGGGCGCTCGCCGGTGTTCAGGGAAGCCGCGCGATGTGTTCCGTCAGCAGGTCGAAGAAGCCCTGCGCGTCGCCGTCGACGATCCAGTTCACGTTGGGCGCGCGATGCAGGCTGCCGTACCAGTCGGCCACCGTCTGCCCGAAGCCCATGCCCTCGCGGCTGTCGATCTCCACATGGATGCGCTTGCCGCGGAACAGCGAGGGCTGCAGCAGGTAGGCCGTGACGGTGGCGTCGTGCACCGGGCCGCCGGGCATGTCGTAGTGCTTCATCTCCTGGGGCGCATAGGCGTCGAGGATGTCCGCAACGATGGCGCCGGCCCGGTTGCCCAGGCCGCGCAGGCGCGCGATGCGTTCGTCGCTCGTGAGGATCTTGTGCGTCACGTCCAGCGGCAGCATGGTGATGGGCACGCCGCTTTGCAGCACGGCCTCGGCCGCGTGCGGGTCGGCGAACACGTTGAACTCGGCCACGGGCGAGATGTTGCCGCCGTTGAAATGCGCACCCGCCATCAGCACCAACTCGCGCAGGCCGCGCACGATGTCGGGCGCCTGTTCGAGCGCAAGAGCGAGGTTGGTCTGCGGGCCGAGCATGGCGAGCGTCACGCTCTTCTCGGGTGCCGCGCGCAGCGTGCGAACCAGGTAGTCGACCGCGTGGCCCTCGGCCAGCGGCGCGGCGGGCTCGTACACGTCGACCCCCGTGAGGCCTTCCTTGCCGTGGATGTTGGCCGCGTAGATCGGCGTGCGCCGCAGGGGTCGCTCGGCGCCCGCGTACACCGGAATCTCCGGCCGCCCGGCCCATTCGCAAGCCAGGCGCGCGTTGCGCGAGGTCTTGGCCAGCGGCACGTTGCCGGCCACCGTCGTCAGCGCCTGGATCTTCAGCGCGTGCGGCGCCGCCATCGCGAAGAGCAGCGCGATCACGTCGTCAGCACCGGGATCGGTGTCGATGACGAGGGTGTGCGGGGCGGTGTCGACGGACGGGTTCGATGGCATGGCGGGCTCCTTGGCGGGCAAGTCTGCCAGAGCCCGCGCGATCGTCAGTGCCCGCCCCGCAGCCGCTGCGCGAAGAACGCCAGGATCTCGTCGCGCGCCGCCAGCGTCGGCTGGCCGGCTTCGTCGATCAGGTGCGCCGTCACCACGCTGTGCGGGCTGGCCACCAGCTTCGCGAAGAAGGGCGGCGTGTCGGGGTTGGCGGCGCTGTCGGGCAGCACGCGCGCGACGAAGCGCTCGCCCAGCGCCTGCGAGAACGCCGCGAAGCGCTCCGCCTTGCAGAACCTGTCGCCGTCGAAGCGATAGGCCATCACCGTGAGGTCTTCGCGCGCCAGGCGCTGCCGCACGGCGGCCAGTTCGTCGGCGGCCACGTTCATTCCTGCCGGGTCGTCCAGCGGCAGCGAAGGCTGGCACACCACCGGTGCGAGCATGGCGGGCTCCATCATCATCGAGAGCGCGAAGTTGCCGGTGAAGCACATACCGATCGCGCCCACGCCCGGGCCGCCGCACTCTTCGTGCGCCAGCCGCGCGAGTGCGCGCAGCCATTGCGTGACGGGGCTCGAAGCGTTCGACGCGAAGGCGCGGAACTCGGCGCTCACGCAGGCGCGCTTGAACACGGCGGTGCCTTCCTCTGCCTGCGGCACCGCGCCGTCGCGGCCGAACAGCGAGGGCATGTAGACCGTGAAGCCCGCGTCGCGCACCCAGCGGGCGAAGCGCGCCACGTGCGGGCTGATGCCGGGCATCTCGGTCATCACGATCACGGCGGGGCCCCGGCCGGTGAGGTAGACCTTCTTCTCGATGCCGTCCAGGGTGATGGGGCGCGAGGCGAAGTCGTCGAGCGGATCGTCTTCGTTCAGGTTGCGGGTCGGTGCCATGGGTTTTTTCCTGGTGTTCATGCGGCGTGTGCCGGGTGGACCAGATGCTGCAGGTGCGCATACCCCGCGGCGCGCGCGAAGTCGGGCAGCCGCCAGACGCCGCCGCCCACGCCCCAGGCGCCGTCAGCCACCTCGTGGATGACCACCGAGGTGGCGAGGCGGCGCCCGTCGTCAGAAGGCAACGCCTCCTCGAACGCGGCGTGCATGCCCGACACGAACGCGGCGCGCGCTGCATCGTCGAGCACGCCGGCCGGCACGCAGGCCAGCGCCGTGCATGGCAGCAGTTGCGCACTCACGTCGGCGCCGCCGCAGGTCCACGCACCGGCCGCGAGCTCGTCGACCAGCACCCAGCACAGGCGCCGCGCGCGCGGCTCGTCGGGCATCTGTTCGGCTGCTGCAGCGGCTTCATTGATCTTGCGGACCAGGGCGCCACGGCTTTCGCCGGGAAACGAGCCATGGGGAATCTTCACGAGGATGGTGGGCATGCGGGGCCTGAAGGAAGCGGATGGAGCTTGTATTGGGCCGTTCGCACAGCCAGAATGGCAGTGTCCGATCCGACTGCTTTCGGGCCTTATCCGCCAAGCACTTTTGCATGCACGATTTCACTGTCCTGGTGCTGCCCGGCGCCTTCAACTCCAGCGTGGCGATCACGCTCGACATCCTGGGCGCCGCGCAGGCCGTGGCCGCGCGTGCCGGCGTGGCGCCTCCGCGCTGGCGCGTGTGCTCGGTGCAGGGTGGCCCTGCGCGGCTGCAGGCCGGCATGAGCCTGGACACCGCGCGCCTGCCCGCGAGGCCGCGTGACGATCGTTCGACATGGGTGGTGCCAGGGCTCGGCCTGAACACGCCGGGTGAGATTCGCCAGTGCCTGGAGAGCCACGATGCCGCCCAGGCCGTCAAAGGCCTCGTGCGCCACGTGAAGGCGGGCGGACAGGTCGCCGCATCGTGCTCCGCGGTGTTCCTGCTGAACGCCGCAGGGCTGCTCGAAGGCCGCCGCGCCACCACCTCATGGTGGTACGCGCCCTTGCTCGCGCGCATGTCGCCCGGCTGCACGGTCGACGCCAACCGCATGGTCTGCGCCGACGGCCCCGTGGTCACCGCGGGCGCCGCATTCGCGCAGACCGACCTCATGCTGCACCTGCTGCGCGAGCGCTGCGGCAGTGCGCTGACCGACCTGGTCTCGCGCACGCTGCTGATCGACGGGCGCCAGGCGCAGGCGCCGTTCATCGCGGCGGAGTTGCTGGCCAACGGCAACGACCTGGTGGCGCGGCTCGCCGCAAGGGTGGAATCGGCCCTGCCGGATGCGCCCGCCGTGAGCGTGCTGGCGAGCGAGTTCTGCATGTCGACACGCACGCTGGCGCGCCACATCCAGAAGGCCACCGGCAAGAGCACGCAGGCCCTGGTGCAGGGCGTGCGGCTGCGGCGCGCCCGCGCGCTGCTCGAAGGCAGCCGCATGACGGTGGAGCAGGTGGCCTGCGCCGTGGGTTACCAGGACGCCACCGCGCTCAGGCGCCTGATGAAGAAAGTGGCGGGCGCAAACCCGAGCCGCTACCGCGAAGGCGGCTACGCCGCCTGACACGCCCGCAAGGAAACCCGCTTATTTCTTGCGCGCCGCGATCGCCTGCTCGGCCTTGGCCACCAGGTCGGCGCCCACGGTCGACTTCCACTTGTCGTACACCGGCCGCGTGGCCTTCACGAACGCGTCGCGCTCGGCCGGCGTGAGGCTGGTCACCGTCACGCCCATGCCGGCGATGTCCTTCAGCACGGGCTTGTCGGCTTCCACCAGGCCCTTGCGCGCGATGACGATTTCTTCCTTGCCCGCATCGATGGCGGCCTGGCGCACGATGGCCTGGTCGGCCGGCGTCCACGAGGCCCAGATTTCCTTGTTGACCACGAACACCAGCGGGTCGGCCACGTAGCCCCAGGTGGTGACGAACTTCTGGCCCACGGTCTGCATCTTCAGCACCGTGAACAGGAACAGCGGGTTCTCCTGGCCGTCGACCGCGCCGCTGGCGAGCGCGGGCTGTGCGTCGGCCCAGCTCATCTGCGTGGGGTTGGCGCCCAGCGCAGTGAACATGTCGGAGTAGATGGGCGAGCCCACCACGCGGATCTTCATGCCCTTGATGTCGGCCGGCGACCTGATGGGCTTCTTCGAGTTGGTGATTTCGCGAAAGCCGTTCTCACCCCAGGCGAGCGGCACCACGCCGGCCTTCTCCAGCGTCTTGAACATGTCCTTGCCGACCTCGCCCTGCGTGAGCGCGTCGATGGCCGCGTAGTCGGGCATCAGGAAGGGCATGGAGAACAGGTTGAGCTGCTTGACCTGCGGCGACCAGTTGATGGTCGAGCCCACCGCCATGTCGATCACGCCCTGGCGCAGCGCGCTGAACTCGCGCGTCTGGTCGCCCTGGATCAGCGACACGCCGGGGTACAGCTTGATGTTGATGCGCCCCTGGGTGCGCTCCTTCACCATGTCGGCCCAGATCTTCCCGGCCTGGCCCCAGGGCGTGGGCGGGCCGAGCACCAGCGACATCTTGTATTCGGGCTTGTAGGCGGCCTGCGCTATGGCGCCGGTCGAGAACATGCCAAGGGCGGTGGCTGCGGCGGCAAGGCCGAGCAGGGTGCGGCGGAATTTCATGAAAGGTCTCCTTATTGTGTTGAACTGAACCGGGGCACTGAAATCTTTGGCCGGGGCTGTCGACCACGCGTCAATAGCCCAGCTTCCTCGGCAGCCACAAGGCCAGCTCGGGGAAGATGATGACCAGCACCATCACCACGAACATCGAGAACAGCATCCAGCCGACCCAGCGCACGGTTTCTTCCATGCGCACCTTGGCGATGCGGCACGACACCATCAGGTTCACCGCCAGCGGCGGCGTGAACTGGCCCAGCGCCACCTTCAGCGTGAGGATCACGCCGAACCACACCGGGTCCCACTTGTAGTACTGCACGATCGGCAGCAGCAGCGGCACGAAGATCAGGAAGATCGACACGCCGTCCAGAAACATGCCCACGGTGATCAGCAGCAGGATCAGCAGCGACAGGATGCCGTACTCGCCCAGCCCCGAGTTCACGATGGCGCGCGTCACCGGGTCGATGATGCCCAGCGTCGACAGCGAGTACGCAAAGATGCCCGCCAGCGACACCACCAGCAGGATCACCGCCGACAGCTCGCCCGACTCCCGCAAGATGACGAACAGGTCGCGCACCTTGATCGTGCGGTGGATGCACATGCCCACGAACAGGCCGTAGAACACCGCCACCACCGCGGCTTCGGTCGGCGTGAACCAACCCGCGCGCATGCCGCCCAAGATCAGCACCGGCGCGGCCAGCCCCCAGGTCGCTTCGCGAAAGCTCTTCCAGAACGGCGGGCGCGGCAGCGTCGATTCGAGCGCGCCCATCTTGTGCTTGCGGGCCAGCAGCACGGCCGGAATCATCAGCGCCAGTCCGGCCATCACGCCGGGAATCATGCCGGCCGCGAACAGCGCCGGCACCGAGGCGCCGGGCACCAGCACCGAGTACACGATGAACGCGACCGATGGCGGAATCAGGATGTCGGTGGCCGCCGCGGCGCCCACCACGCTGGCCGAGAAGGCGGCCGGGTAGCCCGCGCGCGACATGGCCGCGATCATCACCGCGCCCACGGCCGCCGCGTTGGCCGGGCCCGAGCCCGAGATGCCGCCCAGGAACATTGCCACCGCGATTGCCACCAGCGGGAGCATGCCGGGGCCGCGGCCCACGATGGCAATCGCGAAGTTGACCAGCCGCAGCGCCACGCCCGAGCGGTCGAAGATGGAGCCGACCAGCACGAACATCGGAATGGCCAGCAGCGGGTATTTGCCCAGGCCCGCATAGAAGTTCTGCGGCACGGCCAGGAGGCCGAACCACTGGGCGTCGCCGTTGGCCAGCGCGATGCAGGCGGCGCCCGCCAGGCCCAGCGCGGCGCCGATGGGCACGCCCACCAGCATCATCGCGACGAAGGCGACAAAGAGCAGCGTGGCGATCACTTGGCGTCGCCCTTGCTGTCGGAGGCGTAGTTGGTCTTGCGGCCGCGGCGCACCATGAGACCCACGGCGCGCAGCGCGATCGCATACGACACGATCGGCAGCCACATGGAGTACCACCAGGCCGGCAGCCCGATGCCCGGCGTGGTCTCCTCGAAGCGGTAGTCGTCCCACACCATGCGGATGCTGAGCGTGCCGATGAGCGTGAACAGAATGGCGATCATCAGCGCGCCGAACTGCGCGAGCCGCTTGCGCCGCGCCATGGAGCCGCTCTCCGAGAAGTACTCGATGCGAATGTGCCGGTCGCGCGCCACCGCCGCCGAGCCGGCCACCAGCGCCAGCATGATCATGAGGAACACCGAGAACTCTTCGGTCCACGCGAACGACGAATCGGTGAAGTAGCGCACCAGCACGTTGGCGAAGGTGATGAGCGCCAGCGCGCCCATGATGAGGACGGTGAGCCAGTCTTCGATGGCAAGGGGAACCTTGGTCGGTTCGTCGGCGGCTTCGATGTCGGGGGGGAGGGGGCTGGCGGCGTCCAGCGTGGGGCCGGACTCGGGTGGTGTTGTCATCGCAGAAGGTCAGTGAGGCAAGAACGCCATGTCACCGGGCGGACGCCGGGACGCGTTCCGTACACCTCGACAGGGAAACAGCCGTCGATGCTAGGGGGTCGATGACCACTGATGCATCGGGGGTTTCCTTAGCTGGTTGGCTCTTTTCACGGCGGCTTTCGGGGCGTGTGCACAGGCCGCCGGGTACTCCCCTCCGCGAATGTCCCCCGGCCTGCGGCCTCCTCCTTTATTTCGCTGCGGGGAGTACCCGACGGCCTGCGCACGATGAGGGCGGCTGTGGGGTTGGTGGGGCGAGCGCTGTGGCGGATTGCGGATGGACGTGAGGGGGCGGACTGCTGAGCGTTTTCGAGAGACGGGCGGTGGGCGAGCAGAAGTTAGAAGGCTGGTGTCGGCCGCGGTCGACTTTGCCATGACTTCGTTCCATGTTCGCTTCAGACTGGAGCCTGTCGGTGAGTGGATGCCTAGGGAGCGTCGACGCCCACGTTAGGCTGCGCTCGCGAACAATCTGAGGATAGCTCGCTGGGGTGCTGTTGCAGCAGCTCAAGGTCTGACCATCTTCAGCTCGCAGCTCGCTTGCCGCCATACTGAGCGCAATCCAACGGAGAAAAAAATGGCGGTGACAAACGAACTGGCTTTCCCGACGACCGAGGACCAGTTCGAGGAAATGTGCTTTCACCTCTATCGGAAAGAGTGGAGCGACCCTGGATGCACACGGCTCGGCGGTGTAGGCCAAGGCCAATTCGGTCTGGACATCATCGGCACAAGTGGCGCCCAGCAGATTGGCGTCCAGTGCAAGCACTACGTCAAGAAGCAGTTCACGCTCGCTACGGTGGAGGGTGACGTCGAGAAAGCCGACAAGGCTGGCATCGCCGTCGACCATGTCATCTTCGCAACTACGGCCGCCAACAAATCTGAACTGGTGCTCAAGGTCCGAGGGCTGAGCAATTCTCGTAAGAAGGCTGGCAAGTTCACCGTTTCAGTCGCCTTCTGGCAAGAGCTCTCCGGCATGCTCCGTCTGAACAAGGAGGTGGCGCGCGAATACATTCCCGGCTTTCCAGGTGGGACGCTGCTGCAGGTCAAAGAAGCAACTGAGATCACGCTGGATATTGTCAAGAGCAGCAGCGAACGCGACTCGGAGTTCCAGGCCGACGTTCGGAGTCAATTGGCTGGCATTACCGAGCACGTGTCCAGTACTGCGGCGGCCTCGAGCCTGCCGCAGTCGCAGGGCACAGAAGCTGAGCCCCTGATTGCCAAAAACCTCGACCTTGTTCGCGGCAAGTTGCTGGAAGGACGTCCGAGAGAAGCGGTTGAACTGTTGGAGTCGCTGGGAAACCCAGACCGCTTTCGCGACATCTACTCGCAATTTCGTTGGCACACAAACCGCGCTGCTGCGCACCTGCTTGAAGGCAAGAAGGCTGAAGCCGCACGAGAGTATTTGGCCGCGGCCGCGATTGACCCAAAGCTTGAGAAGGCTTGGAGCAATCGAGCCCATGCCCACCTGCTGCTGGACGACGCGGCAGCGTCACTTGCAGCCAGTCGCGAGGGGCTGCTGGCTTATCCCGAAAGCGCGCCACTGTGGGCGCTGCATGTTGGAGCAAAGCAGCTAGCGGGAGACGCCGAGCCTGACCAAAGCGTGCCTAAGCACATCCTGAAAACGTCCGACGTCAGATTCACGCTCTCGTATGTTCGATACAAGCAGGGGCGCCTAGAAGAGTCGCTTGACCTCATTCGCCTGTGCGCCGAAGGCGATGGATCGTCGCTGGAGGTTCGACGCAGCTACTTGGCAGCGGCGCTTACTTGGGCCACCGTGGACCCGGTCGCGGCGCACCACGACCAGTTGCTGCCGAAACAGCGAGAAGCGCTCGCGGATGCGTTGCGGTTGTTGGAGCCGCTGGAAGCAACGCTTGCCGCTCTCCAAGTTGACAGCGTTTCCGAGGAGTTGACCAACAACGTTTGCGTCGCCCTGCTGCTGACCAGAAACTGGGGTCGCGCACGAGCCATCGCCGCTACGGCGCTTGCGCGGCACCCGACATTGGAGGGCATTCTGCGCATTCGGGTGAACGAGCTCTCCGACAAGGAGGACTTCGCCGGGCTGCACAGACTGACTGACGGTCGATACGACGACCTGCCGACATCTACTCTTGCGGCCCTCGCCGAGGTCTCAGCGAACAAGGGGGACCTAGACTGGCATCAGGCCGTCATCGCGGACCTGGGAAAGCGCGAGCGCAGCGCGCATCAAGCCGCAGAGCTTCGGGCTCTGACCATTCACGCGCACTGGGAGGCAGGAGAAAAGGTCAAGGCAATTCAGCTCGCAAACGACTTCCTGGCAGAGCAGCCCGCCCATGCTCTGACGCATGTGCTGTTGTCGCGGATGCTACTTAAGCAGGGCAAGCTGCTCCCTGCAGCCCAACAAGCGGACTTAGCCATGGGCACGCTACAGCCCGACAGCTCCATGGGTGATGTCCTGCATGTGGCCGACCTGCTGTACGAGCGCAACCTCTACCCCGAAGCATCCGTGCTGTACGAGCGCATTGCGACCTCACCGGGCGCCAATTGGCTCACTCAGCGGTACTTAGTCTCCCTTATTGAAAGCGGTCAGCGGCGTAAGGCAAGCGAAATCCTGGAGACTCTGCCCGCAGACATTAGGAGCATGCCGGCGTTCCGTCGCATCGAATCAAACCTAGCTCGTCAGATGGGCGACTGGCCAAGGATGCGAGATCTGCTTAAGCAGGAGCTTGACAGAACTCCGACTGATTCCGGCATAGCCGTCGGCTATATAGGCGCGCTCCATCGCATCCCCGGCAAGAAAGATGCCCTCAAGACGTACCTCGCCAGTGACCCAATTTATGACAGTAGGCAGCCGTTCAACGAGGTCGAGGTAGCCAAGTACCAACGCGAGCATGGCTTTCCCGAGCTCGCACTTAAACGGCTGTATCGGCTATTCCGCGCGCATCCGAATGACTCTGCGCTTGGCGGCTACTTCTTGGCGCAGGTGTTGATTGGGAAGCTGGTGCCTGAGCTGGCGCAGGCGCCTGTTGTCGCAGGGGCAGGCGTTGTGGTCCATCTTCGTGCGGGTGTTGAAGCCCGCGACATCGCGATTGACTTCGATGAGGCAGTTGAGGGCGCCAGCTGGCCTGAGCTTGTGACGCCTGACTCGGACTTGGCCCGGAACCTCTTAGGCAAGGTCCTCGGTGACAAGGTGACCATTGGCAGAGGCATTGGGGACATCGAATACCAGGTTGCTGGTCTGTCGCCGTTGTATGCGTTCGCGGCTGGGAAGGTCCAGAAGCTCCTTGCCGAATCAGCTAACCCAGGCGGTCCGCTATGGGCCGTTAACCTCGAGAAGGCAGACGGGTCTCTTGACATTGAGCCGCTCCTAGCGATGACGCGACACAGGTCTGCCGGGATTGCCGATGCGCTCAAAAACTACTCACGACTTCGCTTTCCCCTGGCGACCCTAGCGAGACTCATTGGCACCGAGCCCCTCACGCTGATGCTAGGGTGGCCAAGCTCGAAGGCTTCTCTGTTTGTCAGCATCGGCACCCAGGAAGAACGCGATCAGGCGCTGGCCCTGCTGGTTAGCAGCGGCAAGCGCTACGTCATTGACCTACCTACTTTGGGCGAGCTCGTTGGAACTGGCGTATTCCGGGCTGTCGCCCCGCTTCTTGGGCGGCCCCTAGTGCCCCAAACTGCAAGGGAAGAACTCACCAACATCATCCAGTTCCAGGCCACCGCACCCTCGAAGATGTCGTTGCGAGAGGAAGATGGTCAATACATCCGCGAGGAAACAACGCAGGAAGAGCTAGATCGCGGACTGGCGTTGTTACGCGAGATGTTGGCGTGCATGGATCACCTTTGCGAGGTGACTCCAGTACTTGGTCCGAAGGCCATTACAGAGAACCACAGAATGCTGGAAGAGCTACTCGACAACGCGACACTTGACGCTGTCTACCTGGCCCTCGAGCGCGATGCCGTTCTTCTCAGTGACGATGGCGGGCTGCGACTGGCCACGCCGGCCGTGGGGCTTGTCGACTCGATGGCGGTGCAGCCACTGCTCATGCTTGCGAGGGACCGAGGCGCTCTTGCCCAAACAGCCTACGTCGACGTGGTGATGGGGAAGCTCGCCAGGAATCACGACTTCATCAGCGTCAGTACTGAGGATCTAGTCGCGGTGGCGCAGCGAGACATAGCCAACGTGGCTGCGACCGTGGTGGTCGCATTCAACACATTCCGAAGTCGAACTCTGGACCTTGCCTCGGGCCTGCAAGTTTGTGGAAAGTTCTTGGCAAGCATCGTGCCGCTGTGCCCGCCGACGGTTACGACGGAGTACTTTAAGCTGGCATTGGCCGCGCTGTTGCATGAGCGGCCGATGTACGCTGAGGCAGTTCACCGTGCATTGGCGGATGCGGTACGACACGCGATGGAAGGCATTCCCAAGAAAAAGACCCATCCCCTTCGGCGGGCGATGAACGTCCTTCTGAACTCTCCGGAGTCGCAACAGCAGCGCATTCGGATGGCCCCGGTGGCGCGCGCAGTGAAGGAGCTCCTCGATTCGTATAGAGCGGTTTGGTGAGCGCATGAACTGAGGACACGTTGGACTTGCTCAGGTCAGGATAAGCCCCTTCCAGCCACCTCCAATGACTGGTCTGGATTGGGGATCGAAATTCAGCGGCTGGATGCGATTGGCAACTTTCGCTGGCGGATGCTCGCATTGTCTGTCGATGATCAGCACGGAACACATAGCTGCCATTGAGGCCTAGCCCGTAAACCTCAATCGAACCGAATTCCCTCCATCGCGAAGACTTCAACCGTCGCACCCCAAAGAGCCGTTCCCCAGGCGGGCCGCGAAACTCGCAGCCCGCAGACCAGCCGCTAACCGCCAGTCTCAGGCGCCCTGAGTCGCGCCTTCTCGTTCAACTGAAACAGCTCCCCAGCCTTGCGCGCCAGTTCAGCCGCAAGCCAAAGCAGGTTGTCCAGTTGTCGAGGTCCGCTCCCGCTGCTCCAGTCGATGTCTTCCCCGTGGCAGACCCACAGGAGAGCTTCGAGTTGAGAGAGGGTATTTTCGAGACGATCCGCCGGGTCTTGGGCGTTGTCTTCGGAAGCTCCGGGCGTACGAGGCCGGGCTATAGTCTTGGTAGCCATTTTTGTGCGTTCCTTTCCAAGGTGATTGCACGGATTTGGTTAGACGGTCGGGGTGCTCGTAACACCCTGGCCGTCGCCTTTTGATACCTCGCATCTGCATCGCTGCTTTCGCACCGACAACCTGCCGCGAGGCAAGCAGCCTTCATACATTTCGGTGTGTGGGTGTGTGGCGCCTTTCTTCTTCCCTAGGTGGGATATCGAGTGACAGGGGCATCCACTTTAGAGAAGAGCGCTGGCGCAGTGGCCGTTTCTTGCCGCACGAAGTCTCGGCAATCGCCAACAAATGCAGCTTCCGCAATGCGCCGCGCGCGTGCCTCAGGGGCCGTGCGGTCTCAGTTCGCAACCGCGCTGAACGCGCAGGCCGATGGGGTGCCTTGCGCAGCGAAATAAAGGAGGAGGCCGAAGGCCGGGGGACATTCGCGGAGCAAGGTACCCCGTCGGCCTGCGCGCCCCCCGAACGCGAGCAAGAAAGACTCAGTTCATCCAGGACCGCGCCCGGTCCATATGCTCGCGGCACTCGCGCACCATGCGCTCCAGCAGCTCCGCGCAGGTCGGAATGTCGTCGATCAACCCGATGCACTGGCCCGCCGACACCACGCCGTTCTGCACCTCGCCTGACGCCAGCGCCGCCTTGCCGCGCGCACCAGCGACCAGCGGGCGCACCTCTTCGAACTCGCAGCCGCCCGCGCGGTTCTCCATCGCCACCACCTCTTCGGAGATGGCGTTGCGGAACACGCGCGCGGTGTTGCGCATGGTGCGAAACATCAGCTTCGTGTCGCGCTCGGTCGCGTCGACCAGCGCCTGCTTGATGTTGTCGTGAATGGGCGCTTCCTGCGTCACGCAGAAGCGCGTGCCCATGTTGATGCCCTCGGCGCCCAGCGCCAGCGCGGCGGCCATGCCGCGCCCGTCGGCAATGCCGCCCGACGCGATGATCGGAATGCGCAGCTTGCGCGCCGCAATCGGCAGCAGCACCAGGCCGGGCACGTCGTCCTCGCCCGGATGGCCCGCGCACTCGAAGCCGTCGACCGACACCGCGTCCACGCCATTGCGTTCGGCCGACAGCGCATGGCGCACCGAGGTGCACTTGTGCACGATCTTCACGTCATGGCGTTTCAGCGCCTCGATGAAGTCCTTCGGGCTGTTGCCCGCGGTCTCCACGATCTTCACGCCGCTGTCGATGATGGCCTGCACGTACTCGGCGTACGGCGGCGGCTTCACCGACGGCAATATCGTGAGGTTCACACCGAAGGGCTTGTCGGTCATCGTGCGCATGCGCGCAATCTCGTGGCGCAGGTCGTCGGGCGTGGGCTGCGTCAGCGCCGTGAGCACGCCAAGGCCCCCGGCGTTCGACACGGCCGAGGCCAGCTCGGCGTGGCCCACCCATTGCATGCCGCCCTGGATGATCGGGTAGCGAATGCCGAGCAGCTCGGTGATGCGGGTCTTCATCGGCGCAGCCTCTTACAGCGCCTTCACCAGCTCGGGCACGGCCACGAACAGGTCGGCGACGAGGCCGTAGTCGGCCACGCTGAAGATCGGCGCTTCTTCGTCCTTGTTGATCGCGACGATGACCTTCGAGTCCTTCATGCCGGCCAAGTGCTGGATGGCGCCCGAGATGCCCGCTGCGATGTACAGCTGCGGCGCAACGATCTTGCCGGTCTGGCCCACTTGCCAGTCGTTCGGGGCATAGCCTGCATCGACGGCTGCGCGGCTGGCGCCCAGGCCCGCGTTGAGCTTGTCAGCGAGCGGCGCCATCACTTCGGTGAACTTCTCGGCGCTGCCCAGGGCGCGGCCGCCCGAGACGATGATCTTGGCGGCGGTCAGTTCGGGGCGTTCGCTCTTGGTGACTTCACGGCCGACGAAGCTGCTCTTGCCGCTGTCTGCGACGCCTTCGGCGGTTTCGACGGTTGCAGTGCCACCGGTGGCCGCTGCAGCATCGAAGCCGGTCGTGCGAACCGTGATCACCTTGGTGGCGTCGCTGCTCTGCACGGTGGCAATGGCGTTGCCGGCGTAGATCGGGCGCTCGAAGGTGTCCGGACTGTCGACCTTGGTGATGTCGCTGATCTGCGCCACGTCCAGCTTGGCCGCCACACGCGGGGCCACGTTCTTGCCGTTGGCGGTCGAGGGGAACAGGATGTGGCTGTAGTTGCTGGCAATCGCCAGAACTTGGGCAGCAACGTTCTCTGCGAGGTTCTCGGCCAGGCTAGGGCTGTCCGCAGCGATGACCTTGGTCACGCCTGCGATCTGGGCTGCGGCCTTGGCAGCTTCAGCGGCGTTCGCGCCAGCCACCAGCACATGCACTTCACCGCCGCAAGCCAGCGCGGCAGTCACGGTGTTCAAGGTTGCCGGCTTGATGCTGGCGTGGTCGTGTTCGGCAATAACAAGTGCGGTCATGTTCAGATCACCTTCGCTTCGTTCTTCAGTTTGTCCACCAGCGCTGCGACGTCAGGCACCTTGATGCCGGCACCGCGCTTGGGCGGCTCCGAGACCTTCAGGGTCTTCAGGCGGGGCTTCACATCGACGCCCAGGTCTTCAGGCTTGAAGGTGTCCAGCTGCTTCTTCTTGGCCTTCATGATGTTCGGCAGCGTCACATAGCGCGGCTCGTTCAGGCGCAGGTCGGTCGTGATGACGGCCGGCAGCGTGAGGGTCAGCGTTTCCATGCCGCCGTCGACTTCGCGCGACACGGTGACCTTGTCGGCGGCCAGGTCGACCTTCGAGGCGAAGGTGGCTTGCGGCAGGTC
>NZ_JBFTIO010000016.1:0-148242 GCF_056394985.1 Variovorax sp. 10N412
GGCCGGCACCGCGCGGACCGCGGGGGCCGGCCGCGCCGCGCCCACCTCGGGGAGCGGGTTCCAGCCCCGGCCCGCCGAACACCTCGCGCACCGTGTCCGCCGTCGCGCCCAGGCTGGTGGCCTCCAGCGCCGTGCCCTGCGCGCCGCGCGTGCCCCAGCCGCGCGCATGCAGCTGCGCGCCGGGTTGCAGCTGCGCACCGTAAGTCGCGCCGACGTGCGGCGGGAAGCGCACGATGGTCTTGTCCGCCAGCACCACGCCGCGCACGTCACCGCGGTCGGTGTACAGCAGGCGCTCGATGCGTCCGCTCGCCGACAGGGCGCTGAGCGCGCCCGGCTCGCGCGGCGGCGGCGGGGTCACGCCGGGGGCCGGTGGCTGGTCGGTCAGGCTGCGGCCGTTGGCGGCGAGCGACTGCATGCGCACCACCGGCACGTTGGGCGCGCGCCAGCCGCTGACCTGCACCGTGTCGCCGGGCTTGAGCATCTGCATTACGGCGGCCGAGAGGTGCGGCGCAAACGCGACCTGCGTGCCGTCGGCCAGCAGCAGGCCGTCGGCCTCGCCGTTGGGGTTGATCAGCCATTGCTGCACACGGCCGGTGGCGACCGTGCCCGCCTCGGGGGCGATGGGGGCGACGGGCGCGACAGGCGCGGCGGGCTGCATCGGTCCGCTGGCGCCGAGCGGCGGCGGGGGAACCGGTCCGCCCGGCGGGGGCGGTGGCACCTGGGCGAAGGCGGCGCCGCCCGCCAACAGGCAGGCGGCGGCGATGAAGGTGATGCGGGTTGTCATGGGTGGCTCCTTGTGGGTGGGATGCCCAAAGACATCTCACACAACGTGCCAGCTCACGAACCCTTTGAAATCAACGACTTGCGTGCACAGGGCGGCGAGCGGCCGGATGATCCGCGGACACCGTGTGTCCGGTTTGCGGACACCTCGGTGTCAGTCGAGCCCGTACTGCGTCAGCTTGCGGTACAGCAGCTGGCGGTGAATGCCCAGCCGGCGCGCGGTCTCGGCGCGGTTGCCTTGGGTCTGCGCCAGGGCATGGGTGATGAGCATGCGTTCGAGCCTCTCGACGGCGGCCGGCAGTTCGCCTTCGAGCCAGTCGGCGGGGAGCGTGCCGCCCGCGTCGCCACGCGGCGCGGCCCCCAGCCCGAGGGCCAGGTCGGCGCCGCCGATCACGCGGTGCCGCACCAGCGCATGGCAGCGCTCCATCACGTTGCGCAGCTCCCGCACGTTGCCCGGCCATGGGTGGCTCAGCAGCCGCTGCGCCGCCTCGGCCGACAGCGCCTTCGGCGCATCCAGGGACCCCGACGAACCGTACCGCGCCGCGCGGCGCAGGAAGTGCTCCGCCAGCGGAATGATGTCGGCCAGCCGTTCGCGCAGCGGCGGCATGCGGATCGACAGCACGTCCAGCCGGTACAGCAGGTCTTCCCTGAAGCGCCCCTCGCGCACGGCGGCGGCCAGGTCGCGGTGCGTGGCGGCGACCACGCGCACATCGACCTTCACCGTCTTGTGGCTGCCCAGCGGCGTGACTTCGCCCTCCTGCAGCGCGCGCAGTATCTTGGCCTGCACGTCCAGCGCCATGTCGCCGATCTCGTCGAGCAGCAGCACGCCGCCGTCGGCCGCGCGAAAGCAGCCGGGGCGCTCGCCGGTGGCGCCGGTGAAGGCGCCGCGCACGTGGCCGAAGAGCTCGCTTTCGAGCAGTTCCTTCGGAATGGCCGAGCAATTGACGGCCACGAAGGGGCGTTCGGCGCGCGCCGAGTGGCGGTGCAGCGCGCGCGCCACCATTTCCTTGCCGGTGCCCGTTTCGCCGAGCACCAGCACCGGCATCGCGTTGGCGGCGGCCAGGCCGATGCGCTTGTGCACCTCGCGCATTGCGTGGCTCGGGCCGACCAGGTCGCTGCCGTCTTCGTCTTCGTCGTCCGGCGCCGCACCGGGCGACGATGCCGCCGCGTGCTGCTGCAGCGCGCGGCCGAGCACCTCGCGCACCGCCTCGCGGCTGACCGGCTTGGCCAGGTGGTCGAAGGCGCCCAGGCGCATCGCCTCGATGGTGTTGCCCGCGCTCGAGAACGCGGTGAGCACGATCACCGGCGGCAGCCGCGCCCGGCCTGCCAGCAGTGCCTGCATGGCCGCGAGCGTCTGCAGGCCGTCCATGCCGGGCATGCGGTGGTCGAGGAACACGGCGTCGAAGCGCTGGCGGGCGAGCAGGTCCAGCGCTTCGGCGCCACCGGCCGCAGCGCTCACGTCGTGACCGAGGCCCTGCAGCGTTTCGGCCAGCGTGTCGCGAAAGGCGTCGTCGTCGTCGACGATCAGGAGATGCGCCATGGAAGCTCCAGTTCGAAGCGGGTGCCCGGTGTCAGCGGCACATGATGCAGGTCGCCGCCGTGCGCCAGCGCCACCTCGCGCGCCAGCGCCAGGCCCAGCCCGGTGCCGTCGGCCCGCCCGGTGGCAAAGGGCTCGAACAGGCTCGCCTGCAGCGACTCGGGCACGCCCGGCCCGTCGTCTTCCACGCGAATGGCCAGCGTGGGCGCCGCAGGTTGCAGGGCCGACAGCACCACGTGGCCGCCGCGCGGCGCATGGCGCACCGCGTTGTCGAGCAGGTTGTCCACCGCGCGCGCCAGGTGCACGGGGTCGAACACCGCGCTGGCGGGCGTGCTGTGCTGCAGCGTCACCTGCACGCCGGCGGCATGGGCCTTGGGCGCCACGGCGGCCACGCGCTCGTCCAGCCAGCGGTGCAGCACCACCTCCGCCGGCGCCAGCGTCACCGGCTGCACCAGCGCCAGCAGGCTTTGCACCAGGCCGTCGAGCCGGTCGATCTGCCCGACGATGGCCTGCAGCGCGGCGCCTTGCCGTTCGGGCGTGGCGGCCAGCGCGTTCTCGGCCTTCAGCCGCATGGTGGCGATGGGGTTGCGGATTTCGTGCGCGATGCCACCCGTCATGCGGCCCAGCGCGGCCAGGCGCTGGTCGCGGCTGCGCTGCTGTGCGGCGGCGCGCAGGTGGGCGCGAGCCTCCTCGAAGCGCAGGCGGTAGCGGTTGAAGCCGTCGACGATGCGGTCGAGCTCGCGCACGCCGGTGCGCGGCAGCTCGGGCATGGCGCCGCCATCGGCGTCGGCCTGCGCCAGGCGGTTTTCCAGGCGCTGCACATGGCGCAGCCCGCGCAGCAGGATGAAGCCCAGCCACAGGCCCGAGGCCAGCACCAGCAGCAGCAGCACGCCCAGGCCGGTGCGCAGGCTGCCCTGGGCGGCCAGCGCGCCGCCGTTGGTGCGGGTCATGGTCCATGCCGCCAGGTCGTTGCCCGGGGCGGCCAGCGGGCAGGCCGAGACGATCAGCGCCTCGCGGCTGCCGCGCACCACGTCGGTCTGCGGCTGCTGCGTGCGCGCGGCGAGCTGCGCCATCTCCACGATCAGCGGCTGCTCGGCCGCCGGCACGTCGCGCTTGACGCCGCTGCCCTCGTAGGTGGGGTAGGCATAGGCGAGCTGGCCGCCGGCCGCCTGCCACACCCCGCCCTCGACGTGCGGCGCCTCGATCAGCACCAGCTGCAGCAGCACCTGCAGCAGGTCGACCTGCGGCCTGGGCGGAGCGGGCACGGTGGTCGACTTGGCGTAGCGCGCCGCGATCGCCCGGCACGACTGTTCCGTGGAGCCGCGCCCCGCCGCCACCTGTGCGCCCGCGCTGCTGCGGTAGAGCGTGAGCATCACCACCGCCAGCGCGGCGCACATGCCGAACAGCAGCACCCAGAAGAACAGCAACTGACCGCGCAGGGATTTCATTGGCCGCGATCCTGCCTTGTCCAGGGGCCGCGGCGCGTCAGCCGGGGTCGCGTTCGCGCAATTCCCGCTTGAGCACCTTGCCGATCGCGCTGCGCGGCAGCTCGTCGATGAAGCTCAGCCGCGCCAGCCGCTGGGTCTTGCCGAGCTGGTCGTTGGTCCACTGCAGCAGGGCTTCTTCGGTGGTGGCGTCGCCGTCCTTGCGCACCACGTAGGCCACCGGCGTTTCGCCCCACTGCGCCGACGGCACGCCGATCACGGCCACGTCGGCGACCGCCGCATGGCCGCGCAGCACGCCCTCGAGGTCGCTTGGGTAGATGTTGAAGCCGCCGCTGATGATCATGTCCTTCTTGCGGTCGAACAGCGTGAGGAAGCCGTCGGCATCGAAGCGGCCCACGTCGCCCGTGCGGATGAAGCGCTTGCCGGTGGCGTCGAACCATTCGGCCTCGCGCGTCTTGCCGGGCTGGCGGTGGTAGCCGGTCATCATGCCGGCCGAGTGGCCCACCACCTCGCCGGCGGCCTCCGGGTTGTCGCGCGACAGCTCGCGGCCTTCCTCGTCGATCAGGCGGATGTCGCTGCCCGGCGCGGCCTGGCCCACGGTGTGCAGCTTGGTCGGGTGCAGGTGCGCCTCCAGGATGCAGGTGCCGCCGCCTTCGGTCATGCCGTAGAACTCGATGAGCCCGCCCGGCCAGCGCTTGAGCACGTCGGCCTTCAGCGCCGCGTTGAAGGGCGCGCTGGTGCTGAACTTGAACTTGTAGGTCGACAGGTCGTGTTCGTCGAAGCGCGGGTGCGCCATCAGCCGCTGGTACTGCACCGGCACGAGCATGGTGTGCGTCACGCCGTGCTTCACGGCCAGCTGCAGGTAGCCCAGCGCGTCGAACTTGGGCATCAGCACCACGCAGCCGCCGAACGCGATGGTGGGAAAGAACACCACCAGCGTGGTGTTGGAGTACAGCGGCGTCGACAGCAGCGTGACGGTGTGGCTGTCGTATTCGTACTTGGCGCCGCGCTGCACATGGGCCCAGCGCATGCCGTGGCCCTGCACGATGCCCTTGGGCTCGCCGGTGGTGCCCGACGAATAGATGATGTTGAAGGGCCAGGCGGGCTGTGCCTCCACCGGCGTGGGGCTCGTACCGCCCGGCGCCAGCCATGCGTCGAAGGCGCTGCCGACCTGCGAGCCGTCGAGCGCGATGCGGGCAATGCCGCCTGGCACGGCGGGGCCGATGACCTCGGCGGCCGAGGCGTCGCTGAACAGCAGGCGCGCGTCGGCGTCCGAAATCATGCGCGCCAGGCTGGCGGGCGTGGAGCCGGGTGCCAGCGGCGCCACGGCCACGCCCGCGCGCAGCGCGCCCAGGAACACGGCCGCGTAGTTCACCGACGAAGCCGCGCACACGGCAATGGCGTCGCCGGGCTGCAGGCCGTCGCGCTGCAAGGCAGCCGCGATGCGGTCCATCAGCGCGTCGAGCGCGCGGTAGCTCAGCGTGTGCTGTGCATCGGCCAGCGCGGCGTGGTCAGGGGTGTGTTGCGCGTGGAGGCGAACCAGGTCGGCGATGGCGCCGAATTCGCGTTCCATCGCGGCTTGAAAAGCGGAGTGCATGAGAGCGTCAGTCCTTCATCTTGGCCAGCCGGCAGGATAGCGGAGCCATCGCCCAAGGCCAGCGCCTTGGCGACGCGGGCGCGGCGCGTCAGTTGCCGCTCAGCCAGGCGGCGCCACGATGGCTGCACGAAGCCGCTTGCATCGTGGCCGCTTTGTGCCGCAACAACGGGCATCGCGCCGGTGCCGGCCCTGCGGGTTGGGCACCGGCAGCACTCGATTCCAACAAGGAGCTTTTTCCATGGGGCTACTCGACATCCTCCAGCAGGCCATCGGCAACCACAACGCCGAGGCCCACATCGACCAGGTCACGCAGCATGCCTCCACCGGCGAAGTCGGCGCGGGGCTTGCCGCGGCGATGCGCTCCGACCAGACGCCGCCCTTCGGCGACATGGTGGGCCAGCTGTTCGGCCGGTCGTCACCGACGCAGCAGGCCGGCGTGCTCAACCAGATCCTGGCCACGCTCGGCCCGGCGGCCGCGTCGGCGCTGGCCGGCGGCGTGCTGGGGCGCCTGCTGCAGCCGGGGCAGACGCAGGTCACGCCCGACCAGGCCTCGCAGCTGTCGCCCGCCCAGGTGACCGAGATCGCCGCGCACGCCGAGCAGCAGCACGCCGGCGTGATCGACGAGGTCAGCCAGTTCTATGCGCAGCATTCGGGGCTGATCAAGACCCTGGGCGGCGCCGCACTGGCCATCGCGCTGGCGAAGATGAAGGAGAACGCCACGCGCGGCTGATGCGCCGAACGCTCAGCGCGATGACGCGGTCGTCCCGGCCGGCACCTCCGTCTGCGCCCCCGCCTGTGCTTGCGCCTGCGCCTGCACCGTGTCCCCGCCCCCCATCACCTTGTAGAGCGTGATGCGGTTGCTCTGCTCCGACAGGCGCAGGCCGATCAGCGTCTGCTGCGCGGTGTACAGCGAGCGCTGCGCGTCCAGCACCTCGAGGTAGCTGTAGCTGCCGTTGCGGTAGAGCGCGTTCGACAGCGTGAAGCTCTTCTGCGTGGCGTCCACCAGCGATTGCTGCGCCGCCAGCTGCTCGCCCAGCGCGCCGCGCGTGGCCAGCGCGTCGGCCACTTCCCGGAACGCGGTCTGCACGGTCTTCTCGTAGGTGGCGAGGTCGATCTCCCGCTGCGCCTTGGCGGCGTCCAGGCTGGCGCGGTTGCTGCCCGCGTTGAAGATCGGCAGGCTGACCGAGGGCGCAAAGCTCCATGCGCCGTTGCCGCCCTTGAACAGGCCCGACAGCGCCGTGCTCGACGAGCCCGCGCTCGCCGTGAGCGAAATGCTCGGGAAGAAAGCCGCGCGCGCCGCGCCGATGTCGGCGTTGGAACCCTGCAGCGTGTGCTCCGCGGCCAGCACGTCGGGCCGCTGCTGCAGCAGCGCCGAGGGCAAGCCCGCGGGCACGTCGACCAGCGCGCTGGCCGAACCGGCCGAGGCCATGCCGGCGGCGGGCAGCAGGTCGTCGGGCACCGTGGCGCCGGCCAGCAGGTCGAGCGCGTTGCGGTCCAGCGCCACCTGCGCGGTGTAGCTGGCCACGTCCACGCGCGCGGAATCGACGGTGGTCTGCGCCTGGGCCAGCGTCAGCGCCGAGCTGGCGCCCAACGCGTGCATGCGCCCGGTCAGCGCGTACGAGCGCTGCTGGCTGGCCAGCGTGTCCTGCGCCAGCTGCAGCCGCGCGTGGTCCGCAGCCAGCGTGAGCCAGGCCGAGGCGACTTCCGCCACCAGGCTGATCTGCGTGCTGCGGCGCGTGGCCTCGGTCGAGAGGTAGCTCTGCAGCGCCGCCTCGTTCAGGTTGCGCACGCGGCCGAACAGGTCGAGCTCGTAGCTGCTGAGGCCCAGCGCCGCCGTGTACTGCGTGCCGATGGCCGGCTCGCCGCTGCTGCTCGCGGCCGCCGAGGTGCGCTGGCGCGTGGCGCCGGCCGTGGCGGCCACGCTGGGGAACAGCTCGGCGCGCTGCACGCCGTACTGGGCACGCGCCTTCTCGATGTTCTGCACCGCCACGCGCAGGTCGCGGTTGTTGGCAAGCGCCAGCGCGATGGTGCGGCGCAGCCGCTCGTCGGTGACGAAGTCTTGCCAGCCGGTGAGGGGTGTGGCGACGGTGCCGGCCTTCGCATTCGCGGATGCCGTGGACACGGGCCACGCCGAGGCGACCGGCGCCTCGGGCCGCGAGTACACCGGCGCGAGGTTGACGCAGCCGGCCAGCAGCGCGGCCACGGCCAGCGCGCAGAGTCGGAAATTCACGGAAGTCATGGGGTCCCCGTTTCAGCAAGTGCGGGCAGCGTGGGCGCTGCCACAGGCCGGGTCTTGGGCGCGAAGAAGCGCCGGATCACCACGAAGAACAGCGGCACGAAGAAGATGCCCAGCGCCGTGGCGCTCGCCACGCCGCCCAGCACGCCCACGCCGATGGCGCGGCGGCTGCCCGAGCCCGCACCGGTGCTCAGCGCCAGTGGCAGCACGCCGAACATGAAGGCCAGGGAGGTCATGAGGATCGGGCGCAGCCGCAGGCGCACGGCCTGCAGCGTGGCGTCGACCAGGGCCATGCCGTCGTCCTGCAGCTGCTTGGCGAACTCCACGATCAGGATCGCGTTCTTCGCCGACAGGCCCACCGTGGCCAGCAGTCCCACCTGGAAGTACACGTCGTTCGACAGCCCCGCGAGCTTGGTGGCCACCACCGCACCCAGCACGCCCAGCGGCACCACCAGGATCACCGAGAACGGCACCGACCAGCTCTCGTAGAGCGCGGCCAGGCACAGGAACACGAACAGGATCGACACCGCGTACAGCAGCGGCGCCTGCGAGCCCGACAGCCGCTCCTGGTAGGAGCTGCCGGCCCACTCGTAGCCGATGCCCTGGGGCAGCTGCTTCATGATGCGTTCCACCGCGTCCATCGCCGCGCCGGAGCTCACGCCCGCGGCCGGGTCGCCGATGAGCTCGAAGGACGACATGCCGTTGTAGCGCGCCAGCTCCGGCGAGCCGTAGGTCCAGCGGCTGCTGGCAAAGGCCGAGAACGGCACCATCTCGCTGTGGGCGTTGCGCACGTGCCAGCTGTCGATGCTGTCGGGCTGCATGCGGAAGGGCGCGTCGGCCTGCACGTAGACCTTCTTCACACGGCCGTTGTTGACGAAGTCGTTCACGTAGCTGCCGCCCATGGCGCTGGACAAGGTGTCGTTGATGTCCGCCGTGGAAAGGCTCAGCGCGGCGGCCTTGCGGTCGTCGATGTCGATGGCGAACTGCGGCGTGTCGTCCAGGTTGTTGCTGCGCACCTGGCTGAGCGCCGGGTCCTTGCGCGCGAGCGCCAGGAACTGCTCGCGCGCCTTCACGAGCGCGTCGTGCCCGATGCCGCCCAGGTCCTGCAGCTGCACGTCGAAGCCCGCGCTCGAGCCCAGGCCGCGCACCGCCGGCGGCAGCATGACGAACACGCTGGCGTTGCTGGCGCGCACCGACATCTCCTGCGTGAAGCGGCGCGCCAGGGAGGCGGCGTCCTGTGCCTTGCCGCTGCGCTCGCTCCAGTCCTTCAGCGTGATGAAGGCGTTGCCCGTGGCCTGGTCGCCGCTCAGGCCGGTCAGCGTGATGTAGTGGCCGACCTCCTTCTGCGTGGCCAGGTAGTCCTCGAAGATCTTCATGGTCTGGCGCAACTGCTCGTCGGTGGCGCTGGCGGGCAGCTTGATCTGCGTCATCAGCGTGCCCTGGTCTTCGTCGGGCAGGAACGAGGTGGGCAGGCGCATGAAGACCAGCGCCATCACGCCCACCATCAGCGCGTACACCAGCAGGCTGCGCTTGCCACGGTGCAGGATGCCGCCGACGCCCGAGCGGTAGCGCCCGGCATTGCGCTCGAAGCTGCGGTTGAACCAGCCGAAGAAGCGCCCCGGCAGGCCCGTTCGCGGCGCATGCCCGGCCGCTGCCGCCGGCTTGAGCAGCGTGGCGCACAGCGCCGGCGTCAGCGTGAGCGCCACCACCACCGACAGCAGCATGGCCGCGACGATGGTCACCGAGAACTGCCGGTAGATCACGCCCGTGGAGCCGCCGAAGAAGGCCATGGGAACGAACACCGCCGACAGCACCAGCGCAATGCCCACCAGCGCGCCGGTGATCTCGCGCATCGACTTGCGCGTGGCCTCCAGGGGCGAGAGCCCTTCCTCGGCCATGAGCCGCTCCACGTTCTCCACCACCACGATGGCGTCGTCCACCAGCAGGCCGATGGCCAGCACCATGCCGAACATGGTGAGCGTGTTGACCGAATAGCCCAGCAAGGCCAGCACGCCGAAGGTGCCCAGCAGCACCACCGGCACCGCGATGGCGGGCACCAGCGTGGCGCGCAGGTTCTGCAGGAAGAGATACATGATGAGCACCACCAGCACCATGGCCTCGCCCAGCGTCTTGGCCACTTCCTCGATGGAGATGCGCACGAAAGGCGTGGTGTCGTAGCCGACCACGGCCTTCATCTGGTTCGGAAAGAAGGGCTCCAGCGTGGCCAGCTTGGCCTTCACGGCGTTGGACACCGAGAGCGCGTTGGCGCCGGTGGCCAGCTTCACGCCCATGCCGCTGGAGGGCTTGCCGTCGAAGCGGGAGTTGACGGTGTAGCTCTCGCTGCCCAGCTCGATGCGCGCCACGTCGCCCAGGCGCACCACGGAGCCGGCGCTGTCCGACTTGACGATCACCTCGCGGAACTGCTCCGCGGTGCGCAGCTTGCTGCGCGCGGTGATGGTGGCCGTGAGCCGCTGGCCGGCGACGGCGGGCAGGGCGCCGAGCTGGCCGGCCGAGACCTCGGTGTTCTGGCTGGTGAGCGCGCTCGTCACGTCGGACGGCATCAGCGAATACTTCTGCAGCTTCGCCGGGTCGAGCCAGATGCGCATGGCGTAGCCCGAGCCCAGCACCTGCACGTCGCCCACGCCGTCGATGCGGCTCAGCACGTCGAGCAGGCTGCTGGAGATGTAGTCGCCGATGTCGGTGGCCGAAGCGCTGCCGTCCTGCGAGGTGAGCGAGACGATCATCAGGATGTCGGTGCCCGCCTTGGTGACCGTCACGCCCTGGCTCTGCACCGACTGCGGCAGCTGCGACAACGCCTGCTGCACCTTGTTCTGCACCTGCATCTGCGCCACGTCGGCGTTGGTGCCGGCCTCGAAGGTGAGCTCGATGCTCGCGCTGCCCGAGGAGGTGCTCTTGGACGACATCGAGCTCAGCTGGTCGAGCCCTTTCATCTTCTGCTCGATGACCTGGGTGACCGAGTCCTCGATGGTCTTGGCCGACGCGCCCGGGTAGGTGGCGTTGATCGACACCTTGGTGGGCGCGATGTCGGGGTATTGCTCCAGCGGCAAGGTGCTGATGGACAGCGCCCCGGCCAGCATGATGACGATGGCGATGACCCACGCGAAGATGGGCCGGTCGATGAAAAAGCTAGCCATGTGCGGTGCCTTCAGCGCGGGGCGGCCGCGCCGGCCACGGGCGCGGTGTCGCCAACGGTGGCGGCGGTGGCAACCGTGGTGTCCGCGGCGGCCACCGGCTTGACCGTGTCGCCCACCCGCACCTTCGTCGAGCCTTCGACGATCACGCGCTCGCCGGCCTTCAGCCCCCCGGTCACCTGCCAGCGGCTGCCGACCGCGCGCGACAGCTTCAGCGCGCGCTTCTCGACCTTGTTGTCCGCCGTGACCACCAGCGCCGAAGCGTCGCCGCTCGCGGTGCGGGTCACGCCCTGCTGGGGCACCAGCAGGGCCTGCTCGGCCACGCCCTCTTCGAGCACGGCGCGCACGTACATGCCGGGCAGCAGCGTGCGCTCGGGGTTGGGCACCAGGATGCGCAGCGTGACCGCGCCGGTGCCTTCGTTGACGGTGACGCTGGAGAACTGCAGGCGCCCGGCGTGGGCGTAGGCGGTGCCGTCTTCCAGCATCAGCCGGACCGACGCCTCGCCCTTGTTCGCACTGCTCTTGAGCGCGCCGCTGGCCAGCTCGCGCTGCAGCCGCAGCAGGTCGGTGGTCGACTGCGTCACGTCGACGTGAATCGGGTCGAGCTGCTGCACCGTGGTGAGCGCCGTGGTCTGGCCGGCCGTGACCAGCGCGCCGGGCGTGACGGTGGAGGCCTCGATGCGCCCTGCGATGGGCGCGGTGATGCGCGTGAAGCCCAGGTTGATGCGCGCCGTGTCCAGCGCGGCGCGCGCCACGCCGAGGTCGGCCTGGGCCTGTTGCAGCGTGGCCTGGCTGTCGTCGTTGGTCTGCTGGCTCACCGCGTCGATCTTCACGAGCTCTGCGTTGCGGCGCGCCGCGGTCCTTGCGGAATTGAGCGTGGCCTCGGCCTTGGCGACGCTGGCCTGCGCGCTGGCGTGGGCGGCCTGGTAGCTGGCCGGGTCCAGCTGGTAGAGCACCTGGCCGGCCTTGACCAGCGCGCCTTCTTCGAACAGCCGCTGCTGCACGATGCCGCCGACCTGCGGGCGGATCTCGGCGCTCAGGCGGGCCCGCGTGCGGCCCGAGAGTTCGGTGGTGACGGGCTGGTTTTCAGGCTGCAGGGTGACCACGCTCACCTGCGGGGTGGCGGCCGCGGGAGGCTGCGCGGGAGGCTGCGCGGAAGAAGAACCGGAGCACCCCGCAATGCCGCCCAGCAGGCCGAGGGCCAGGGCGCACGCAAGGGCGGTGCGGGTGAAGCGAGAAGACATGGGCGGGTTTCCAATCAGGTTGGAACCCATGGTCTTCAGCGAATGTGGAGCGAGTGTGAAGGTCCCCGGGCCCGCGCGGCCTTGGGGCCGGCGTGCACTGCGCGGGCTGCAATCTGGCTTATCTTGTGGGCCTTCATGAAGATCAGCATCACCACCAAGCTCTTTCTCGCCGTGCTGGCCACCGCCGTGCTGGCGGTGGTCGCCATGGGCGCCGCCTCGCGCTGGAACTTCGAGCGCGGCTTTGTCGGCTACCTCAACGAGCAGGGCGTGGAGCGGCTGGACGCCGTGCTGCCCAACGCCGTGGCGGCCTACCGGCAGAACGGCAGCTGGGACTTCCTGCGCGAAGGGCCGGGGCCGTGGTTCGAGATCATGCGGCCCGCACCCTTGGTGAGTGGTGAGCGCTTCGAGCCGGGACGCACGCCGCCGCCTGTGTCCGACCTGACGGGCGCCATGCTGCGCGTGAGCCTGCTCGATACCGACCGCAGGGTGATCGCCGGCTTCCGGGAGGCGCGAAAAGGGTCGGCCGAACGCGCCGTGGTGGTCGACGGCAAGACCGTGGGCTGGGTGGTGATGGCACCGTTCCAGAACGTGAGCGAGGCCGGCGACCAGCGCTTCCAGCAGAACCAGGCGCGTGCGAGCTGGGTCATCGGCGTGCTGTGCGTGCTGCTGGCCGCGGGCATCGCATGGTGGATCGCGCGGGTGCTGCTGGGCCCCGTCAAGCGCGTGGCCGCGGCCACCCACCGGCTGGCCGCCGGCGACTACGAAAGCCGCGTGGCCGTGGCCTCGCAGGACGAGGTGGGGCAGCTGGCGCGCGACTTCAATTCACTGGCCCACACGCTGCAGCGCAACGAGCGCATGCGGCGCGAGTTCATGGCCGACGTGTCGCACGAGCTGCGCACGCCGCTGGGCGTGCTGCACGGTGAGCTGGAGGCGATGGAAGACGGTGTGCGCCGCCTCGACGCGCAGGCCGTGCGCTCGCTGCAGCACGAGGTGGGCATGCTCAACCAGCTGGTGTCCGACCTGTACGACCTGTCGCTGGCCGACGTGGGCGCGCTCGCGTACCGCAAGGCCGACGTGGACTTGCGCGAGCTGGTCGAGGCGAGCGTCGACGGCTTCCGTGAGCGGCTGGCCTCTGCGGGCCTGCGCCTGGAACTGGACCTGCCGGCGCAGCCGCTGGTGGCGTTCGCCGACGAGCGCCGCATGCAGCAGCTGTTCAGCAACCTGGTGCTCAACAGCTGCCGCTACACCGATGCGGGCGGCGTGCTGCGCATCGCGGCGCGCGAGGAGGGCGCGCAACTTGCCGTCGACCTGATGGATTCGGCGCCGGGCGTGGAGGCGGCGCAGCTGCCGCGTCTGTTCGAGCGCTTCTTTCGCGGCGAGGGCTCGCGCAACCGCGCCAGCGGCGGCGCGGGGCTGGGCCTGTCGATCTGCCGCAGCATCGTGGAGGCGCACGGCGGCACCATCGAGGCGCAAGTGTCGCCGCTGGGCGGCGTGTGGGTCGCGATCCGCCTGCCGCGTGCCTGAGGACCGCCGATGAACGAACCCATGACACCCCCCTCGGCCGCACACGTCCTGATCGTCGAGGACGAGCCGCGCATGGCCGCGCTGCTCGCCGACTACCTGCAGGCCTCCGGCTACACCTCGGCATGGCTGGCCAACGGGCTGGACGTGGTGCCCAGCGTGAAGGCGCGCCGGCCCGACCTGGTGCTGCTCGACCTGATGCTGCCCGGCCAGGACGGCATGAGCGTGTGCCGCGCGCTGCGTCTGTTCAGCGACGTGCCGGTCATCATGCTCACCGCGCGCGTGGAAGAGGCCGACCGCCTGATGGGCCTGGAGATCGGCGCGGACGACTACATCTGCAAGACGCCGTTCAGTCCGCGCGAGGTGGTGGCGCGGGTCAAGGCGCTGCTGCGCCGCAGCGGCCATTCGGCGCGCGAGGTGTCGGCGCTGCAGATCGACGCGCAGGCCTACAAGGCATCGTGGCAGGGGGCCGCGCTGGACCTCACGCCGATCGAGTTCCGGCTGCTGAAGGCGCTGGCCGATGCGCGCGGGCGCGTGCTGTCGCGCGACAAGCTGCTCGACCACGTGCATGCCGACCAGCGCGCGGTGACCGATCGCGCGGTCGACAGCCATGTGAAGAACCTGCGCCGCAAGCTGGACGCGGCGAGCGGGGGGCAGGAGCTGATCCGGTCGATCTATGGGGTGGGGTACAGGCTGGACTTGCCTTAGGCCAGCGGTGGGCGCGCGACCTGTGCCCTCGCGCCGCCATTGAAAAAGGCCCGCGACGGGCCTTTTTCATTCGCTTGCCGAAACGCTCAACCGCCTGCGGCGTGCGCCTGCTGGGCCGCATGGGCCTGCTGGTCGGCGTGGTAGCTGGAGCGCACCATCGCGCCGACGGCCGCATGGCCGAAGCCCATCTTGTAGGCCTCTTCCTCGAACATCTTGAAGGTGTCGGGGTGCACGTAGCGGCGCACCGGCAGGTGCGAGCCCGACGGCGACAGGTACTGGCCGATGGTCAGCATGTCGATGTCGTGGGCGCGCATGTCGCGCATCACCTGCAGGATCTCTTCGTCGGTCTCGCCCAGGCCGACCATGATGCCGCTCTTGGTGGGCACCTTCGGGTGCAGCGCCTTGAACTTCTTCAGCAGGTTCAGGCTGAACTGGTAGTCGCTGCCGGGGCGCGCTTCCTTGTAGAGGCGGGGCGCGGTCTCGAGGTTGTGGTTCATCACGTCCGGCGGCGCGGCCTTCAGGATCTCGAGGGCGCGGTCGTCGCGGCCGCGGAAGTCGGGCACCAGGATTTCGATCTGCGTCATCGGCGAGAGCTCGCGGATGTGGGTGATGCAATCGACAAAGTGCTGGCTGCCGCCGTCGCGCAGGTCGTCGCGGTCCACGCTGGTGATCACCACGTACTTCAGGCGCAGCTTGGCGATGGTCTTGGCCAGGTTGAGCGGCTCGTCCTTGTCCAGCGGGTCGGGGCGGCCGTGGCCCACGTCGCAGAACGGGCAGCGGCGCGTGCACTTGTCGCCCATGATCATGAAGGTGGCGGTGCCGTTGCCGAAGCATTCGCCGATGTTCGGGCAGGAGGCCTCTTCGCACACGGTGTGCAGGTTGCTCTCGCGCAGGATCTGCTTGATCTCGTAGAAGCGCGTGGTCGGGCTGCCGGCCTTCACGCGGATCCACTCCGGCTTCTTGAGCACTTCGCCGCTCTGCACCACCTTGACGGGGATGCGCGAGAGCTTGGCGGCGGCTTTCTGCTTGGCCAGGGGGTTGTAGTTTTCGGCGCTCTGGGCCTCTCTCACTACGGGGGACGGGACGACTTCGGTGGTGCTCATTGGATTGCTAGGGCGCCAGGTAGGTGGTGAGTTTTTGGCTCAGGACCCGGGCAGCTTCTTCCCATGTGGTTTGGATGCCGATTGTAGAAAGGTCGACCGTTTGCAGCCCCGCATAGCCGCAAGGGTTGATGCGCGAGAAGGGTTCGAGGTCCATGGCGACGTTCAGCGCCACGCCGTGGTAGGTCGCGTGGCGGCTCACCTTGATGCCCAGCGCGGCGATCTTGCCCAGGCCGCGGAAGGGGTCGCCGGCGGGCAGCGGGCCGGTCAGCGCCGCATGGGAGAACGGGTCGTCCAGGCGCACGTAGATGCCCGGCGCACCGGGCACGCGGTGGCCGGTCACGCCGAAATGGGCCAGCGTGCGCAGCACCGATTCCTCGATGCGGTAGACGTACTCCTTCACGAAATACCCCGCCCGGCGCAGGTCGATCAACGGGTACACCACCACCTGGCCGGGGCCGTGGAAGGTGACCTGGCCGCCGCGGTCGGTCTGCACGACCGGAATGTCGCCGGGGTTCAGGATGTGGTCCTGCCTGCCCGCCACGCCCTGGGTGAAGACCGGGGCATGCTCGCAAATCCATAGCGCATCGGGCGTGTCAGGCGTGCGCTCCAGCGTGAATTGCTTCATGGCCGCGAAGGTGTCCGCATAGCCGACGCGGCCCAGCGGATGCCGTTCGATGGCCGGGGGGGCGGCGGTGGTGTCGGTCATGGCAGGGCCTTCGCCTTGCGGGCGGCCAGGAGGCCGCTGGCACACAGTGCCGCCGCAGCGAACCGCCGGCGCAGGCTCAAAGCACGACCTTGACCAGCGGGTGCGCGGACAGCGCGCGGTACAGGTCGTCGAGCTGTTCGCGGCTGGTGGCCGTGACGGTGATGGTCACGCCCAGGTAGTTGCCGCCCTTGCTGTCGCGCAACTCGACGGTGGTGGCGTCGAAGGTCGGGTCGAACTGCTCGGCGATCTGCGTGATCGCGTGCACGTAGCCGTCGGCCTTCACGCCCATCACCTTGATGGGGAACTGCGAGGGGTACTCGATCAGCGATTCCTTGCGCGGGTCGGGGATCGCGGGGGTCTCGATGGGGGTCGTGTCGTTGTCGGTCATGCCGGGGCTCCGTGCTTCTGTGCGTTGCGTACCTTGGCCTCCTGGTAGGCCTTGTACAAGCTGTCGTAGATGGGGCCGGGTCGGCCGTTGCCAATAGCCTGGCCGTCGAGCGTGACCACTGGCAGCAGTTCCTTGCTGGCCGAGGAAATGATCAGCTCGTCGGCGCCGAACACCTCGTCGCGCGAGATGCGGCGCAGCGCGAAGGGAATGCCGCGCTCCTGGCACAGGCGCTCGAACAGGCCGTAGCGGATGCCGGTGAGCACCAGGTTGTCCTTGGGTGGGCCTATCAGCTGCCCGTCCTTCACGATCCACACGTTGCTCGACGAGGCTTCGCTGAGCCATTCGTCGCGGAACATGATGGTTTCGGTGGCGCCGGCTTCCACGCTGATCTGCCGCGCGAGCACGGCGCCCAGCAGGCTGGTGCTCTTGATGTGGGCTTTCTGCCAGCGGAAGTCGGCCGCGGTGACGCAGGCCACGCCCCTGGCGCGCACGGCCTCGGCGATGGGCGGCAGCGGGTTCACCATGACGAACACCGTGGGGCGCAGGCCGCGCACCATCGCATGGTCGCGCGGCGCCACGCCGCGCGTCACCTGAAAGTACACGGACTGCGGTGCGTCGCCACCCGGCGCGACCAGGCGCATGACGATGTCGCGCCACTGGTCGAGCGAGTGCGGGTTGTCGATCTGCAGCTCGGTGAGCGAACGGGCCAGGCGTGCCATGTGCTCCTCGAAGCAGAAGGGCTGGCCGAAGTAGACGGGCACGTATTCGTAGATGCCGTCGCCGAAGATGAAGCCGCGGTCGAGCACGCTGATCTTCGCGTCGCGCAGGGCGGTGTATTCGCCATCGAGGTAACAAAGCGTGGCGGGCAGGGCGTCGGTGATAGGGTGCATGCCGGAATTATGGTTGGGCGTGCTGCGTCGGGTTCGCGTCAGGGAATCCGACATCGATTTGCATGCGCGACACGCCGGATGGCGGGAGCGCTTGGGTTTTTACTTATAATCAATGGCTTTGTAGATTCTGGGTGGTCATCCGGGCTTCATTCGAAATGAAAACAATCGCCCGACAAGACTCGGAGGTCGCTGAAGACCTCGACGCAGAATTCAAGCCGTTGACCGCCGATGAGGCGCGTGAGCTGCGAGCAAAGAACCCTTCGATCTCCCCGTGGCGGGTGGTCGCGGGTCAGTTGGTTGTCGGTCTGGTGGTGGCTCTGGCCATCTGGGGACTGACGGGGAGGCAAAATCTGGGTTGGTCCGCCGCTTACGGTGCGATCGCGGTGGTTGTTCCATCGGCGGTTTTCGCACGCGGGCTGACCGGTCGGTTTTCTTCCTTGAATCCGGGCACGGCTGTGTTCGGATTCTTCCTGTGGGAAATGGTCAAGATGGCCTTGTCGGTGGCGATGCTGATCGCTGCGCCAAGGCTGATTACGGCGCTGAGCTGGCCAGCAATGCTGGTCGGCCTGGTGGTGACAATGAAGGCGGCCTGGTTGGCGGTGATGTTCTCGCCCCGGCGCCGGAAACAGAGAGACGAGTAACGGAATGGCTGCTGAAAACGCTGCGGAACATGGTCAGACCGCGGGTGAATACATCGTTCACCACTTGACGCACCTGCAAAGCTCCAAGCCTGGAGGTGTTGCGGACCTGACTGTTTTCAATTTCGACTCACTTTTCTTCTCGATCCTGCTCGGCGTGCTGGGCTGCTGGCTGCTCTGGCTGGCTGCCCGCAAGGCCACTTCGGGTGTTCCTGGTCGTTTTCAAGCGGCTGTCGAACTGCTCGTCGAAATGGTCGACCAGCAGGCCAAGGGCATCGTTCACAACGCCACGAGCCGCAAGTTCGTCGCTCCGCTGGCGCTCACGATCTTCGTCTGGATCTTTCTGCTGAATGCAATGGACCTGTTCCCGGTCGATTTGTTCCCGGCGATCTGGGCCAAGATCTTCCACATTGCCGGCGAAGACCCGCACCACGCCTACCTGCGCGTCGTGCCCACCGCCGACCTCTCCGTGACCATGGGCATGTCGGTGGCCGTGCTGCTGATCTGCATCTACTACAACATCAAGATCAAGGGCGCCGGCGGCTGGATCCACGAGCTGTTCACTGCACCCTTCGGCAACCACTGGGCGCTGTACCCCTTCAACTTCGCCATGCAGATGATCGAGTTCGTCGCCAAGACGGTCTCGCACGGCATGCGGTTGTTCGGCAACATGTACGCCGGTGAACTGATCTTCCTGCTGATCGCCTTGATGGGCGGTGCCTGGTCCATGTCGGCGACCGGCATCGGCCTGGCCATCGGCCACATCGTTGCGGGTACGGCCTGGGCCATCTTCCACATCCTGATCATCACGCTGCAAGCCTTCGTGTTCATGATGTTGACGCTGGTCTACATCGGCCAGGCCCACGATCACCACTGATCATCCGTTTTCGTTTCTGTTTTTTGTTTTCTCTTCAACCAAAGTCCTCTAGGAGTCATCATGGAAGTTATTAGCTTTGTTGCACTGGCCGCCGGCCTGATCATCGGTCTGGGCGCTGTGGGCGCATGTATCGGCATCGGCATCATGGGCAGCAAGTACCTCGAGTCGGCTGCGCGTCAGCCCGAACTCATGGGCGAACTTCAAACCAAGATGTTCCTGCTGGCTGGTCTGATCGACGCCGCTTTCATTATCGGCACCGGTATCGCTCTGTGGTTCGCAACGGCCAACCCGTTCCTGGCTCAGATCGCCAACCTGCCGAAGTAAGTCTTTCTCCTCGGACCCGTGTCGTCATTCCCCACTGCGGAATGGCTTCGCATTCAATCCCAAAGAGAGGGTAAAAAGTGAGCATTACCGGTACCCTGATCGTTCAGATGATCGTGTTCCTGATCCTGGTCGGGTTCACGATGAAGTTTGTGTGGCCGCCGATCGCGAAAGCGCTGGACGACCGCGCTGCGAAGATCGCCGAAGGCCTCGCTGCCGCCGACAAGGCCAAGTCCGAGTTGTCCGCCGCCAACAAGCGCGTGGAAGCCGAGCTGGGCCAGGCACGCAACGAGTCCGCGCAACGTCTTGCCGACGCCGAACGTCGCGCCCAGGCCATCGTTGAAGAGGCCAAGGCCCGCGCGACCGAGGAAGGCAACAAGATCGTTGCAGCCGCACGTGTCGAAGCCGACCAGCAGGCACTGAAGGCCCGTGAAGCACTGCGCGAGCAGGTTGCCGCACTGGCCGTCAAGGGCGCAGAGCAGATTCTGCGCAAGGAAGTGAATGCAGGCGTCCACGCCGATTTGCTCGCTCGTCTGCAGACCGAACTCTGATAGAAGCCATGGCCGAACTCGCCACCATTGCACGCCCCTACGCCGAGGCGCTCTTCAAGGCGTCGTCGTCCGACGTCGCCGGAACCAGCGCCTGGCTTGAAAAGATTGCCGCCATCGCGGCCAATCCGGAGCTCCAGCAGTTCGCCGACAACCCCAAGGCCACGGCCGAACAGGTGATCGGCGTGGTCGCCGGTGCATTCGGTGCACCGCTGGCCGCTCCTGCCCAGAACTTCCTGTCCGCACTCCTCGAGAACGGGCGTTTTTCGGTGCTGCCGGAAATTGCGAAGCAGTTCCGGGCACTGGCCAACGCGAAGAGCGGTTCGTCCGACGCCGTGGTCTACAGCGCCTTCCCGATCGACGCGGCGGCCTTGGCCACCGTGTCGGCCGCGCTCGAAAAGCGTTTCGGCCGCAAGTTGCAGGTCACGGTCCAGCAAGAGCCGGAACTGATCGGCGGCATTCGTGTGGTGGTCGGCGACGAGGTGCTCGACACCTCCGTCAAAGCGCGCCTTGAACAAATGAAAGTTGCGCTGGCGGCCTGACGGTCTCCATCGCCTTACAAAGAAAGAAGGAAAGAGTCATGCAACTCAATCCCGCAGAAATTTCCGAACTGATCAAGAGCCGCATCGAGGGCCTCGGGGTCAGCGCCAACATCCGCAATGAAGGCACCGTGGTGTCGGTGACCGACGGCATCGTGCGCGTGCACGGCCTGTCGGACGCCATGCAGGGCGAAATGCTCGAGTTCCCGCCGAGCGCCGACGGCACGCCGTCGTTCGGCCTGGCCCTGAACCTCGAGCGCGACTCGGTCGGCGCCGTGATTCTGGGTGAATACGAACACATCTCCGAAGGCGACACCGTGAAGTGCACGGGCCGCATTCTGGAAGTGCCGGTGGGCCCCGAGCTCATCGGCCGCGTGGTGAACGCACTGGGCCAGCCGATCGACGGCAAGGGTCCCATCAACGCCAAGCTCACCGACGTGATCGAAAAGGTCGCTCCGGGCGTGATCGCACGGAAGTCCGTCGACCAGCCGCTGCAGACCGGCCTGAAGTCCATCGACTCGATGGTGCCGATCGGCCGTGGCCAGCGCGAGCTGATCATCGGCGACCGCCAGACCGGCAAGACGGCCGTCGCCATCGACGCGATCATCGCCCAGAAGGGCCAGGGCGTGACGTGCATCTACGTCGCCATCGGCCAGAAGGCTTCGTCGATCAAGAACGTGGTGCGCTCGCTGGAACAAGCCGGTGCCATGGACTACACGATCGTGGTCGCCGCTTCCGCTTCGGAATCGGCCGCCATGCAGTACGTGTCGGCCTACTCGGGCTGTACGATGGGCGAGTACTTCCGCGACCGCGGCGAAGACGCGCTGATCGTCTACGACGACCTGTCCAAGCAAGCCGTGGCCTACCGCCAGGTGTCGCTGCTGCTGCGCCGCCCGCCAGGCCGCGAAGCCTACCCCGGCGACGTGTTCTATCTCCACAGCCGCCTGCTCGAACGCGCAGCCCGCGTGAACGCCGACTACGTCGAAGCCTTCACCAAGGGTGAAGTCAAGGGCAAGACCGGTTCGCTGACGGCACTGCCGATCATCGAAACGCAAGCCGGCGACGTGTCCGCTTTCGTTCCGACCAACGTGATCTCGATCACCGACGGCCAGATCTTCCTGGAAACGAGCCTGTTCAACGCAGGTATCCGCCCCGCCATCAACGCCGGTATCTCGGTGTCGCGCGTGGGTTCGTCGGCTCAGACGAAGATCATCAAGGGCCTGTCCGGCGGTATCCGTACCGACCTGGCGCAGTACCGTGAACTGGCTGCGTTCGCGCAGTTCGCTTCCGACCTGGACGAAGCCACCCGCAAGCAGCTCGACCGCGGTGCCCGCGTGACCGAACTGCTCAAGCAGTCCCAGTACAGCCCGCTGCCGATCTCGCTGATGGGTGCGACGCTGTTCGCCGTGAACAAGGGTTTCATGGACGACCTCGACATCAAGAAGGTGCTGCCGTTCGAACACGGCCTGCATCAATTCCTGAAGTCCAGCTACGCCCCGCTGCTCGACAAGATCGAGAAGTCCAAGGCGCTCGACAAGGAAGCGGAAGCCGAATTGACGGCCGCCGTCACCGCGTTCAAGAAGTCGTTCGCCTGATCGACGCCTTGACCGACGCAAGAAGGAGCTCTCATGGCAGCTGGTAAGGAAATCCGCGGCAAGATCAAATCGGTAGAAAACACCAAGAAGATCACCAAGGCCATGGAAATGGTCTCGGTTTCCAAGATGCGCAAGGCGCAGGAACGCATGCGCGCCGCTCGCCCCTACAGCGAAAAGATCCGCAACATCGCGGCCAACCTTGGCAAGGCGAACCCGGAGTACACCCACGCGTTCATGAAGACGACCGAGGCCAAGGGCGTCGGTTTCATCATCGTGACCAGCGACAAGGGCCTGTGCGGCGGCTTGAACACCAACCTGCTTCGTGCTGTCACGACCCGGCTGCGCGAAGCGCAGTCTGCAGGCAACGTGGTCGAGTCGGTTGCCATCGGCAGCAAGGGCCTGGGCTTCCTGAATCGCATCGGCGCCCGCGTGGTGGCCCATGTGACGCAGCTGGGCGACACGCCGCATCTCGACAAGCTCATCGGGCCTGTCAAGACGCTGCTCGACGCCTACGCCGAAGGCAAGCTGTCGGCTGTGTACCTGTGCTACACCAAGTTCATCAACACCATCAAGCAAGAGCCGATGGTGGAGCAACTGCTGCCGCTGAAGGCCGAGACGCTGCAGACCGACCCGGGGCATCATTCGTGGGACTACATCTACGAACCCGACGCGCAAAGCGTGATCGACGAGCTGCTGGTGCGCTACGTGGAATCGCTGGTGTACCAGGCCGTGGCCGAGAACATGGCGTCCGAGCATTCGGCGCGCATGGTGGCCATGAAGGCTGCGACCGACAACGCGGGCAATGTGATCAGCGAACTGAAGCTGGTCTACAACAAGACCCGTCAGGCCGGCATCACGAAGGAACTCTCCGAAATCGTGTCCGGCGCGGCCGCTGCCGCGGGCGTGTGATCGAGGCGATGCATCTGCACGGCTGACCGGGTGCGCTCTGCGCGCCCTGTCGCCGATTTGAACCATTCAAGGGTGCCGGCCCGTCCGGCATTCTTGCAAAAGCGGCCCGTTTTGGCACCAGGACGCTTCTGCAAGAACCTGTCGCAAATTTATTGAGATCCATCCAGAAGGAAACGCCATGGCTGAAGGAAAAATTGTCCAATGTATCGGCGCCGTGGTCGACGTGGAGTTCCCGCGTGACCAGATGCCCAAGGTGTACGACGCCTTGAAATTCGAAGGCAGCGCGCTGACTCTCGAAGTCCAGCAACAGCTCGGCGACGGCATTGTGCGCACGATCGCGCTGGGCTCGTCCGACGGCCTGCGCCGCGGTCTGATCGTGACCAACACGGGCGCCCCCATCACGGTGCCCGTCGGCAAGGCCACGCTCGGCCGGATCATGGACGTGCTGGGCGCGCCCATCGACGAACGCGGCCCGGTCAGCCAGGAACTCACCGCCTCGATCCACCGCAAGGCCCCCGCGTACGACGAACTGTCGCCGTCGCAAGACCTGCTGGAAACCGGCATCAAGGTGATCGACCTGGTGTGCCCGTTCGCCAAGGGCGGCAAGGTGGGCCTGTTCGGCGGCGCCGGCGTGGGCAAGACCGTGAACATGATGGAACTCATCAACAACATCGCCAAGGCTCACTCGGGTCTGTCGGTGTTCGCCGGTGTGGGTGAACGTACCCGCGAAGGCAACGACTTCTATCACGAGATGGCCGACTCCGGCGTGGTGAACCTCGAGAAGCTCGAAGACTCGAAGGTCGCCATGGTCTACGGCCAGATGAACGAACCCCCGGGCAACCGTCTGCGCGTGGCGCTGACCGGCCTGACCATCGCCGAGTCGTTCCGCGACGAAGGCCGTGACGTTCTGTTCTTCGTGGACAACATCTACCGCTACACGCTGGCCGGTACCGAAGTGTCGGCACTGCTGGGCCGCATGCCTTCCGCCGTGGGCTACCAGCCGACGCTGGCCGAGGAAATGGGCCGCCTGCAAGAGCGGATCACGTCGACCAAGGTCGGCTCGATCACCTCGATCCAGGCCGTGTACGTCCCTGCGGATGACTTGACCGACCCGTCGCCCGCCACCACCTTCGCCCACTTGGACTCCACCGTGGTGCTGTCGCGCGACATCGCCTCGCTGGGCATCTACCCCGCCGTGGACCCGCTGGACTCGACCTCGCGCCAGCTCGACCCGAACGTGGTCGGCGAAGAGCACTACAACGTGGCCCGCGCCGTGCAAGGCACGCTGCAGCGCTACAAGGAACTGCGCGACATCATCGCGATTCTGGGCATGGACGAACTGGCACCGGACGACAAGCTGGCCGTGGCCCGCGCTCGCAAGATCCAGCGTTTCCTGTCGCAGCCGTTCCACGTGGCCGAAGTGTTCACGGGCTCGCCTGGCAAGTACGTGCCGCTGGCCGAAACCATCCGTGGTTTCAAGATGATCGTGAACGGCGAAGCCGACCACCTGCCGGAACAAGCGTTCTACATGGTCGGCGGCATCGACGAAGCGTTCGAAAAAGCCAAGAAAATCGCTTAAGGCGACATAGGAACTCAGATGGCAAACACCATTCACGTCGACGTGGTCAGCGCGGAAGAGTCGATCTTCTCGGGCGAAGCCAGGTTCGTCGCGCTGCCCGGTGAAGCCGGTGAGCTCGGCATCTATCCGCGTCACACCCCGCTGATCACGCGCATCCGCCCCGGCGCGGTGCGCATCGAAACGGCCGATGGCAAGGAAGAGTTCGTCTTCGTGGCTGGCGGCATTCTCGAAGTGCAGCCCAATTCCGTCACCGTGCTGTCCGACACCGCGATCCGCGGCAAGGACCTCGACGACGAGAAGGCCAACCAGGCCAAGGCTGCGGCGGAAGAAGCCCTGAAGAACGCGAAGAGCGACATCGACATCGCGATGGCGCAATCGGAGCTGGCCGTGATGGCAGCCCAGATCGCGGCGCTGCGCAAGTACCGCCAGAAGAAGTAAGCAAGAGCCCAGTCTCGCTGCTCGGAAGAAGCCGCCCTCGGGCGGCTTTTTTGCGTCTGTGCCTTTCCGACGCCGATTGCAACCAACTTCGATCTGAATATGGTCGAAGTTCAGCCTTGTCTGGCTGAAGCCCTGCCCCTAGTATTCGGCGCGAAGACAAGAAAAGAACACGGAGACAAGACGTGGCACGTTGGAGTGGCATCACCGCCGATGAAATGCGCTTGCTGGAAACGACCTTCTGGTCGGCCGGCGGCTCGCGCCATGCCATGGCCGAACAGCTCGGCTTTTCCAAGAGCAAGGCCAACGGCCTGATTGCCGGCCTCGTCGACCAGGGCTTGCTCGCCGAAGCCGGCCTGCAACGTTCCTCGGGCGGGCGCCGCGCGGAGAACCTCCAGCTCCACACCGCGCTCGGCGTGCTCGTGGGCATCGACATCGGTGCGACCAGCCTCGACGTGGCCGTTCTGCGCCCCGACCTCACCGTGCTGGCCCAGCACGAAGAATCCGCCGACGTGCGCCAAGGCCCGACCGTCGTGCTGGCGCGCGTGCGCATCCTGATGCGTGAGCTGCTGGCACGCTGCGGCTGCAGCGCCAAGGACGTGCTCGGCATCGGCATCGGCGTGCCCGGCCCCGTGAACTTCGAGATCGGCCAGCTCGTGAACCCGCCGCTGATGCCGGCCTGGGACGGCTTCTCGATCCGCGACTACCTGCGCGAAGACTACGCCGCGCCGGTCTTCGTCGACAACGACGTGAACCTCATGGCGCTGGGCGAGCTGTGGCGGCTCAAGCGCTCGCTGAACAACTTCCTCGTCATCAAGATCGGCACCGGCATCGGCTGCGGCATCGTCTGTCACGGCGAGGTGTACCGCGGTGCAGCCGGTTCGGCCGGAGACGTCGGCCACATCTGCGTCGACCAGGAAGGCCCTCGTTGCCATTGCGGCAACCTCGGCTGCGTCGAAGCCATGGCTGCGGGCCCCGCCATCACGCGCATGGCCGTGCAGGCAGCGGAGGCCGGCGAAAGCGCCGCGCTCGCCGAGTGCCTGCGCGTTCATGGCCGCATCGACGCCATCGACGTGGGCCAGGCCAGCCGCGGCGGCGACACGGCGGCCAACGGCATCATCCAGCGCGCCGGCAGCCTGATCGGGCAGATGCTCGCGTCGGTCGTCAACTTCTTCAACCCGTCGCATGTGTTCATCGGCGGCGGCATCACGCGCATCGGCCCGCTGTTCCTCGCGGCCGTGCGCCAGAGCGTGTACCAGCGCTCGCTGGCGCTGTCCACGCGGCATCTCGAGATCCAGTACACGCCGCTGGGCATGCAGGGCGGACTGGTGGGCGCGGGCGTGCTCGCGATGCATGAAACCCTCAAGGTCCGCGGAGTGGCGCCATGAACGCTGAAATCAAGGGCAGCGTCGCCGTCGAGTTCGACGGCGTGGTGAAGGCCTTCGGTCCCGTGCAGGTGTTGCACGGCGTGAGCTTCGCGCTGGCGCCCGGTCGTGTGTACGGCCTGCTCGGCGAGAACGGCGCGGGCAAGTCCACGTTGATGAAGATCCTGGCCGGCTACGAGCAACTCACCGGCGGCGCGCTGCGCATCAACGGCCAGCCGCAGCAGTTCACGAGCTCGCGCGACGCCGAGGCACTCGGCATCGTGCTGATCCACCAGGAGTTCAACCTCGCCGAGGACCTGAGCGTGGCGCAGAACATCTTCCTGGGCCATGAAAAGAAGAAGGGCTGGCTGCTCGACGACGCATCGATGGAGCGCGAGGCCGCCGCAGCACTCGCCGCCGTGGGCCTGCAGGTCGACCCGCGCACCAAGGTGCGCAAGCTCATCGTCGCCGAGAAGCAGCTCGTGGAAATCGCCAAGGCCATCGCCCGCCGCGCCCGCCTGCTCATCATGGACGAGCCCACCGCGACGCTCACGCCCGGCGAGACGGAGCGCCTGTTCAAGCTCATCGCGCAGTTGCGCGCGGACGGCGTGACCATCGTCTACATCTCGCACAAGCTCGACGAGGTGGAGCAGGTGACCGACGAGGTCATCGTGATGCGCGACGGCCGCTTCGTCGCGCGCGCACCCACCGCCGACGTCACGCGCCACCAGATGGCCAACCTGATGGTGGGCCGCGAGCTGGCCGATCTCTACCCGCCGCGCGACGTGGTCGTGGCCGCCGATTCGCCCGCGATGCGCGTGCGCAACTTCAACGTGCCCGGCTGGGCGCAGGACGCGAGCTTCGAGGTGCGCCCCGGCGAGATCCTCGGCTTCGCGGGCCTGGTCGGTGCGGGCCGCACCGAGCTCTTCGAAGGCCTGCTGGGCCTGCGCCCCGCGAGCGGCAGCGTCGAGATGCTCGGCCAGCCCGTGCCCGGCGGCAAGGGCTGGCGCAACCCGCGCGATGCCGCAAAGAACGGCCTCACGTACCTGAGCGAAGACCGCAAGGGCAAGGGCCTGCACGTGGACTTCGGCCTGCGCCAGAACCTCACGCTGATGGCGCTCGAACGCTACGCGCAGCCCTGGCTCCAGCCCGAGGCCGAACGCGGCGCGCTGGCCGAGGCGGTGAAGGACTACGGCATTCGCACCGGCTCGCTCGAGGTCAGGGCCTCGTCGCTGTCGGGCGGCAACCAGCAGAAGCTGGCGCTCGCCAAGGTGCTGCAGCCGCAGCCGAAGGTGGTGGTGCTCGACGAGCCCACGCGTGGCGTGGACGTGGGCGCCAAGCGCGACATCTATTTCCTGATCCAGCGACTCGCCCGTGAAGGGCTCGCGGTGATCGTCGTCTCGTCGGAGCTGATGGAGCTGATCGGCCTGTGCCACCGCGTCGCGGTGATGCGGGCGGGCAGGCTCGTCGCCACGCTGGACGCGGACCATCTCACAGAAGAGGAGCTCATCGCTCATGCCACCGGAACAGCAGACACCCCAGCCCCCGCCGCAGCCTGAAGCGGCCTCGCACCGCAGCGAAGCCAAGCCCGGCTGGACCGAGCGCCTGCACGGCCTCGGCCCGGTCATCGGCCTGGTGCTGCTGTGCATCGCCGGCACGCTGCTCAACAGCGACTTCGCCACCGTCGACAACGCGATGAACGTGCTCACGCGCACGGCCTTCATCGGCATCATCGCGGTGGGCATGTGCTTCGTGATCATCTCGGGCGGCATCGACCTGTCGGTGGGCTCGATGGCCGCGCTCATCGCGGGCAGCGTGATCATGTTCATCAACTGGGCCGGGCCCGCATCGGGCTCTCCGCTGCTGGCGGTGGTGATGGGCGCGGTGCTGGCCATCGTGCTCGGCGCGGTGTTCGGCCTGGCGCACGGCCTGCTGATCACCAAGGGCCGCATCGAGCCCTTCATCGTGACGCTGGGCACGCTGGGCATCTTCCGCGCGTACCTCACCTACTTTGCCGACGGCGGCGCGCTCACGCTCGACAACGACCTGTCGGACCTGTACGCGCCCGTCTACTACGCGAGCCTGGCGGGCATTCCGGTGCCGGTGTGGGTGTTCGTGATCGTCGCGATCATCGGCGGCGTCATCCTGAACCGCACGGCCTACGGGCGCTACGTGCAGGCCATCGGCTCGAACGAGCAGGTGGCGCGCTATGCGGCCGTGGACGTCGACCGCGTGAAGATCATGACCTACGTGCTGCTGGGCGTGTGCGTGGGCATTGCCACGCTGCTGTACGTGCCGCGGCTGGGCTCGGCCTCGCCGACCACCGGCCTGCTGTGGGAGCTGGAGGCGATCGCCGCGGTGATCGTCGGCGGCACCGCGTTGAAGGGCGGCGCGGGCAGCATCACCGGCACGGTGGTGGGCGCGATCCTGCTCTCGGTCATCAGCAACATCCTGAACCTCACCAGCATCATCAGCGTGTACCTGAATGCGGCCGTGCAGGGCTTCGTGATCATCATCGTCGCGTTCCTGCAGCGCGGCCGGCGCTAGTTTTTTCGTCCGTTTGTTCGTTGTTCGTTCGTTCTGTTCCACCCACCAAGAGGAGACATCCAGCATGACCACTTTCACCCGACGCCTCGCCCTCACGGCCGTTGCCGCCGCAGCATTCGCCAGCCTGCCCGCGCTCGCCGCGGAAAAGGTCAACCTCGGCGTTTCGATTCCCGCGGCCACGCACAGCTTCATGGGCGGCATCAACTACTGGGCCAACCAGGCGAAGAAGGACCTGGAGAAGGAACACAAGGACCTGAAGATCACGATCAAGACCGCAGCCAACGCGCCCGAGCAGGCCAACCAGCTGCAAGACCTGTCGACGGTCACCAAGATCAACGCGCTGGTCGTGTTCCCGTTCGAATCGGCCGCGCTCACCAAGCCGGTCGCGCAGGTCAAGGCCAAGGGCGCCTACGTCACCGTGGTCGACCGCGGCCTGACGGACACCAGTGCGCAGGATGCGTACGTGGCCGGCGACAACACCGCCTTCGGCAAGATCCCGGCCGAATACATCGTGAAGACGCTGGGCGGCAAGGGCAACGTGGTGGCGCTGCGCGGCATTGCGACCACGCTGGACAACGAGCGCATGGACGCCTTCAACGCGGTGCTCAAGGGCAGCCCCGACATCAAGCTGCTGGACGCCAAGTACGCCAACTGGAACCGCGACGACGCCTTCAAGGTCACGCAGGACTACCTGACGCGCTTCAAGCAGATCGACGCCATCTGGGCCGCCGACGACGACATGGCCGTGGGCGTGCTCAAGGCGATTTCGCAGGCCAAGCGCGACGACATCAAGATCGTGTTCGGCGGCGCGGGCGCCAAGGACATGGTCAAGACCATCATGGACGGCAAGGACAAGCGCATCGGCGCCGACGTGAGCTACTCGCCGAAGTTCATCTACGACGCGATCAAGCTCACGGCCGAAGCGCGCCTGAAGGGCGAGAAGCTGCCGGCGACCACGATCATTCCTTCGGTGTTGATCACCAAGGACAACGCCAAGGATTTCTACCACCCGAACTCGCCGTTCTGAGGCGTCTTGCTCCCTCTCCCCGAGGGGAGAGGGAACAGTTTCAGGAAACACGAGGAGATCGATGACCGACACCCCGCTTCGCAAGGTGCGCTACGCCATGGTCGGCGGCGGGCGCGATGCCTTCATCGGCGCCGTGCACCGCAAGGCCATGGCGCTGGACGGCCAGATCGAACTGGTCGCCGGCGCGCTGTCGTCCAGCCCGGACAAGGCGCGCGCCTCAGGCCGCGACCTGGGCCTGGCCGACGCGCGCAACCACGGCGACTGGCAGGCGCTGCTGGCCGACGAGCTGAAGCGCCCGGCGCACGAGCGCATCGACTTCGTGTCGATCGTCACGCCCAACCACGTGCACTTTCCGGTGGCGCAGGCCTTCGCAGAGGCGGGCTTCCACGTGGTGTGCGACAAGCCGCTGGTGCACACGCGCGAACAGGCCGATGCGCTGGTCGCCACCGTGGCCAGGCAGGGCACGGTGTTCGGCGTCACCTACAACTACACCGGCTATCCCATGGTGCGGCAGGCGCGCGAGATGGTGCGCGCGGGCCAGATCGGCGACGTGCGCAAGGTGGTCGTCGAATACAACCAGGGCTGGCTCGCGAGCCATGTCGAGAGCGGCACCAACAAGCAGGCCGATTGGCGCACCGACCCCGCCCGCAGCGGCGCGGCCGGCGCCATCGGCGACATCGGCTCGCATGCCGAGAACCTCGTGGCCACCGTCACCGGCCTGCAGATCGAAAGCCTGTGCGCCGACCTGAGCGCACTGGTGCCGGGCCGCACGCTGGACGACGACGGCAGCCTGCTGCTGCGCTTCCAGGGCGGCGCGCGCGGCGTACTCATCGCCTCGCAGGTCAGCACCGGCCTGGAGAACGACCTGCGCCTGCGCGTGTCGGGCACGCTGGGCACACTCGAATGGCACCAGGAGCAGCCGAGCCGACTGGTGCACCTGCCGCACGACGGGCCCCAGCGCGTGCTGACGCGCGGCGCGCCGTGGCTGTGCAAATCCGCGCAGCGCGCGAGCCGGCTGCCGGCGGGGCATCCGGAGGGTTTCATCGAGGCCTTCGCGAATGTGTATGCGGGCGTGGCGGCGGACATTCGCGCGCGGCTCGCGGGGCAGGTGGCCGACCCGCTGGCGGCGGATTACCCGCGCGTGGAGGACGGCGCGCGCGGCGTGCGCTTCATCGAACGCACGGTGGCCTCGGCGAAAAGCGAATTAAAGTGGACGCCCTGGTAGCGCGCCGTGCGCTGCACCGGCTTCCATGACACCCTCCGCACCCGACACGTCCAGCAGCGCGTCCCAGACGACACCCACCTGGCTCACCGCCCTGTGGCGGCGCTGCGCCACGCTGTTCCCGCTGAAGCTGGCCGGCAACCTGGTCGCCACCATCGGTTTCTTCCCGCTGTATTTCTGGATCATGAACAACGCGGGCCAGGCGTGGGTGCTGCCGCTCACCGCCTTCGACCGGTTGATCCCGTTCTCGCCGGTGCTGCTGCCCGTCTACCTCTCGCTGTGGGGCTACATCGCATTGCCGGTGCTGCTGGCCAAGGACAAGCGCGAGCTGTGGGGCTTCTCCTTCGGCTGCGCGTCGATGACGGCGCTGGCGCTGCTCGTGTTCTGGTTCATGCCCACGGCCATTCCGAACTTCGCGGTCGACACCGTGCCGGGCACCTCGCTGCAGTTCCTGAAGATGGTGGATTCGGCCGGCAACGCCTTTCCCTCGCTGCACGTCTCGTTCTCCGTGTTCGCCTGCGTGGTGCTGGCGCGGCAGCTGCGCGAGGTGGGCGCGCCGGCGTGGCTTCGCGTCGTGAACGTGGCGTGGGCCGCAGGCATCGTCTATTCGACGATGGCGGTGCGCCAGCATGTGCTGATCGACGTGCTCGGCGGCTTCGTGCTGGGCGTGGCGCTCGGTGTCGCGACGCGGCAGCGTGCCGCGGCCGCCGCACCTGTGCGCGCACGTCCGGCGTAGGCCGATTGCGCTATTCCGCCGCGGCGGCGCGCGCGGTACAACCCCTGCATCGTCGTTCACCGCTGCGGGAGCCGTCATGAAGATCCGTTTGTCTGCCATCGCGGCCTGCATCATGGCCGGCGCCATCGCGTGCCCCGCCTTCGCGCTCGACTTTCCCTCGCGCAAGCCAGGCCTGTGGGAGATACAGACCGGGGACGGCACGGGCAAGGGCCCCGCGGGCAGCCACACCATGCAGCAGTGCATCGACGCGGCCAGCGACAAGGCGCTGCGCGACATGGGCCAGGGCATGGGCAAGGACATGTGCGCCAAACAGGAGCTGCGCGCCGACGGCGGCAAGCTGGTGATGGACTCGGTCTGCAAGATCGGCAACACCACCGCCACCTCGCACGCGGTGATGAGCGGCGACTTCAACACCGCCTACCGCATGGAAAGCAAGTCGAGCTACAACCCGCCGCTGATGGGCCGCGCCGAAGGCACCAGCGTCATGGAAGCCAAATGGATCGGCCCCTGCAAGGCCGACCAGAAGCCGGGCGACATGGTCATGTCCAACGGCATGAAGATGAACGTGCTCGACATGATGAGCGGGCGGCCGAAGAAGCCCTGAAGAAGCGCGCCAGGTAGGCGCCGGACCACAGCGCATCGCGGCTGCAGCGCGGCGGCGCGAAACCCGGGCTGCGCCTAGGATGGCGTGCCATGCCCGCAACGCAAGAAGAACTCGTCGTCGCCCGGCCCGAAGGCCTGTACTGCCCGCCCGGCGATTTCTACATCGACCCCTGGCGCCCGGTGGGGCGTGCGGTCATCACGCACGCGCATTCGGACCACGCCCGCGTCGGGCATGCGCACTACCTCGCCCACACCGACAGCGAAGGCACGCTGCGCACGCGGCTCGGGCAGGACATCAACCTGCAGACCTTGCCCTACGGCGAGGCCATCGAGCACCACGGCGTGCGCGTCTCGCTGCACCCGGCCGGCCATGTGCTGGGCTCGGCGCAGGTGCGGCTCGAACACGGCGGGCGCGTGTGGGTGGCTTCGGGCGACTACAAGACCGAGCCCGACGGCACCTGCCCGCCTTTCGAGCCGGTGCCTTGCGACACCTTCATCACCGAGTCGACCTTCGGGCTGCCGATCTACCGCTGGCCCACGCAGGCCGTGCTGTTCGCGCAGATCGACGCGTGGTGGCGCGCCAATGCGCAGGCCGGGCGTGCCTCGGTGCTGTTCTGCTACGCCTTCGGCAAGGCGCAGCGTATCCTGCACGGAGTGGACGCGAGCATCGGGCCGATCGTGGTGCATGGCGCGGTGGAGCCGCTCAATGCCGTGTACCGCGCAGCCGGCGTGGCCCTGCCGCCGACCTTTCGCGTGAGCGACGAAGGCGTGGACGCCGCGATGCTCAAGCGCGCGCTGGTGCTCGCGCCACCTTCGGCGCAGGGCACGCCCTGGATGAAGCGCTTCGGCAACTACGCCGATGCCTTCGCCAGCGGCTGGATGCAGCTGCGCGGCACGCGCCGGCGGCGCGGCGTGGACCGCGGCTTCGTCATGTCCGACCACGCGGACTGGCCCGGCCTGCAGCAAGCCATTGCCGGCACGGGCGCCGAACGCGTGTTCGTCACGCATGGCAGCGTGCAGGTGATGGTGCGCTGGCTCACGGAGAACGGGCTGGACGCGCGCGGCTTCAAGACCGAATACGGCGATGAAGACGACCAAGAAACTCCCTCCCCTTCCGGGGGAGGGCTGGGGAGGGGGCCAGCGGCGCTCGATGGGGACGCCGCCAGCCCCCATCCCGACCTTCCCCCAGTGGGGGAAGGAGCCAATTCATGAAGGCCTTTGCCGCGCTCTACCGTGACCTCGACGCGAGCACGTCGAACCTTGCCAAGCAGGCCGCGCTGCAGCACTACCTGCGCGAGGCCGACGCGGCCGATGCCGCATGGGCGGTCTACTTCCTGGCCGGCGGCAAGCCGCGCCAGCTCGTGCCCACCAAGCTTTTGCGCCTGCTCGCGCAGGAATCGGCGGGCCTGCCGGAGTGGCTGTTCGACGAAAGCTACGACGCCGTGGGCGACTTGGCCGAGACCATCGCGCTGCTGCTGCCGCCGCCCAGCGAGACGCACGACCTCGGCCTTGCCACCTGGGTCGAGCAGCACCTGTTGCCCCTGCGCGAAGCCGCGAAGACCGCGCCCGAGCAACTGGCCGACCGCCTGCGCGCGCAGTGGCGCCAGCTCGCGGCCGAAGAGCGGCTGGTGTACTTCAAGCTCATCACCGGCTCGTTCCGCGTGGGCGTGTCGAAGCTGCAGGTCACGCAGGCGCTCGCCGCCGTGGGCGGCATCGACGCCAAGCGGGTCGCGCAGCGCCTCATGGGCTACACGCACATCGGCGCGCGGCCGCTGCCAGGCGACTACAGCGCGCTGGTCGCGCCGGAGTCGGGCGAAGAACAGGTGCAAAAGACCAGCGGGCAGCCGTACCCTTTCTTCCTGGCGCATCCCTTCAACCTGCCGGTCGAGCAGTTCGACGCGGTGCTCGGGCCGCCGGCCGACTGGATCGTCGAGTGGAAGTGGGACGGCATTCGCGCGCAGCTGGTCAAGCGTGCCGGCGTGGTGTGGGTGTGGTCGCGCGGCGAGGAGCTGGTGACCGAGCGCTTTCCCGAACTCGCCGTGCTGGGCGAAGCCCTGCCAGACGGCACGGTGCTCGACGGCGAGATCGCCGTGTGGCGCAAGGACGAAGCTTCGCCGGAAGGCGAAGGCAAGGTCCAGCCCTTTGCCGAGTTGCAGCGGCGCATCGGCCGCAAGACGCTGGGGCCCAAGCTGCTGCGCGAGATCCCGGTGGTGCTGCTGGCCTACGACCTGCTCGAATGGGAAGGCCGCGACCTGCGCACCTTGCCGCAGTCCGAGCGCCGCGCGCTGCTCGACGAGCTGGTCACGCGCATGCAGCACCCCTCGCTGCTGCCGAGCCCGATGCTCGTGGGCGCCGACTGGAACGACCTTGCACGCCAGCGCGAAGCGGCGCGCACCATGGGTGTGGAAGGGATGATGCTCAAGCGCCGCGACGCGCAGTACGGCGTGGGCCGCACCAAGGACGTCGGCGTGTGGTGGAAGTGGAAGATCGAGCCGCTCAGCATCGACGCCGTGCTGATCTACGCACAGCGCGGCCACGGCCGCCGCGCAAGCCTCTACAGCGACTACACCTTCGCGGTGTGGGACGGCCCGCCCGGGCAGGAAGGCCGCAGGCTCGTGCCCTTCGCCAAGGCCTATTCGGGCCTGACCGACGCGGAGATGGGCCGCGTCGACGCGGTCATCCGCAAGACCACGGTGGAGAGCTTCGGGCCCGTGAAGAGCGTGAAGCCGACGCTGGTCTTCGAGCTGGGTTTCGAGGGCATCGCACGCAGCACGCGGCACAAGAGCGGGATCGCGGTGCGCTTTCCGCGGATGCTGCGGTGGCGGGAGGACAAGCCGGTGGCGGAGGCGGATACCTTGCAGACGCTGGCGGCGTTGCTTCCGACATGAACGATCCGGTGGAGCCCGAATTTCTCCCTCCCCTTCCGGGGGAGGGCAGGGGTGGGGGCAAGCGGCGTATCAAAGACCAGCCGCCTGTCGAAGGCCGAGAGCCCCCATCCCAGCCTGCCCCCGGAAGGGAAAGGAGCAAATCCAGCAAGACAGTGGAGCCGGGTGAGCCCGAATTTCTCCCTCCCCTTCCGGGGGCGGTCAGGGGTGGGGGCAAGCGGCGTGTCCGGAGTGAGCCGCAGCTCGATGAAGGCCGCTTGCCCCCCTCCCAGCCTTCCCCCAGCGGGGGAAGGAGCAAGACAAGGGTCAAGGCGGCGCTCGACGCGTGGTTTGCCGCGCGCGAGTGGAAGCCTTTCAAGTTCCAGCGCGAGGTCTGGAAGGCCATCGCCGAAGGCAAGTCCGGCCTGCTGCACGCCACCACCGGCGCGGGCAAGACCTATGCGGTGTGGCTCGGCGCCTTGCTGGCGTTCTCCAGGGCCCGCAGGCAGGGCGCCCTCAAGCCGACACCGATGCCGCTCACCGTGCTGTGGCTCACCCCCATGCGCGCCCTTGCCGCCGACACCTTGCGCGCCCTGCACCAACCGCTCGAAGCGCTGGGCGCCGACGTGCATCCGTGGAGCGCGGGCGCCCGCAGCGGCGACACCTCTTCCGCCGAACGCAGCGCGCAGAACAAGCGCCTGCCCACCGTGCTCGTCACCACGCCCGAGAGTCTCTCGGTGCTGCTCTCGCGCGCCGACGCGCGCGAGGTGCTCGGCGAGGTGCAACTGGCCGTCGTCGACGAATGGCACGAGCTGCTCGGCAACAAGCGCGGCGTGCAGGTGCAGCTTGCGCTGGCGCGCCTGCGGCGCTGGAACCCGGGCCTCGCGGTCTGGGGCATGTCGGCCACGCTGGGCAACCTGCAAGAGGCGATGCATGCCCTGCTGGGTCATGAAGACGGCGTGCTCGTGCAGGGCCAGGTGCCCAAGAAGCTCGTCATCGATTCGCTGCTGCCCGGGCGCGCCGAGCGCTTTCCGTGGGGCGGTCACCTCGGTCTCACGATGCTGCCGCAGGTGATCGAGGAAATCGCCACCAGCAAGACCACGCTGGTCTTCACCAACACGCGCTCGCAGTCGGAAATCTGGTACCAGGCCCTGCTGGAGGCGAAGCCCGAATGGGCCGGCACCATCGCGCTGCACCACGGCTCGCTCGACCGCGAGGTGCGCGAGTGGGTCGAGCTGGGCCTGAAGAGCGGCGAGCTGAAGGCGGTGGTCTGCACGTCGAGCCTGGACCTGGGCGTGGACTTTCTGCCGGTGGAGCGCGTGCTGCAGATCGGCTCGCCCAAGGGCGTGGCGCGCCTGCTGCAGCGCGCGGGCCGTTCGGGCCATGCGCCGGGGCGGCCGTCGCGCATCACGCTCGTGCCCACGCACAGCATCGAGATGGTCGAGGGCTCGGCCGCGCGCACGGCCATTGCGGCGGGGCACATCGAGGCGCGCCATTCGCCCGACCAGCCGCTGGACGTGCTGGTGCAGCACCTGGTGACGGTGGCGCTGGGCGGCGGCTTCGTGCCCGACGCGCTGTACGAGGAAGTGCGCGGCACGGCGGCGTACCAAAACCTCTCGCGCGAGAGCTGGCAATGGTGCCTCGACTTCGTGGCGCAAGGCGGCGCCTCGCTCGCGGCCTATCCGGACTACAGGCGCGCCGTGCCCGATGCCGACGGTGTCTGGCGCGTGCCCGACGCGCGCCTGGCGCGCCGCCACCGCATGAACATCGGCACCATCGTGAGCGATGCGAGCATGTCGGTGCAGTACCTGGCGGGCTCGAAGATCGGCAGCGTCGAAGAAAGCTTCGTCGCGCGCATGAAGCCCGGCGACTGCTTTCTCTTCGGCGGCCGGCTGCTCGAGCTGGTGCGCATCCACGACATGACGGCCTGGGTGCGGCGTGCCAGCGGCAAGCGCGCGGTGGTGCCGCGATGGAACGGCGGTCGCATGCCGCTGTCGACCACGCTGGCCGATGCGGTGGTGCGGCAGCTCGCCCTGGCTGGAGAAGGCAAGTACGAATCGCCCGAACTGCAGTGCGTGCGGCCGCTGCTCGAGATCCAGCAGCAGTGGTCGGCGCTGCCGACGCCGCAGACGCTGCTGGCCGAGACGCTGACGACGCGCGAAGGCTCGCACCTGTTCCTGTATCCGTTCGCCGGGCGGCATGTGCACCTGGGCCTGGCGAGCCTGCTGGCGTGGCGCGTGGCGCAGCACGAGGCGCGCACCTTCTCCATCGCGGTGAACGACTACGGCTTCGAGCTGCTGAGCGCGACGCCGGTCGACTGGCCCACGCTGCTGCCGCAGGTGCTGCGCCTGCCGGAAGGGGAGGGAGAAGGAGAGGGCGACGACGCCCACGCCGCGCTGCTGCACGAGGTGCTGGCCTCGCTCAACGCGGGCGAGCTCGCGCAACGGCGCTTTCGCGAGATTGCACGCGTGTCGGGGCTGATCTTCCAGGGCTACCCCGGCGAGAAGCGCAGCAGCAAGCAGCTGCAGGCGTCGTCCTCGCTGTTCTGGGAGGTGTTTCGCAAGTACGACCCCGGCAACAAGCTGCTGCAGCAGGCCGAGCAGGAGCTGCTGGCACAGGAGCTGGAGATTGGCCGGCTGCGCGCGAGCCTCGTGCGCATGGCCGCTCAGGCGCTGGTGCTGCAGCCGCTCGCGCGGCCGACGCCGTTCTCGTTTCCGCTGATGGTCGAGCTGTTCCGCGAGAAGCTGTCCAACGAGAACGTGGCCGACCGCATCGCGCGCATGGTCGAGCAGCTGGAGAAGGCCGCGGGCGGCGTGGTCACGGCCGGCGGTGTCGAGCGGGTGAAGGGAACGCTGGCCTTCGGGCAGGAGGGGCCTGGCAAGGGGCGAGGCACGCCGCCGGCGCCACGGCGTGAGCGACGCCGCAAGCCGTCACGGCCCCTGCCTCCGTTGTGAGACGGCGGCAAGGCGTTGGCGAGCCGCTCAGCCCGCGCCGTTCGCCTTCACCCAGCGCACGATGTCCGCCGCGCTCATTGCGCCGGCCTGCCGCGCCACTTCGCGCCCGCCGCGGAACAGTGCCAGCGTGGGGATGCTGCGGATGTTGAAGCGCGCGCCCAGCGCCTGCACGGCCTCGGTGTCGACCTTGGCCAGCCGCACCTGGGGCTCGAGCTGGGCCGCCGCCTGCTCGTAGCCCGGCGCCATCTGGCGGCAGGGACCGCACCAGGGGGCCCAGAAGTCGACCAGCACCGGGATGTCGTTGCGCGCGATGTGCTTGTCGAAGGTGGCCGCGTCCGCCAGCGCCGTCGAGTGCCCGGTGAACAGCGGGCGGTGGCAGCTGCCGCAGTCGGGCGCGCTGCCCAGCTGCGCCGCGCGCACGCGGTTGGTCGTGTGGCAATGCGGGCAGACGATGTGCAGCGCTGGCGACTCGGCTGTGGTTGGGGCGGTGGTTTCGGCGGTCATGGCAAAAAGCTGGGGGCCGCGAGGGCGAATTGCAAGGCGTGCGCCGGCCGGGGCGGCTTTTGCGACACTGGCTGGCAGTGAGCTCTTCTCTTTCTTCCACGACGCCGCTGCCGGTGCAGTGGGCCGGCGAATCGTTGTGTCTGCTGCCCGAACGCGCCCTGTGGTGGCCCGCGCAGCGCACGCTGTTCCTGGCCGACCTGCACCTCGGCAAGGCGGCGACCTACCGCGCGCTGGGCCAGCCGGTGCCGGGGGGCACCACGCAGGAGAACCTGGCGCGGCTCGACGCGCTGATCGCCCGCCATGCACCCAGGCAGATCGTGTTCCTCGGCGACTTCCTGCATGCGGCGCAGGCGCGCACGGTGCTCGCCGCCGTCGAGGCCTGGCGCGCGCGGCACCCCGGCGTCGCGATGACGCTGGTGCGCGGCAACCACGACAGCCGCGCGGGCGATCCGCCGGCCGCGTTGCGCATCGACGTGGTCGAGGAGCCCCACCTGATGGGCCCTTTCGCCTGTTGCCACCATCCGCAGGCGCATGCCACGCACTTCGTGCTGGCGGGACACCTGCATCCGGCCTGCAAGCTCTACGGGCCGGGGCGCGACAGCGTGCGATTGCCGTGTTTCGTGAGCGATGCGCAGCAGGCCGTGCTGCCGGCCTTCGGGGAGTTCACGGGCGGGTGGCTGATGGAGGCGGCGCCGGGGCGGCGCTTTCACGCGGTGGGCGGCTCGGCCGTGTGGGCGCTGCCGGCAACGGACTGAATGTCTTGCTCCTTCCCCCTCTGGGGGAAGGCTGGGATGGGGGCGGGCAGAGCGCTCGGTGGATACGCCGCTTGCCCCCACCCCCGCCCTCCCCCAGCGGGGGAGGGAGAAAGTCAAAGCGCCTCCCCCAGCGGGGGAGGGAGCAAGTCAAAGCTCCTCTCCCTCTGGGGGAGGGAGAGATTCAAAGGGTCAGAGCACGACCGGTTCGTCCGGCAACTCGTTCACATCCAGCTCACCGTCGCCCAGCGGAAAGTGTTCGACCAGCAGGGCCGAGATCTCTTCCAGCGCCTGCGTCAGCCCGTCCTCGAAGCGGCCTTCGCGAAACGCCGCGCCCATGCGCTGCGTCATCGCGGCCCACGCCGCATCGTCGACGTGCGAATGCAGGCCCCGGTCGGCCACGACCTCGATCGCGTGCTCGGCCAGCAGCAGGTAGATGAGCACGCCGTTGTTGTGTGCCGTGTCCCACACGCGCAGCTTGCCGAACAGCATGACCGCACGCTCGCGCGCCGAGGCATGGCGCCACAGGTACGACATCGGCAGGCCCGCCTCGACGCAGATGCGGACCTCGCCGCTGTGGCGCCGCTCGCTGGCGGCCACGCGGCCCGTCAGGCGCTGCATCACGGCCTCGGGCAGGGCGCGGCGCACCTCGGACTCGTCGATCCAGCGATGGCGCCAGATGCGGCCCAGCCTGGAGAAAAGGGTTGCGTCGGTTGCCATCGTGTTCACCCGTTCTTCACCAGTTCCCCGAGGCGCCGCCGCCGCCGAAATTGCCGCCGCCGCCGGAGCTGAAACCCCCGCCGCCGCCACTGCTCCCGCCGCTGCTCCAGCCCCCGCCGCCGCCGCCCGAACTCCAGCCGCCACCGCCACCACCCGGTCGCCCCGCGGCCGCCACCAGCGTGATGATGAGCGCGATCACCCCCGCAATCGCCGCGATGGCGATGCTGGCGGTGATGAGAAAGACGACCAGCCCGACGCCACCGCCCACGACCACCGTGCCCAGCTTCTTGCCCAGGATGGCCCGCACGATGGGCGCGCCGATGAACACGCCGACGAACAGGAACAGGCCGAAGTGCTGCAGGAAGCCGAAGATCCCTTCGTTGCCGTAGCCGCTCGATTCACCCGTGTCGCGCGAAGGCGCCGGCAGCGGCTCGCCGTCGACCAGACCGATGAGTCGATCGACCGCGGCGTTCAAACCACCCGCAAAGTCGTTCTGGCGAAAGCGCGGCTTCATCTCCTCGTCGATGATGCGGCTGGCCGCCAGGTCGGGCACCGCCCCTTCGAGCGTCTTGGCCGTGGCGATGCGCATGGCGCGGTCGTTCTTGGCCACCACCACCAGCAGGCCGTCGCCCACGCCCTTGCGGCCGATCTTCCAGCTGTCGCCCACGCGCTGCGTGTAGCCGGCGATGTCTTCGGGCGCGGTGGTCGGCACCATCAGCACCACGATCTGCGAGCCCTTGCGCTGCTCGAAGGCCGCGAGCTTGGTCTCCAGGCCGTTGCGCTGGGCGCTGTCGAGCGTCTGGGTCTGGTCGATCACCCGCGCCGTGAGCGCGGGCACCGGCAGCAGGCCTTGTGCCAGCGCGGGCAGCCCGGCCCAGGCAAAGGCCGTCAGAAAGAACGCGGCCAGCGCGCGGCGGAACAGGGCGGCAACGGCCATCGGTTGCGGCTCTTACTTCTTCGGTGCGCTGAAGTCGACGGTGGGTGGCGTGGAAATCTGCGCCTCGTTCTGCACCGTGAAGTTGGGCTTGGGCGCGTAGCTGAAGATCTTGGCCGTGATGTTGGTCGGGAAGCTGCGCGCGAGCACGTTGTACTCCTGCACGCTCTCGATGTAGCGGTTGCGCGCCACGGTGATGCGGTTCTCGGTGCCTTCCAGCGTCACGCGCAGGTCGCGGAACGCCTGGTTGGCCTTCAGGTCGGGGTAGCGTTCCGACACCACCATCAGCCGAGACAGCGCCGACGAGAGCTCGCCCTGCGCCTGCTGGAACTTCTGGAAGGCCTCGGGGTTGTTCAGCGTCTCGGGCGTCACCTGGATCGAGGTGGCCTTGGCGCGCGCCTCGATCACCTTGGTGAGCGTGTCCTGCTCGAAGGCGGCCTCGCCCTTCACGGTGGCGACGATGTTGGGCACGAGGTCGGCTCTGCGCTGGTACTGGTTGAGCACCTCGCTCCAGGCCGACTTGCTGGCCTCGTCGAGCGACTGGAAGTCGTTGTAGCCGCAGCCGCTCAGCGACACGACCGCCGCAAGGATCAGGAACCAGCGCTTCATCATCATTTGCATTACCTCCGCAGAAGAGCCGGAAGTTAGCATAGGACGTCGCTCGCCCCCAGGCTTCGCGCACTTCGTGTCGCTTCTCCTACCCCCTGGCGGGAGCAACACCTGCAGCCCGGCAAAGCCGGTTCCGCGGTGTTTCGCGAAAAGGTTTCGATGGCTTTCACTCTTATGGCGTCTTCTCCGATCAGTCCTCTGCATGCCCTGCAGGCCGCGAACCGTGCAGGTTTGCCTGTTGCTTCCTCGGCCTTCGGCACGCTGCTGATCGCTGGTGCCACGGGCGCCCTGGGGGCCGAGTTGCTGCGCCGGCTGGCGGGCAGCCACCGCCATGCGCACACCCGCGTGCTCGCGCGCGAGCCGATGCGCGACGGGTTGCGCGGTGTCGAGACCTGCCTGAGCCCGGCGCTGCCCATCGCGCAATGGCCGCTCACCTCCGCCCACACGGCTGTCGTCGCCTTCGACCCGCCGCGCCTGTACCACGACCGCGAACGCGCGCTGTGGGTGCCCGAGCCCTCGGATCTGCCCGCGCTCGCGCGCTGGCTTCATGCCTGCGGCGTGCGCACGCTGGCCATCGTGCAGCCGCACGACCAGGGCCGGCTGCCCGAGGCGCTCAAGCGCGGGCTGGCCAGCCTCGACGAGCAGGCGGTGGTGGCCTGCGGCTTCGAGCGCGTGATCCTCGTGCGCTCGGCGCGCAAGCCGGCGAATGCCAAGTTCGCCAATCCGCTGGAGCGGCTGGCCGCATGGATGCTTTCCGTCGTGCGTTTCATGGTGCCGAGCAGCGAGCAGCCGGTGCGCGCGTCGAAGGTGGCGGAGCTGGTCGACCTGGCGCTGCGCATCGCGCCGCCGGGCGTGCACGTGGCCGCGCCCGAACTGGTGTGGCATGCCGCGCAGGGCGACATGCAGGGCGTGGCCGAGCGCTGGCTCGGCAAGGCTTAGGGCGACACCAGCGGCCGGCAAAGCCGGTTCCGCGGTGTTTCGCGAGGCCGCAGGACGCTGCTTCCTAACCGCGCCACTGGCGCAGCAGCTCGCCCGAATCGACCACCAGCCCCAGGTGCAGCGACACCATCGCCAGCGCCGCGCCTTCCAGGTGCGCATCGGTGCCGCGCACCAGGTCGCGCAGCACGATCACGCGGTAGTTGTGGTTGTTGGCGTCGAAGGCCGTGTTGAGCACGCAGCAGTCGGTGAAGCCGCCATTGAGCACCACCGTCTCGATGCGCTGGTTGCGCAGCAGAAAGTCGAGGTCGGTCGGGTAGAAGGCAGACAGCCGCCGCTTGGTGTCCACGCGCATGTCGCCGGGCTCGACGCGCGTGACCCACTCGGTCCACTTCGAGCCTTCGATGGCGTGCGCGTCGGCGTTCGGAATTTCGCCCACGTGCAGCGGAAAGGTGCGCCGCCACGCGGCAGGGATGCCGCGCGTGTCGTCCTCGCCGCCGGGCCGCAGCACCGACTTGATGTGCACGATGCGCACGCCCAGCGCGCGCACCTCGTCGTGAAAGCCGTCGATGGGCGCCACCACGTCGCGTGCCCGGGGCGCCGGGCAGGGGCAGTCGGGGCTGTCGTCCAGGTGGCCGCGGTGCATGTCGATGGACACGACCGCGGTGGTGGCGGGGTTCAGGTAGTCGGCGAACTGCGCCGCGTCGAGCTCGCGCTCCTCGTTGTAGACCCAGGCCTTCATCGGCGTTCTTCTCTCACATAGGGTTGACCCAGCGCGCCGGGCTCTTCGTCGGCACCGCGCCGCGAGAGCGCGACCCACACCATCACGCCGAGCGTCACCGCGTACGGCGTCATCATCACGAAGTACTGCGGCAGCTGCACGCCGGCCGCGGCCAGCTGGGGAATCAGCGCCTCGATGCAGCCGAACAGCACCGCGCCCACCAGCGCCTTCCACGGCGACCAGCGCGCGAAGATCACCAGGCCCACCGCGATCCAGCCGCGCCCGCCGGTCATGCCCGCGATCCACAGCTTGGTGCTGACCACCGAGATGTAGGCGCCCGCCAGGCCCACCAGCGCCGAGCCCGCGAGCACCGCCGCGAAGCGCCACGCCGTGACGTTGATGCCCGCCGCATCCGCGGCCTGCGGGTTCTCGCCGACGGCCCGCAGCCGCAGCCCGGTGGAGGTGCGCGCGAAGAACCACGCCACCGCGCCGAAGATCGGCAAGGTGAGCCACACCATCGCGTTCTGCGCAAAGAGCTTGCCCACGCCGGGCAGCATCGACAGCGGCCACAGCGCCATCGTGCCGATGCCGTCGGTGGCGTGGTTGGTCCAGTCGGCCATGGAGCCGACCAGCGAGGTGAGGCCCTGGCAGAAGAACACCAGCGCGAGCCCGGCAATCACCTGGTTCACGCGCAGCCAGATCACCATCACCGCGAACAGCATCGACACCACGCTGGCCGCCAGCATCGCGAGCACCAGCGACACGGCCGGTTGCCCGATGGCGATCTGCGCGCCGATGCCGGCCAGCGCGCCGACCAGCATCAGCCCTTCGGCGCCCAGCGAGAGCACGCCCGCGCGCTCGCTGATGATGAGACCGAGCGCCGCGAGCGCATACGGAATGGCGAAGTCCGGCGTGCTCGCGAGCCAGTTGAGGATGACACCACCGCTCATTGGAGAACCTCCCCACCCACGCGGCGCAGCCGGTGGCGAATGAAGAAGTCGCTCGACGCGACGCACACCACGATGATGGCCTGGATCAGCTGCACCATCGAGAACGGCACCTGGTAGAACACCTGCAGGCTGCGCCCGGTCACGAACAGGGCGGCCACCAGCAATGCGACGACCGTTGCCGCCAGCGGGTTGTTGCGCGCCAGGAAGGCGATGAGGATGCCCGAGAAGCCGTAGCCCTGGTAGAAGGCCTGTGTGAGCCGGCCTTCCTGCCCCGCGACCACCGCGAAGCCCGCGAGCCCGGCCATCGCGCCCGACAGCAGCACCGCGCCGTAGATGGTGCGCCGCACCGGCACGCCGTTGGCATGCGCCACGCGCGGGTTCGCATCGACGAAGCGCAGGTACAGGCCCACGCGGCTCACGCTCACCAGCCACCATGCGAGCAGCGCGACCACGCCCGCCAGCAAAATCGCGCTGCCCACGCCGCCACCGAGCTCGGGCAGGCGCTCGAACGCGCGGAACTGCGGCGAGTAGGGGAAGTTGTCCTTCGGGTCCTTCCAGTTGCCGTACACCAGGTGCAGCAGGAAGTTGCCCGCCATGTAGTTGAGCATCAGCGTGGAGATGATCTCGTTCACGCCGAGCTTCAGCTTGAGCCACGCCGGGCCCAGCACCCACAGCAGGCCGCAGGCCACGGCGGCCACGAACATCAGCGGCAGGCGCAGGTTCTCGGGGCCGATCTGCCACATCGAGAGGGTGGTCGCGCCGATCGCGCCCCAGATCATCTGGCCCTCGAGCCCGAGGTTCCAGAAGCGCGCGCGGAATGCGATGGAGCCCGCCAGGCCGACCAGGATCATCGGCGCGGCCTGGAACAGCACCGCGCGAAAGTTCTGCGCGTCGAAGAAGGTCTGCGTGACGAACTCGTTGGCCAGCTCGTCGGCCGGCACGCCGGCGGCCACCAGGATCGCGGCGGAAATTGCGAAACCGACGAACAGCGCGGCCGCGAGGATCAGCGCCTGCCAGCGCCACGCCATGTGCTGGCGGATCTCGAGCGCGTAGCGGCGGCGCGCGAGCGGCTGCATGGCGCGCGGCGCTTCATGAGCGAGAGGAGCGAGAGCAGCGGTGTGGGGGGGCTTGGGTGTGTGTGCCATGTCGGCCGTGAGGGATGCTTCAGCCATGGTCGACCATCGCCTGTCCGATGGCCTGGCGGTCCGCGGGCTGCGCGAATTCACCGGCAATGCGACCGCGTGTCATCACGCCCACGCGGTCGGCCAGCTGCAGCACTTCGTCGAGGTCTTCGCTGATGAGCAGCACCGCGGCGCCGCCGTCGCGCGCGGCCCGCAGCCGCGCATGCACCTCGGCGCTGGCACGCACGTCGAGGCCCCGGCTCGGGCTGTGCGCGAGCACCAGCGTGGGCGACTTGCCGAACTCGCGCGCCAGCACCAGCTTCTGCGCATTGCCGCCCGAGAGCAGCGCGGCCTTCTGCGCGACCGAGCGCACGCCCTGCACGTCGAAGGCGCGCACGGCTTCCTGTGTGTCGCTCTGGATTCGGCCCCGGCGCAGGCGCCACACGGGCCCGTAGCGCCCGGTGTGCACGCGGCCGATGGCGTAGTTCTCGGCCACCGACAGGCCGCCCGCGAGCGCGAGCCCGTAGCGGTCGGCCGGAATGGCGGCAATGCCGATGCCGCGGCGCGCCGAGGCGGCCAGGGTCTTCAGGTCGCCATGGCCCGCGAGGTCGATCTCGCCTTCGGTGGCCTCGCCCGGCAGGCCCATGATCGCGCCCGCCAGCTCGCCCTGCCCGTTGCCGCCGACGCCGGCCAGGCCGTAGATTTCGCCGGCGTGCAGCTCGAGGTCGACCCCGTCGAGCACGCGCCGGCCTTCGGGCGAGGCCGGCGTGCGCAGCCCGCGCACCGACAGCCGCACCGGCCCGCGCGCGGCGGCGGAGGCCTGGAAGCCTTGCGCGGCGATCGATTCGCCCACGGTGAGCTTCACCAGTTCGGCGACCGATGTCTCGGCGGGCTGCAGCGTGGCCACGGTGCGGCCGCCGCGCATCACCGTCACGCGGTCCGCGTAGGTCTTGACGTCGGCCATCTTGTGCGTGACCAGCACCACCGCGGCACCGGCACGCGCCAGGCCCCGCACCGTCTGCAGCAGGCGCGCGGCCTCCTGGTCGGTAAGCACTGCGGTGGGCTCGTCGAGGATCAGGATGCGCGCGCCCGCGAGCAGCACCTTGAGGATCTCGACGCGTTGTTGTTCGGCAATGGACAGGGCGTCGACCCGCTTCGACGGATCGATGTCGAAGCCCAGCTCCGATGCCTTGTTGCGGATGTCGCGTGCCATCTCGCGCAGCCGTTCGCCGTGGCTCTGGAACTCGGCCGGCGGCGGCGCGGTGAGCAGGATGTTCTGCGCCACCGTGAACGGCCGCACCAGCTTGAAGTGCTGGTGGACCATGCCGATGCGGTGCCGTGCCGCATCGCGCGGCCCGGTGAAACGCACCGCGTTGTCGTCCACCAGCAACTGGCCGGCTTCGGGCGCATACAGGCCGGCCGCGATGTTCATCAGCGAGGACTTGCCCGCGCCGTTCTCGCCGAGCAGGGCGTGCACCTCGCCCCAGCGGGCGGCGAAGTGTGCGTCGGTCAGCGCCGCAAAGCCGTCGAAGGACTTGCGGATGCCGGTGAGTTCGAGCGCGTTGGGCATGGGCGTCTTCGGTCCTGGCTGGCTTACTTCTGCGTGACCACGCCCTTGACGAACCAGTCCATCTTCCACAGGTCGGCGTCGGACAGCACGGCACCCTTGGCCACGCGCTCCTTGCCGTCGCGGTCGGCGAGCGGGCCGGCATAGACCTGCTTGCCCTTCATGATCGCGTCGCGCTCGGCGGTGATGGCCGCGGCCTTGTCCTTGGGCACGGCGGGGCCGAAGCCCGCGATGTCGGTGCCGCCGTCCTTCATCTCGATGAAGGCGCCGTAGGGGGCGGGCTTCCATCCGCCGGCCATCACCTTCTTCAGTTCCGGCGTGAGGAACTTGTCCCACACCCACACCGACGAGCACAGCGTGGCCTTGGGTGCGAACTGGCGCAGGTCGCGGTGGTGGCCGGTGCCGTACACGCCGCGCTCCTGCGCGACGATCTGCGGCGTGGGGCTGTCCACGTGCTGGCCGATCACGTCGGCGCCCTGGTCGATGAGCGCGGCGGCGGCGGCGCGTTCCTTCACCGGGTCGTTCCACGCGCCGGTGTAGATCACGTTGACGGTGGCGTTCGGGTTCATCTTCTGCGCGCCGAGCGCGAAGGCGTTGATGGTCCAGTTCACCACGCCGAAGGGGTTGGCCGCGACGAAGCCGAGCTTGCCGGTCTTCGAGGCCGCGCCCGCGGCCATGCCGCAGAGATACTGGCTTTCGTAGGTGCGGCCGTAGAACGATTCGAGGTTGGTGCCGTTGGTGGTGCCCGAGCCGTTCAGGAAGGCCACGTCGGGGTACTTGGCGGCGAGGTCCTTGAAGCTGTCGGAATAACCGAAGGCCGTGCCGATGACGATGTTGGCGCCGCGCTGAATGAATTTTTCGGCCGCAGGCTTGATGGCCGAGGCGTCTTCGGGCACGTTCTCGACGAACTGGATCTTCTGGCCGATCTCCTTTTCGATCTTCACGCGGGCTTCGTCGAAGGCCTGCGTCCAGCCGCCGTCGTTCTTCGGGCCGAAGTAGAGCATGGCGATCTTCGGCTTGTCCTTCAGCGTGAAGCCGTCGGCGGCCGCGGCGGGCAGCGTCGTGAACAACGCGCCGCCGGCTGCGAGGCTCAGGGCCAGGCCGAGGGTGGTGCCGTGGGAGGGAGTGCGCAGCATGGAGCAACCTTTCGTGAGGAGCATGGGAGGAGACGGGGAAGAAAGAGAAGAAAGCCGCGTGCCGCTACATCATGAAATTGATGCGGAACACGTTGCCCTCGGGGTCGAGCAGCACCGACTGGTACCAGTTGTAGTAGGTGACGTACGGCGGCTTGATGAGCGTGGCCCCGGCCTCCAGCGCCACGGGCACCATGCGGTCCACGTCGGCCTGGCTGTCGACGTCGATGTTCAGCAGGAACTTCACGCCGCGCGTGTCGGAGAACTCGGCCAGGTGCAGCAACTCGTAGGCGTCGAGCGCGTTGAAGCCCAGGCTCGACTTGCCGGTGTCCAGCCCGCGAAAGATCGGCGAGCGGATCGCCTCGATCTCGGGGAAGCCGAACACGCGCTGGTAGAAGCCGCTGAGCGCGACCACGTCCTTGGCGAAGACGTTGACGTAGGAGAGGTGCGCCATGTGCGTGGGGCCCCGGTCAGGCGGTGGCCTTGGTGCCGCCGAACGTCGTCTGCTTGACGAACTTCGAGGTCAGGTGATCGCCGGAGGAAATGGGCGCGTACTTGGCGCTCTCGCCGGGCGCCAGGCAACTCGGCAGGCACTCCACCATCGCGTCGTAGTTGGGCTGGTGAAAGAACACCAGCGACTGGCGGCGGTTGGTGCTCGCCACCTCGAACGGCGGGTTGATCACGCGGTGCAGCGTGGACACCCACTGGTCGTTGGTCCACTGCATCATGAGGTCGGCGATGTTCACCACCAGGCCGCCCTCGACCTGCGGCACGTCGACCCACTGGCCGGCCTTGTTGAACACCTGCAGGCCCTTGTCGTCGGGCAGCACGATCGTCAGGCTGCCGTAGTCGCTGTGCGCACCCGCGCGCAACTGGCCGGGCAGCGGCTGCTCGCGCTGCGGCGGATAGCTCAGCACGCGGAACATGCTGATGTGCTCGTCGATCTTGTCGTCGAAGAAAGTCTCCGGCAGCGACAGGCCGAGCGCGAAGATGCGCATCAGCGAGCGAGACAGATCGCTCATGGCGTCGAAGTAGCCTTCGTAGGCTTCGCGGAAACCGTCGATGGGCGGCCAGCTGTTGGGCTCGAAGTGCGGGCCTGCGGCAGGGCCGCGGTGGTACTCGTCGTTCGGCACGTTCGAAGGGCCGATGGAGAACGACTCCTTCAGGTCGCCGGGTGCCGCCTCTTCCAGGCTGTACGACAGGCCTTCCTCGCCCACCGCGCTGTAGCCGCGCACCGCGTCTTCGCGCGGCCGGTCGACCTTGCGCTTCTCGGCGAGCGGCATGTCGAAGAAGGTGCGCGAGAGCGACGACACGCTGGAGATCAACGCCGGCGGAATGCCGTGGTTGGTGATGACGAGGAAGCCGATGCTGCGGCAGGCTTCGTCGACTTTCTTCGCGACCTCGGCCTTGCCTTCGGCGGTGCCGGCGAAGTAAGGCGCGAGATCGATGATGGGGACGGACAGCAGGGTCATGGCGGGTTCCTCTTGCTTGGCATGCCTTTCGCCATGCAACGTCTGTGCCAGTTGGACCAAATGGACAAATCGCAATCGCCGCGTCAGCATGGTGCGTGGCAAGGCCCTTGCATCGGCCTGTGAAGGCCGTCGTGGCGCACGGTGATGCACCGTGGCCTTACAGTGGTGCGCAGTACTGAACGAAACCGAAGACCGAGATAGAGAGAGCGAGGGAAGATGCCGAAGACCAAGGCGCTGGCTGCCAACACCAGCAAGGAAGCCAGCAAGGAAAGCCCGGCGCGCAAGCGTGCGAAACCCGTGGTGCGCAGCGCGTCCGCGGTGAGCCGCCGGCTGCGCCAGATCGAGGACAAGCGCAGCGCCATTCTGGGTGCGGCACTGGGCCTGTTCTCGCGCTTCGGCCTGCACGGCACGTCGATCGACCAGGTGGCCGCGCGCGCCGATGTGTCCAAGAGCAACCTGCTCTACTACTTCGCGAACAAGGAGGAGCTCTACGTCAACGTGCTGCGCGACCTGCTGGCGCTGTGGCTCGAACCGCTGCGCGGCTTCAGCGCGGAACAGGACCCGAGCCAGGCCATCGGCGACTACATCCGCCGCAAGCTCGTGATCTCGCGCGACCGGCCCGATGCGTCGCGCCTGTTCTGTCTTGAAATGATCCAGGGCGCGCCGCTGCTGCGCGACGAACTCGACCGCGAGCTGCGCACGCTGGTGGAGCGCAAGTCGGAGGTGATCGCGGCGTGGGTGGCCGCGGGCAAGCTGGCACCGGTGGATCCGCAGCACCTGATCTATGCGCTGTGGGCGATCACGCAGCACTACGCGGATTTCGGCGTGCAGGTGCAGGCGCTGTCGGGGCACACGCTCGACGACGAGGCGTTCTTCGAGAAGACGGTGGAGAACGTGCAGCGCATCATTCTTCAGGGCATCACGCCGCGGTGAGTGCCGCAAGGCGCTGGGTCTTGCTCCCTCTCCCCGAGGGGACATGGGACAACACGGAACGCGCATCGCGCGCGTGGGTTTTCCTTGCCAAGAGAAAAGTCAGTGCTGCGGCGGCACCGCGATCTCGTGATAGCGGCGGTCGAAGTAGATGAGCCCTTGCGCCGCACCGCCGATGGCGATGGCCACCGCCTCGCAGAACAGCACGTCGTGCGTGCCCGCGCTGGTCGCGTGCATCACGCGGCAGTCGAAGGACACGGCCGCGTCGTCGAGCATCGGCGAGCCCGTGGTGTTGCGGCTCCATCGGCCCGCCGCGAAGCGTTCGTCCATCGGCGTCTTGCCGCCGAACAGGGCCGACAGCGACTGGTGCCCCGCGGCCAGCACGTTCACGCACAGCACGCCGTTCGCCTTGAACGCCGGGTACACCGACGCCGAGCGGTTCAGGCACACCAGCAGCGTCGGCGGCTCGTCGGTCACGCTGCACACGGCCGATGCCGTGAAGCCCGCGCGGCCCGCGGGGCCGTCGGTGGTGATGATGTTCACCGCGGCGCCCAGGCGCGCCATCGCATTGCGATAGTCGGCCTTGGGCAGGCCCTGCGGCAGGCCGGCGGGGTTTGATGGAGCAGCGTGGGAGACCATGGCGTTCAACATTGCAGTGACTCCGTCAGGCCAGCACGCAGGCCGCGTCGAAAGGCAGGCGCGGCAGGCGAGCGAACACTTTCGACGCGTCGCCGTGGCCCAGGTTGATGAGGAAGTTGACGCTCCAGTCGGTGCCTTCGAAGAAGGCCGCCTCGACCTTCGCCTTGTCGAAGCCCGACATCGGCCCGGCGTCCAGGCCCACCGCGCGTGCGGCCAGCAGCAGGTAGCCCGCCTGCAGGCTGGCATTGCGAAAGGCGGTCTCGTGCGCGGCCTCGGGGCTGCCGGTGAACCAGCTGCGCGCGTCGGCATGCGGGAACAGCGTGGGCAGCTGGTCGTAGAACTTGCGGTCCCATGCGGCAATGACCGTGACGGGCGCGCTCATGGTCTTGTCGAGGTTGCCCTTGGAGAGCGCGGGCGCCAGGCGCGCCTTGCCTTCGGGCGTGCGCACGAACACGAAGCGCGCGGGCGAGCAGTTGGCCGAGGTCGGGCCGAGGCTTGCGAGCGCGTAGATCTGCTGCAGTTGCGCGTCGGTGACGGGTTCGTCGGTCCAGCCGTTGTGGCTGCGCGCGCCGGTGAACAGCAGCGACAGCGCGGCGTCGTCGAGTGTGGAGAGCGTGGCGGAGGTGGTCATGCGGAAACGGTGTGTGCGGTGTGTGCGGTGGGAGTGCTCGCCCGCGAAAGAAAGGCCAGCAGGGTGCTGTTGAAGGCGTCGGCCTCGGTCACGCTGTGGGCGTGGCCGCCGTGCGCCATGAGGTTGAGCGTGGCGTGGGGCAGGCCGTCGGCCAGGCGCAGCGAGCAGGTCCAGGGCACGAGCACGTCGTCCTTGGCGGCCGCCACCAGCGTGGGTGCGGCGATGTCGGCCAGGCGTGCGTCGATGTCGAAGGCGCGCAGCGCGGCGATGCGCGTGCGCATGGTGTGCTCGCCGGGGAAATGCGCGAAGGCGTGATCGACTTCGTCGGCCACGCGCTTGGCATGCGCAGCGCACCACGCGGCGGGGTACAGGAAGATCGGTTGCGCTTCGACGTAGGCACGCGCACCGCACGCGCCCAGCAGTGCAAGGCGCGCATCGAAGCAGCGCGCCGAGTGCGGGTTGGGCTTCGACCAGGCGTTGACGAGCACCAGGCTGGCAATGCGCGAGGGCGTGTCGAGCGCGAGCTGCAGGCCGACGAGGCCGCCCAGCGCATGGCCCGCGAAATGGCATTGCGCGGTGTTCGTGGCGTCGAGGATCTCGCGCACGTCGTTCGCCATGTCCGCGATGGCATACGCATCGGGCAGGGCGCCGGGGCTGCGGCCGGTGCCGCGCTGGTCGTATGCAATGACCCGATGCCCCGCGGCAATCAACGCGCCCAGTTGTGGCTGCCAGAACCCGGCCGAGCCACCGAGGCCCGACGACAGCAGCACGGTGGCCGCCGCGTCCGACGGCCCATGCACCTCGTAGTGCAGCGAAGTCATGCCGGTCATGCGAGTCATGTGCTTCAGGCCTTCCTGCCGACGTGCGCGATCGAGGCAATCTCGACCAGCGCATCGGGCTTCACCAGGCCGCACTGGATGCAGTAGCGCGCGGGCTTGGTACCGGGAAAGAACTCGGCATACACCGTGTTGATCTTGGCGTAGTCGGCCCAGTCCTTGATCATGATCTGGTTGAAGGTCACGTCGTCCATCGTGCCGCCGGCCGCCTCGACCACGCCCTGGATGATGGTGAGCACATGCCGCGCCTGCGCGCTGGCGTCGCCCACATGGACCACGTTGTTGTCCTTGTCGAAGGGCAGCGTGCCCGACACGTAGAGCACGCCGTCGGCGAGCGTGCCGGGAACGTAGGGGGCGAGGGGCACACCGGTGCCGGGCGGGATGATGGCTTGCTTGGGCATGGGAAAAGTCCTTCGTGAAGAAATCAGGCGATGGCCGTTTCGGCCGGGGCGGTTGGTGCGGCAGCAGCAGGGGCGGGCGCGAAGGTGCGGCAGAACTGGTCCACCGTGGAGACCCATCCGAAGAAGGTCTCCACGTTGTAGACCGAGGCCTTCTGGATGGCGGCGCCGCCGAGCTCGTGCGTGGCGTCTTCCAGCATCACCGCGAAGTACTCGAGGTGGAAGGCATCGCGCAGCGTGGACTCCACGCACACGTTGGTCGCGATGCCGGTGAACACCAGGTGGCGGATGCCGCGCGCGCGCAGCGTGCTGTCGAGCGTGCTGTTGAAGAAGCCGCTGTAGCGCGTCTTGGGCACCACGATGTCGCCGGGTTGCGGCTTCATCTCTTCGATGAGTTCGTAGTCCCAGCCGCCCTTGGCGAGGAACTTGCCCTGCAGCTCGGGCCTGGCGCGCATGGTCTTCAACGCGTTCGACTTGTGCCAGTTCGGCGAGCCGGGGCCGCCGGCCTCCACATAGGCTGCGTCCCAGCCGTTCTGCAGGAACACGACCAGCATGCCGGCCGCGCGCGCCGCGGAAATGGCGCGCGCGATGTTGGCGATGGTGCCTTGCGCGCCGGAGATGTCGAAGCCGGCCGAGTCGACATAGCCGCCGATGGAGGCGTAGGCGTTCTGCATGTCGACGACGATCAGTGCCGAGTCGGTGGCGTGCAGCGCCATCGGCTCGGGGCGCGCGGGCAGCACCAGCGGTGCGGGCGCACCGGGCAGGCGCGGCGCGCCGACGGGCGTGGTCGAGGTGAGGGTGGTGTTCTTGGGTGAGGACGAGGTCATGCGCGTCTCCTCTTCAGGCTGCGAGGCGCTCGGGCTCGACCTGCGAAGGCACCGGGCTCTGCACGTGCGCGCGGCTCTTCATGAGCGGCTGGATGCGCTCGCCGAAGGCTTCCACGCCCTGCACGAAGTCGTCGAAGGTCAGCAGCACGCCTTCGGTGCCGGGCACCTCGGCCACTTCGTCGAGCATGCGCGCGACGCTGGCGTACGAGCCCACCAGCGTGCCCATGTTGATGTTCACGGCCGAGGTCGGGTCGGCCATCTGGCGCACGTTGGTGTCGGCGCCCGACTTGGTGTCGGCCGCGCCCTGCTGGCCCAGCCAGGCGATGGCCTCGTGGTCGGCGCCGGCCTTGTAGTGCTCCCACTTGGCGCGCGCGGCCTCGTCGGTCTCGTCGGCGATCACCATCATCAGCACGTAGGTGGTGACGTGGCGGCCGGTCCTGGCGGTGGCCTCGATGAGCTTCTCGGCGGCGGGCGCGAAGGCCTTGGGCGTGTTCACGCCCTTGCCGAAGCAGAAGTTGTAGTCGGCGTACCTGGCCGAGAACTCCATGCCCGCGTCGCTCTGGCCGGCGCAGATCACCTTCATGTCGGCCTGCGGCTGCGGGCTCAGGCGGCAGTCGTCCATCTGGAAATGGTCGCCCTTGAAGTCGGACTGGCCCTTGCCCCACAGGTCGCGCAGCACCTGGATGTATTCGGAAAGGTACGCGTAGCGCGTGCCGAAGAACTGGTCGCCGGGCCACATGCCCATTTGCGAGTACTCGGGGCGCTGCCAGCCGGTGACCAGGTTCAGGCCGAAGCGGCCGTTGGAGATGGAGTCGATGGTCGACGACATGCGCGCCACGATGGCCGGCGGCATCACCAGCGAGGCGGCCGTGGCGTAGAGCTTGATCTTGCTGGTGACCGCCGCCAGGCCGGCCATGAGCGTGAAGGACTCGAGGTTGTGGTCCCAGAACTCGGTCTTGCCGCCGAAGCCGCGCAGCTTGATCATGGACAGCGCGAAGTCGACGCCGTAGCGCTCGGCCTTCAGCGTGATCTGCTTGTTCAGCTCGAAGTTGGGCTTGTACTGCGGGGCGTTTTCGGACAACAGCCAGCCGTTGTTGCCGATGGGAATGAAGATGCCGACGTTCATGAAAGGCTCCTGTTGCGTGATTGCGCAACGCCTTGCATACGCCGTGCCAGTTGACTAAGTTGTTTGAAATCAATGGCTTAGAGAAATGGTGCGCCAATGTTTTGACCAAGTGGTCCAAAGTGGCGCAAGCGAACGGCCGGCGATGCGGCAGCACGGTGCGCACCGGACCAAAGCGGTGCAGTGCCGCCGTCACGGTCGGCGCGGCAGAATCACGCCATGCCCAAGACCCCACTCCGCGCCGCCGCGGCCCTCGGCGGCACTGCCGACGACGTCGAGACGGCTTTTTATGAAGCGCTGCAACGCGGCGACATCGATGCGCTGATGGCCTGCTGGGCCGACGAGGACGAGGTGTTCTGCGTGCACCCCGGCGGCCCGCGGCTGGTGGGCGCGGTGGCCATTCGCGCGGCCTTCGAGCAGATGTTCGGCAACGGTGCCATCCACGCCACGCCGGCGCGGGTGCGCAAGATCGAGTCGCTTGCCAGCGCGGTGCACAACGTGCTGGAGCGCATCGAGGTGCTCACCGCCGAGGGCCCGCGCCATGCCTTCGTGCTGGCCACCAACGTCTATCACAAGACCGCGCAGGGCTGGCGCTTGGTGGCGCACCATGCGAGCCCCGGCAGCGCGCGCGAGCCCGACGACGTGAACGACCCGCCCCAGACCCTGCATTGATGCCGTCCTTGGTTTCCCCCTCTTCCCCTGCTTCCGGTTCGACGATGGACTACCTGGCGCCGCGCTGGCTGCCCGGCGGCAACCTGCAGACCATCTGGGCCGCGCTGTATGCGCGGCGCTTCGACGGGCCGGCGCCGGTCTACCGGCGCGAGCGCTGGCCCACGCCGGACGGCGACTTCATCGATGTCGACTTCGTGGACGCGCCTGCGGCGTCATCGGCTGAAGGACCACCACCAGCGCCGCCGCCGCTGCTGGTGCTTTTCCACGGCCTCGAAGGCTCGTCGCGCAGCCACTACGCCGAGGCGTTCGCCACCTTCGCCGCGGCGCAGGGCATGGCCTTCGCCGTGCCGCATTTCCGCGGCTGCAGCGGCGAGCTGAACCTGGCGCCGCGCGCCTACCACTCGGGCGACTTCGAGGAAATCGGCTGGATCCTGGCGCGCATGCGCGAGCAGCACGTGGCCAAGGGTGGCGGTCCGGTGCTGGCCGCGGGCGTGTCGCTGGGCGGCAATGCGCTCATGCGATGGGCTTCGGAAGCCGGAGAAACGGCTTCGGGCGTGGTGGGCGCCGTGGCCTCCGTGTGTGCGCCACTCGATCTTGCGGCGGGCGGCGAGGCCATCGGCCGCGGCTTCAACAAGCTGGTCTACACCCGCATGTTCCTCAACACCATGAAGCCGAAGGCGCTGGCCAAGCTGGCGCAGTTTCCGGGCCTGTTCGACCGCGAGCGGCTGGTGTCGGCGCGCAACCTCCACGACTTCGACAACGTGTTCACCGCGCCGCTGCACGGCTTTCGCGACGTCGCCGACTACTGGTCGCGCGGCTCGGCCAAGCCGCACCTGGCGACGATCCGCGTGCCCGCGCTGGTGGTGAACGCCCGCAACGACCCGTTCATTCCCGCCGCGAGCCTGCCCCGGCCCGGCGAGGTGGGCCCGCACGTCACGTTGTGGCAGCCCGTGCACGGCGGCCATGTGGGCTTTCCGATGGGATTGCCGCCGGGGCATGTGCAGGGCATGCCCCAGCGCGTGGGCAGCTGGCTGCAGCTGCATGGCGGCACACGCGGCACATTGGCTGACGGTGCGGGCTTGCGCACGGGAAGAGAATGACGCCATGGACGACATCGTCAAACAAGCAATTGCCAAGTGGCCCAACGTGCCGCACTGCTACGGCTGGCTCGGCCTGGACGCGCGCGGCAACTGGTACATGCGCGACGACCGCACCCAGGCCGAAGGCCCGTTTCGCACGGCCAAGGGCTCGATGCTGCGGCACGACAAGCTGATCGACTTCATTCACCGCAACTACGAGCACGACGACGAAGGGCAATGGTTCTTCCAGAACGGGCCGCAGCGCGTGTACATGGAGCTGGAGGCCGCGCCCTGGGTGTGGCGCGTGGCCGAGGAGGGCGATGGCTTCAGCGTCACCTCCCACACCGGCAAGGCGGTCGAGGTGTCGGGCTGCCTGCTCGACGAGGAGGGCAGGCTCTACCTGGCCTCGCCGATCGGGCTGGGCCTGGTGCACACGCAGGACGTGGGCATTGCGGCCGAGGCCGTCGAACGCGGCCTGTGGCAGCCGGAGGCGGTGCAGGCCAGCGAGTTGCCAGGCCGCTTCGGGCATGTGCTGAGCCCGGCGCAGCGCCACGCCGAAGAAGCGTCTGCGCCTTCGCCTTCCGGGTCTTAGCCCTGGCCAGGCCCGCGCGCCGCCCATTGAAAAAGCCGGCGCTGGGCCGGCTTTTTCAATGGAATCGGGGGAACGCTCAGTTGGCGGGCGCGCTGGCCGCGGACGCCGCAGGAGCCGCAGCCGCCGCAGGCGTGGCTGCCGACGCAGCGGGTGCCGCTCCCGAAGCGCCTTCGGCAGGCGCCGCCGCCGCCGGACGGTCCGGCACCGGGAACTTGGCGCCACCGGCGTTGGCCATGTAGACCACGGCGCGCCCCACTTCGAGGTCTTCGAAGTCGCCGCCGCCTTGGGCGGGCATGGCGCCCTTGCCCTTCAGGGCATGTTCGAGGAGGGTGGCATAGCCCTGGCCGATGCGCGGGCCCCAGGCGGCTGCGTCCTGGAAGTGCGGCGCGCCGGGAATGCCGGGGGCGCCGTGGCAGGTGGCGCACTGGGCCTTGAACACGGCCTCGCCGGTGGCCAGCGGGCGGTTGGCGTCGCGGACCTCGATGGCGCCGACCCGCTTCAGGCGCTCGGCCACTTCGCGGTCGCGTGCCTCCTTGGTCACGCCGTAGAGCGCCATGTTGTCGCCCTCGGCGGTGCCGGCGGGCTTGTTGCCCGAGACCACGTAGGCGACAAGACCCACGATGATCAGGATCGGGGCAATGAAGGAGAAAAATACCGCCAGCAGCAGTTGCTTCGGGTTCTTGATCGGCCCGGTGTGGGCTTCTTCTGTGGCCTGGTAATGCGGGTCTGCGCTCATGGCGTCCTCAATAACGGGGGCTCGTCGGGGGGCTTCTTCTAACCAACCGGCGATTATAGAGAGACCCCTTGCCCGAAGGGGCAAGGGACCTACCCTTAGGCGGCGACCCGATGGCTCAGCCCTTGTCGCGTGTGGCCCAGCCGCCGCCCAGCGTCTTGTACAGCGTGACCTGGTTCTGCAACTGCAGCAGGCGCGTGGTCACGGCCGATTGCTGGGCCGTGAACAGCGAGCGCTGCGCGTCCAGCAGGTCGAGCGCGCTGGCAATGCCGTTGCGGTAGCGCAGGTCGGACAGCTTGAAGCGCACGCCTTCGGCATCGGCCTGCGCTCGTTGCGCGCGCACCTGCTCGCCCAGCGTGGCGCGGCCCGCGAGCGCATCGGCCACTTCGCGGAACGCCGTCTGGACCGACTTCTCGTACTGCGCCACCGCGATCTCCCGCCCGGCCTTGGCCGAGTCGAGCGTGGCCATGTTGCGGCCCGCATCGAAGATCGGCAGCGTCACCGTGGGCGCGAACGACCAGGCCTTGGATCCGCGGTCGAACAGGCCCGAGAACTCGGTGCTCGCGGTGCCGATGCCGCTGGTGAGCGACACGCGCGGGAAGAAGTTGGCGCGCGCCGCGCCGATGTTGGCGTTGGCCGCAATCAGCTGCTGCTCGGCAGAGCGGATGTCGGGGCGCTCGGCCAGCAGGTCCGACGGCAGGCCGGCGGGCACGTCGGGCATCGGGTTGATGCCCTCCAGGCCCTTGGTGGGGCTGGTGCTGCCCGCGGTGGCTTCGGCCGGCACCGGCGCGCCCAGCAGCAGGGCCAGGGCGTTCTCGTCCTGCATGCGCGTGCGCTGTTGCTGCGCATAGGAGGCGCGTGCCGTCTCCAGCAGCGAGTTCGCGGCCTGGAAGTCGAGCTCGGACGACACGCCGTTGTCGAAGCGCAGCTTGGTCAGGCGCACCGACTCTTCGCGCGTGGTCAGCGTCTGGCGGGTGATTTCGAGCAGCTCGTCGTCGGCCAGCAGCGTGAGCCAGCCGTTGGCGACCGAGGCAATCAGGCTGATCTGCACCGCCTTGCGGGTCTCGTCGGTGGCCAGGTACTGCGCCAGGGCCTGGTCCTTCAGCGCGCGGATGCGGCCGAAGAAGTCCAGCTCCCAGGCGGTGAAGCCGAAGTTGACGCTGTACTGCGAGGACACGCTGCCCACGCTGGAGTCGAAGGCCTGGAACGTATTGGGGCTCGAGCGCGAGCCCGAGCCCGTGAGGCCCAGGGCCGGGAACAGCGCCGAGCGCTCGACCTGGAACTGCGCGCGCGCCTGCTCGATGTTGAGCACCGACACGCGCAGGTCGCGGTTGTTGGCCAGCGAGGTCTGGATCAGGCCCGCCAGCCGCGGGTCGGTGAAGAAGTCCTGCCACGGCAGGTTGGCCGCGGCCTGGCCGGCCGGTTGCGTGGGGTCGCCCGGGTAGGTGGTCGGCACCGGCGCGGCGGGACGCTCGTAGGTCGGAATCAGCGAGCAGCCGGCCAGCAGCAGGGCCGCTGCCAGGGCGGTGGGAATCAGTGTCTTATTCATGTTTCGGTTCCTCCACGATGCCGGCGGCTTCGGCGTGCCGCTTGTCGGCCTCGCGCTGGCGCGCGCTGCCCTTGAACAGGGTGCGCACCACCACGAAGAAGATGGGTACGAAGAACACGGCCAGCGCCGTGCCGGTGATCATCCCGCCGATCACGCCGGTGCCGATGGCGCGCTGGCTGGCCGAACCCGCGCCGGAGGCGAGGAACAGCGGCAGCACGCCCAGGCCGAAGGCCAGCGAGGTCATCACGATCGGGCGGAACCGCAGGTGGGCCGCGGTGAGCGCCGACTCGATCACGCCCTTGCCCTGCGCCTGCAGGTCTTTCGCGAACTCGATGATCAGAATCGCGTTCTTCGCGGACAGGCCGATGATGGTGATCAGGCCCACCTGGAAGTACACGTCGTTCGAGTACGAGCGCAGCATGGTCGCCAGCAGCACCCCGATCACCCCCAGCGGCACCACCATGATCACCGCCAGCGGAATGGTCCAGCTTTCGTACAGCGCGGCCAGGCAGAGAAACACCGCCAGGATCGCGAAGCCGTAAAGAATGATCGACTGCGAGCCCGCGAGCTTTTCTTCACGCGACTGGCCGGTCCATTCGAAGCCGAAGCCCGCAGGCAACTGCGTGGCGAGCTTTTCCATCTCGGCCATCGCGGCGCCCGTGCTGAAGCCGGGCGCGGCGTCGCCGCTGATGCGGATGGCCGGGTAGCCGTTGTAGCGCACCGTCTGCGTGGCGCCCTTGACCCACTTCGTGGTCGCGAAGGCCGAGAGCGGCACCGGCAGGCCCTGGGTGTTGGGCGCCGTCAGCTTCAGCAGGTCGTCAGGCTGCATGCGGGCTGGCGCGTCGGCCTGCACCACCACGCGCTGGAGGCGGCCGCGGTTCGGAAAGTCGTTCACGTAGCTCGAGCCCAGCGAGGTCGACAGCGTCGCGTTGATCGCGTCGAAAGTCACGCCCAGTGCGCTCGCCTTTTCGCGGTCGATGTCGATCTGCAGCTGCGGTGCGTCTTCCAGGCCGTCGGGGCGAACCTGCGCCAGGATCTTGCTCTGCCCCGCCATGCCCAGCAGCTGGTTGCGCGCGTTCACGAGCGCCTCGTGGCCCGCGCCTGCGCGGTCCTGCAGCCGGAAGCTGAAGCCGGTGGCGTTGCCCAGTTCGGGAATGGGCGGCGGGCTCAGCGGGTAGATGAAGGCGTCGCGGATGCCCGAGAGCGCACCGAAGGCACGTCCGGCCAGCGCGCTGGCGGAGTTGGCCGCGTCCTTGCGTTCGTCCCAGTCCTTCAGCGTCACGAAGGCGAGGCCGGCGTTCTGGCCCTGGCCCGAGAAGCTGAAGCCCATCACGCCCACCATGCTCTGCACTTCGGGCTGCTTCAGGATGAAGCCTTCCACCTGCTGCATGACCGACAGCGCACGCTCCTGCGTGGCGCCTGGCGGCAGCTGCACGTTCACGATGATGTTGCCCTGGTCTTCCTGGGGCAGGAACGAGCTCGGCAGGCGCAGGTACGCCACCACCACCGCGCCGATGATCACGGCGTAGATGATGAGGTAGCGCGCCGCGCGGCGCAGCAGGCGGGAGACGATGCTTTCATAGCCCTTGGCCGTGCGCGTGAACACCCGGTTGAACCAGCCGAAGAAGCCGCGCTTCTCGTGGTGGTGGCCGGCTTCCACCGGCTTGAGCAGCGTGGCGCACAGCGCGGGCGTGAGCGACAGCGCCATGAACGCCGAGAAGGCGATCGACGCCACCATCACCGCCGAGAACTGGCGGTAGATGTTGCCGGTCGAGCCGGCGAAGAACGCCAGCGGCACGAACACCGAGATCAGCACCACGGTCACGCCGATGATGGCGCCCGAAATCTGCTTCATGGCCTTGCGCGTGGCTTCGAGCGGCGAGAGCCCCTCTTCGCTCATGATGCGCTCGACGTTCTCCACCACCACGATGGCGTCGTCCACCACGATACCGATCACCAGCACCATGCCGAACATGGTCAGCACGTTGATCGAGAAGCCCAGTGCGAGCAGCGTGGCGAAGGTGCCCAGCAGCGCGACCGGCACCACGATCGTCGGGATGATCGTGTAGCGCCAGTTCTGCAGGAAGATGAACATCACCACGAACACCAGCGCCACGGCTTCCAGCAGCGTCTTGACCACTTCGGTGATGGAGATGCTCACGAAGCGCGAGCTGTCGTACGGAATGGCCCACTTCACGCCCTGCGGGAAGTACTTGGACAGCTCGTCCATCTTGGCGCGCACGGCCTTGGCCGTCTGCAGCGCGTTGCCCGAAGGCGTCTGCTGCACGCCCACGCCCACGGCCGGCTGGCCGTTCAGGCGCGCCGACGTGGCATAGGCCTGGCCGCCCAGTTCGACACGGGCCACGTCCTTCAGCCGCACGGTCGAGCCGTCGGTGTTGGCGCGCAGCACGATGTTCTTGAACTGGTCGACGTTGGCGAGCTGGCCGTTCACCACCACGGTGGCGGCAATGGCCTGGCCCGGCACGTTCGGCAGGTCGCCGATGGTGCCGGAGGCCACTTGCGCGTTCTGCGCCTTGATGGCGTTGTTCACGTCCAGCGGCGACAGGTTGAAGCCCTGCAGCTTGGCCGGATCGATCCAGATGCGCATCGCGTTCTCGGTGCCGAACAGCTGCGCCTGGCCCACGCCGGGAATGCGCTGCAGCTCGGGCACGATGTTGCGCGAGGCGTAGTCGCCCAGCGCCACCGGGTCGTAGGCGGGGTTGTCGGACGACAGGATCGTGAACAGCAGGAAGTTGTTGCGCGACTTGTCCACGCGCACACCCTGCTGCGTCACCGTGGCCGGCAGGCGCGGCGTCGCGCGCGACAGCCGGTTCTGCACGTCCACCTGCGCCAGGTCTGGGTCGGTGCCCTGCTCGAAGCTGATCGTGATGGTGCCGGTGCCGTCGGCTTGCGCCACCGATTCCATGTAGATCAGGCCCGGCGAGCCGTTCATTTCGCGTTCGATCACGGACAGCACGCTGTCCTCGAGCGTCTGGGCCGACGCGCCGGGGTAGGCGGCGTTGATCACGATGGCCGGAGGCGCCACCGGCGGGTACTGCGAGATCGGCAGCTGCGTGATGGCGACACTGCCCATCACCAGGACGAACAGTGCGATCACCCAGGCAAAGATCGGGCGGTCGATAAAGAATTTGGCCATGCGGGCGCGCTCCTGCTTACTTCTTCTCGGCCGGGGCCGAAGCCTGGCCGTTCGCTGCGGGTGCCGCGGCGGGGGCGGCTGCACCTGCGGCGGCCGGTGCGGCGCCTGGTGCTGCACCCGAGGCTGCGGCGGCGGGCGCTGCAGCGGCATTCGGCTCCGGCTTCTTCCACGGCACCGCCTTCACGGGCGTGCCCGGCGGCATCATCTGCAGCTTCTGGAAGCCGTCGACCATCACCTGTTCGCCGGCCTTCAGGCCGTCGAGCACCACCCACTGGTTGTCCTTGGCGGCGCTGATCTTCACGGTGCGCTGGCTGATCTTGCCGTCGGCGCTGACCACCGACACCGTGTCGCCCTGCTGGGTGCGCGTCACGGCCTGTTGCGGCAGCGTGATGGCGTTGGTGGCCTGGGCCTGCTCGAGCTTCACGCGCACATACAGGCCGGGCAGCAGCTCGCCCTTGGGGTTGGGCACTTCGGCGCGCAGCGTGATCTGGCCGGTGGTCGCGTCGACCGTGAGGTCGGAGAACAGCAGCTTGCCTTCCAGCGGGTAGTCGCTGCCGTCTTCCAGCACCACGCGGATGCTGGCGGCCTCGCCGCCGCCGGCGCGCTTGTACTGGCCGTCGGCCACGGCGCGGCGCAGCTTCAGCACGTCGGTGGCCGACTGCGTGAAGTTCACGTACACGGGGTTGATCTGCTGCACCACGGCCAGCTCGGTGGCGTCGCCCTGGCCCACCAGCGCGCCTTCGGTCACGAGGGCGCGGCCGATGCGGCCCGAGATGGGCGCGGTCACGTCGGCATAGCCGAGGTTGATCTTGGCGGTCTGCACGGCGGCGCGGCCCGAGATCACGTCGGCTTCGGCCGTCTTCTGCGAGGCCAGTGCGACGGAGTATTCCTGCTTGCTCACCGCGTTGGCCTCGACCAGCGGCTTGTAGCGGTCGGCCAGGGCCTTGGCCTGCACGGCATTGGCTTCGGCGCGGGCCAGCGTGGCCTGGGCGTTCTGGGCGGCGGCCTGCAGCGGTGCGGGGTCGATGCGGAACAGCAACTGGCCGGCCTTCACGTCGCTGCCTTCGCGGAACTCGCGCTTCAGCAGGATGCCGGCCGCGCGGGCGCGGACCTGGGCGATGCGCGACGCTTCGAGGCGCCCGGGCAGTTCGGTCACCAGGCCGACGTCGGTCGGTGCGGCCACCACCACGCCCACTTCAGGGGCAGGGCGGGCGCCGCCGGCAGCGCCGCCCGGGGCGGCGGGCGCATCGCTCTTGCCACAGCCCGCAAGGACCAGCAGGACGACGGCAGCCACGGTCGCGAGACGCGGCGAAAAGGACGAGTGACGCGAAACATGCAGGAGAGGCATGCGATTCCTTTGAAGCGAAGACGGGAGATGGCGCATTTCACGGAGCGAACCGCAAACCAGCGCAGACAGGCGGGCCATCGGGGAAGCCCGGTAGTTTACATACATTCATGGATGTATAGTGACAGCCAGCAATGGCCCCACGATACTGAAAGGGCGTTGCCTTTACAAATCAGGAGACTGGGTGGCACGTCGTACGAAGGAAGAGGCATTGGCCACGCGGCATCGCTTGCTCGATGCCGCGGAGCTGCTGTTTCAGGCGCAAGGTGTCTCGCAGACCACGCTGCAGCAGATTGCGCAGCAGGCCGGCGCGACGCGCGGCGCCATCTATTGGCATTTCAAGGACAAGGCCGACCTCTTCAACGCGATGATGGAGCGCGTCATCCTGCCGCTGGAGGCCGGCCCCCGGGCCGCCAGCATGCCGGGCACCGACGACCCCCTGGCCGAGATCGAGGAGGGCATGGTCCACGCGCTGACCCTCATGACCACCGACCCGCAGGTGCGCCGCGTGTTCGACGTGGCAACGCACAAGGTCGAGTACACGCACGACATGGCCTCGGTGCAGCAGCGCCACCTGGACGCGCGCAACGCCTGCGTGGCCGATTTCGAAAAGGCCCTGCGCCTGGCCGCGCGGCGCGGCCACCTCAAGCTGCCGGTGCCCGGCTATGTGGCGGCGCAGGGGCTGCATGCGCTGATCAGCGGGCTCATCCAGAACTGGCTGCTCGACCCAGAGGCCTTCGAGCTGGTGGCCACGGGCAGGCGCACGTTCCGGGTGTATCTGGCGGGGCTCGGGTTCGCCCGGCCGGCGGCTGGCGCCCCTGTGGAGAGCGAGCCTGAAACACTCGGCGCCTGATAGGCCATAATCACGGGCTCCGGTGCACGCCGGACCCCGATTCCTCGCTGTATTTCAACGGATAGAATTCGGCCCTCCGAAGGCTGAGATCCAGGTTCGATTCCTGGCGGCGGGACCAGTTACAAATCCGGATGAGTCCAAACTCTTCCGGATTTTTTTATTTCTCCTCTGAGAATCATCATATAGCGGTCCGCAGTGGTCCACCTTAGGTCGCCACCATCCGGGGGCATCAGGGGGCACATTCGGGGGCATATTTTCCCGAAGTGGGGGCACATTTCTGTGCGGGCGACTACGGACAATGTGGTCGTCGTCTAAAGGGCAGAATGACGCGCATGAGCATCGTTGGCACAGGCCTATACACCTTAGGACAAGCCGCCCGCCTAGCTGGAGCGGACCGTCGCGCCGTGCGCCGCTGGATGCTTGGCTATGAACGCCAGGAGCACGGCGAGCGGCGATTTTCGCCACCACTTTGGAAGACGCAGCTCGCGGGAGCTGACTTGCCCGATCCCGTCATCGGATTCCATGATCTGCTGGAGCTTCGTCTTGTCAACGCCTTCGTGCGGCATGGTGTCGCCATCCCGGTCATTCGCGCTACCGTCGATGCGGCCCGAGAGCAATTCGGCATTGACTATCCCTTGACGGCCAAGCGCTTTCGAACGGACGGAAAGCGCATCTTCATTGAAGCAGTTGCGAAAAGCGGCGAGGAGAAGATGCTGGACCCGCTGAGGCGGCAGTTCGTCTTCTCGGAAATCATCAAGCCGTCGCTCTATGCCGGCATCGAGTACGACGGCAACAGTGCTCGGCGCTGGTATCCGCTCGGCAACGACCACAAAGCTATTGTTCTAGACCCTGCTCGGCAGTTTGGTTCGCCAATCGTCAACGAGGCAAGTATTCCGACAGATACGCTATATGCCTCTTTTTTGGCCGAGCGGCGAGACAGCAAAGCGGTAGGCCGCATCTTCGACATTTCGCCGCGCACGGTTGAAGCTGCAGTGCGTTTCGAGCAGTCCTTCGGCACTTGAAGTTCTTCTTCGACAACAACTTGTCACCGCACATGGCGCGCGGCATTGCTGCTATGTCGACTGTTGTCCAAGACGTTGCAGATGTCAGGCATCTCAGCGATCTGTTCCCAAGAAACACGCCGGACGTGGAGTGGATCCGAAAGCTTGACGAGACGGGACCATGGTGCATCGTCTCCATTGATCGGTTCAAAAAGGCTCATGACGCTGAACGCGAGGCGTTGCGTCGATCTGGGCATACCGTGTTCGTGCTCGATGCGCAATGGGCGAAGCAAGCGTACTGGCTGCAATGCGAGCGCCTCGTTCGTTGGTGGCCTCAAATACTTGAGCAGACTCGGCTGGTCTCTGCCGGAGCATTTCGTGTGCCTTGGGCGCATTCTGCTTCGGCCAAATTTAGCGCGATCAAGCTTTAGCTGGGGGCGCTCCCTCGGTCGACAAATTGCATTCGGCTTGCGCACTCATTTCGCATCCTTGAGCTGGAGGTGCATAGTTTGCGTCAACGCTAATGCCATAAATCTTAAGTACGGCAAGCGCTTGCTCAACATCTTGAATTTCCAAGGCTGTCTGTGGCTTGCTGGTTTGAAACGCTAAACCGTATCCGTCGAGCCATTTCTGCAGTTCCACGAGCGCGCGGATGCCAAAGCCTGGTGCATGAAGCAGACGAGCACCAACCGCAGTCGAAACGCGTTGCGGCGTGAGCTCTCGCGAACTCTTGATGTTCGTAGCCAAAAGCTTCTGGCGCAGGCGATCAGATAGCCCATATGCGGGCAATGCAAGCTGCTCTTCAAGCACCTTTCTGACGGCAGTGGGATTCGCGCGAAGTTCTTGTAGATCCTGGCTGAGCCCAAACTCGCGGCATGCCCGATAAAAGTGCTGAGAGGCTCGACCTCCAGACGTGCCGATAAGTTTGCCGACATCTCTGAATGTCGCTCCGTCGATGATTGCTTCGACGACTTTCACCCTTGTCTTGACTGACCCCAATTCGACGCTCCCGTTTTTTGTTGGGCGCTAGTGTATTTGCGAGGAAAACGCCGACGACTTCGAACTTCGGCGGTGCAGCTCGGACCATGTTTCGGTTCTATCTCGAGGAGATACGACCCGGAGTGCTTGGCCCGTCGATCGCTTGCGCAGACCATCGACGCATGCAGAAAAACATGCCCGTTGCGGCCTCTCCGACGAAAAGGAAAAGCGTATGAAGATGCGCTGCCCCCATTGCGAGAGCCCGGCGACCATCCGCAACAGCCGCGAGATCTCGAACCTCACTCGCGAGAGCTATCTCGTTTGTAACAACCCGGCGTGCGGGCATGTGTTCGCCGCGATCACTGAGATCAACCGCACGGTGTCGCCATCGGCCATTCCGAACCCCAAGGTCCGGCTTCCCCTGAGCGTGCATCTGCGGCGCCGCGTGTTGATCGAGCAGCTTCAGACGCTGCCCGACGCGCCGCCCGAGTAGCGGCGCACCCAGGCGCGCAGCGCGCGCACCACCCGAATTTCTTTTGAGCTGTGTTTGCGTTTCGCAGACACGGATGGAGTCGATCGCCTCGATGAGGCATGGGCGCGAGCGTGCGCCGCGAATGGAGCAATGAAAGATGCAAACAAGTCAGCCAGCAACAGACAGCCTCAGCACCGCAGAGCGCCTCGTTCGTCTTCCTGAGGTCCGCTTCCTTACCGGCCTGGGCAAGAGCAGCATCTACGACGCGGTGAAGGCCGGCACGTTTCCGCAGGCCGTGCGCGTCACCGAGTACGCGGTGGCCTGGCGCAAGTCGCAGATCGATGCATGGATTGCGCAGCGCCCCTCTGTCGCAGAGCCACTTGCGCCCGCACCAACGGCCAAGACGCGGACGGAAGTTGCGCCGACCAGGACTAAAGCGCAGGCCACCGCGACACGCAAAGCACCGGTTCGCGCAGTGGCGCCCACTCCCACGAAACGCAGCGCGACGACCGCACGCAAAGCCCGCGCATGAGCACGCTGCACATGCACTCCTCGCGCTCGCTGGTGGGCCTTGTCGCCCTGATAGCACGGCAGGAAACCCGTCGCTATACTGCGCCCGTCACGTCAAAAAAAGACGTGATCGGGTTTAGCAGCCCGAAGAAGCTCTGCGACGAAAGCCGCAGTTTTCCCGCAGGACCTGCGGCTTTGTCGTTCGTGCCTCCAGTTTTAGGCGGCTCGGATGGGAGGGCTCGCGCCCTGCCGGTTCTCGCAAGAGCTTCCCGGTCTGCTAACCCGTTCGAGCCGCCGCCCTCGTTTAGCAGCGAGTGCGGCGGTTTTAGCAAACCGAAGCTCTTGGAGGCCATTCATGGCTAGATCCGCTCGCGCGTCCGCGCACGCCCCCGTTTCCTCAAAATCCGCTGCCAAGGCCAGTGCTGCGCCCAGTCCTGCGCCCAGTGCAGCACCTGGTACAGCGCCACCACCAGACAGCGCCCCTGCGCCGCAGCCATTCCCTCGCCAGGACAGCGCCGAGTCATTGGCGCTGCAAGCAGACGATGACATCGAGAGCATCCGCGATGTGCACTGCGCCTGCGAAGGCCTCGAAAAACTCATCGCGCCGCAGCGCGTGAACGACTGCGAAGAGATCTATCCCACCCGCTCTGAACTCAGCGCCTTGGTGCGCCTGGTCAACGAAGCATTGCAGCGGCGCATCGACGCCGCGCAGGTCACGGTTCAAGCAATGCGTGCTGCGCTGCGCAAAGGGAGTGCGCAATGAAGGCCTTCAACGTCAAGGTCATCGATGCTGCCGGCGTGATGCATCGGTATGTGCAGCTCGCTGCGACGTGCGCAGCGGCTGAGGGTTTTGCCTTCGACCGTTTCGGTGCTGTGCGCCTGCTGAGCGTGCTGGCAGTGACCTCGCGGGGGGCGGCATGCATCTGACCTACCGCAACTCCGAGATCCACCCGGCCACCGAGGGCGCAGGTCTCGCTTCCATCGCCCACGTCTTCACCGACGCGCACAGCGGCCTGGTCTTCGCGTACTGCGAGATGCGCGACGGCAGCAGCTTCTGGTGCAACAAGTCCGAGGACCGCGCGACTGCGCCCCTGCACGTCATGTTCGGCATGCACCCTGCGGGCCGCTGGCTGCAGGCCGTCGCCGGCATTCCGCCGCAACTGCGCATGACGGCGCTGCAGAAGACGGGCGGTGCTGCATGAACAGCGTCTTGCAACCTATCGCCCAGTTCGCCGCCAGCATGGCCGCGCACGGCCTCACGCCGCCCGAGTCCATCGAGGCGGATGGCCGCATCCACCGCTTCAGCACCAACGGCAAGCGCGGCGACACCGCAGGCGGCTACGTGCTGCATCTGGACCAGGTCGCGGCGGGCGCCTTCTGGGACTGGCGCACCGGCCTCTACGCGACCTGGTGCAGCCACAGCAGCGAGGCCATGAGCCCGGCAGAGCGGCGCATGCATGAGCAACGCATGGCCGCGCACCGCACGCAGTCGCGCCGCGACAGGACCGCAGCGCTGCGCAAGAACCGCGAGCGCATCGACGGTCTCTGGGCCGCGTCGGTCCCCGTGACCGAAGGCGACCCCGTGCACACGTACCTGCGCGGGCGCGGGTTGATCCTGGCCACCGTGCCCGAGGTGCTGCGCCTGCACCCCGCGCTCGACTACTGGGACTTCGACGAGAGCGGGAAGGCCGTCAAGCGCGGCACCTATCCGGCCATGCTGGCGGCGGTGCAGGGCGAGGCCTTCCCGGAAGGGCCGCACAGCCCGGGCGTGCTGAGCATCGTCGCGCTGCATCGCACCTACCTCACGCCCGAAGGCCGCAAGGCGGACGTGCCCACGCCGAAAAAGCTCACCGGCACCACGGGCGACATGCGCGGCGCAGCGATCCGCCTTGCGCCGCCCGCCTTCATCGAGGGCGCTTACCGCCTCGGCGTGGCCGAGGGCATCGAGACGGCGCTGGCCGCCGCAGAGGGTTCGGGCGTGCCGACCTGGGCGACCGTGTCGGCGTCGGGCATGAAGAGCTTCCGGTGGCCGCGCACGCCGCACGAGCTGTATGTCTTCGCCGACAACGATGCGAACGAAACGGGCCAGCGCGCAGCGCGCGAGCTGGAGCGCAAGGCCAACGCCTGCGGCGTGTGCGTGCACACCCTCATCCCGCCCATCGAGGGGAGCGACTGGGCGGACGTGTGGCAGCGGCGATAGGCAAGGACGATTTCATGAACGACAAGCAGACCGACATCGCTGGTGCGGATGCGGTGCAAGAAGAGATCGACGCGAGCGCGCTGCTGCGCGCCGCCGCCGATGCGCCCACCGTCACGATCAAGAAGCGCCGCAAGGTGGGCGCGACGAAGTCAGACGCAGAGCCCGAGGCCTTCGCCGACGCAGTGAAGCGCTTGGCCGCGCTGCCCATCGTTGACTTTGAGCGATGCCGCAAGGCCGAGGCCGACACACTCGGCGTGCGCGTGGCGATGCTCTCCGAGCATGTGGACCGCGCGCGCCGGGACAGCGCCCACCACCAGCAGGCGCAAGGCAATGCGCTGACGCTGCTGTCCGGTGCGATCACCTCGCACGCGGGCCGGCAGCGCATGGACTTCGGCAACGGGCGCTATGAAGTCTCCGACAAGGACGGCGTGTGGTTCGTCTCGCTCGATGCGGAGACCGGCGCGGAGCGCAAGACGTGGATCTGCAGCACCTTGCACATCGTGGCGCGCACGCGCGACGAGAACAGCGTCTCGTGGGGCGTGCTGCTGCGCTGGAAGGACCCCTCGGGCGTGCAGCACGAGATGGCCTTGCCGATGCAGATGCTGCAGACGGACGGCGCGGACATGCGCCGCGCGCTGGCCGACCAGGGCTTGACCATCGCAGCGAACCAGAGCGGGCGGCAGCACCTGCAGACCTACATGCTGGTGTGGAACCCCGGGCGCTTCGCGCGCTGCGTCAACCGCATGGGCTGGCATGCCGATGTGTTCGTGATGCCTGGCATGGAGTACGCCAATGGCGACGAGATCACGGTCTTCCAGAACGTGCACGCGGTGGACCCCGCCTTCGCGGTTGCCGGCACGCTGGATGACTGGCGCGCTTCGGTGGCGCGGCTCGCCGTGGGCAACAGCCGGTTGGTCTTCGCCATCGCGTCGGCCTTCAGCGGCGCGCTGCTGGAATGCTCGGGCAACGACTCGGGCGGCTTCCACTTCAGGGGCGCCAGCTCGACGGGCAAGTCCACCGCGCAGATCGTGGCGTCTTCGATCTGGGGCCACCCTGCCAAGTACAAGCGCAGCTGGCGCTTCACGGCCAACGGGCTGGAGGGCATCGCCGCTCTCCATAACGACGGCATCCTGATCCTCGATGAGTTGTCCGAGTGCCCGGCCAAGGACGCGGGCGAGGCCGTCTACATGCTTGCCAACGGGCAGGGCAAGGGTCGGGCCACGAAGACCGGCGCAGCGCGCCAGGCGCAGAGCTGGCGGCTGGTGTTCCTCTCCAGCGGCGAAGAGAGCCTTGCGTCTGTGATGGCCAAGAGCGGCCAGCAGGTGAAGGCCGGTCAGGAGATCCGCCTGGTGGAGATCGACGCGGATGCGGGCGGCGGCATGGGCATGTTCGAGCAGCTCAACGGCGCGGCCTCGCCGGCGGCGCTGGCGCAGGACCTGAAGCGCGCGTGCGCCCAGTTCCACGGCGCGCCCGGCCCTGCATGGCTGGAGACGCTGGTGAAGCTGCGCCCGACCCTCGGTGCGCAGGTGAAGGCCAGCGTCGATGCCTTCGTGGCCGCGCAGGTGCCCAAGGAAGCGTCCGGTCAGGTCGTGCGTGTGGCGCAGCGCTTCGGGCTGGTGGCAGCGGCGGGCGAGCTGGCGAGCGCGGCGGGCATCACCGGCTGGCAGGCCGGTGCATCGACCGACGCCGCGGCACGCTGCTTCACGAGCTGGATCGCCAACTTCGGCAGCGCTGGCAACCGGGAAGACCGCGCGTTGCTGGAGCAGGTGCGTGCGTTCTTCGAGGTGCATGGCTCCAGCCGCTTCGAGGATCTGACGGCGCGCTTCGAGCAGCGGGTGGCGAACCGGGCGGGGTTCTTCCGCAAGGATGCCGAAGGCGAGCGTGAGTACCTCGTGCTGCCCGAGGTGTTCAAGCGCGAGCTGTGCGCCGGCTTCGACATGAAGCACGCCATCAAGGTGCTGACGGCGGCGCAGTGGCTCACGCCCGGCAAGGACGGCAAGACCAGCCAGAAACCGCGTCTGCCGTTCATCGGACCGACCCGCGTCTATGTGTTCACCGGCAAGGTTCTGGAGGGCGGCGAGTGATCCGGAACGCGTGCACGACGTCCGCCGACTTTGACCTTGCTCAAAAACAGGTGGGACACGTGGGACAGGTGGGACAACCAATGCCCATGCGGGTTTGCGCGTACCACGTCCCCAAAACAGGCGGTGGGACAGGTGGGACAGATCGGGCTTTTTGGGTCGTTTGTCCCACCTGTCCCACCAGCGTCCCACGTCCTCAAAACGGCGCAAACCCGCACCAATGCTTGATGTCCCACCTGTCCCACTTGTCCCACCTGATTTTTAGCGGGGATTGGCGATGAACCTCAAAAAACCGACCGTCTCGGTGTTCGCAGCGGCCACGGCAACGTCGCCGCGTGGGGAGGCTTGTCATGCCGATTGAGCCTGCCGTGCCCCCGTCCCGTGCCCTGACGGCTGCAGAACGCCAGCGCCGGCACCGCGCCAGGAAGCGCGACCAGGCCAAGGCCTTCGACATGACGGCGGCGGTCAAGCTGCTGCCTGAGAACCAGCGCCTGACGCATCAAGTCGCCTGGCTGAAGCAGGAGCTGGCCAAGCAGCAGGAAGCGGCTCACGCCGCCGCACAGGCGACTGCGCAAGCGCGGGAGGACCTGGACAGCACCCGGCAGCGCTTCGCCGCGCTGCGCACGCGCCTGAGGACCCTGCTGCCCCGTTTGAGCCCTGCGACTGAGCAAGTGATCCGGCACGCGCTGAAGGAGGCCGGCTTCATTCAATGGCTTGACACCGGGTAGCGGGTGGCGGTGCCGCATGCGATCGACACGTTTTCATCTCTTTCCCTCTTCAACGAATCAACCAACCAGGGACCCTTATGTCTTCCAAAGAAACCCAAGCCCGACAAGTCTTCACCGATGCCAGCAAGCAGCTGGAGAAGGCGCTGGCCGACTACACCGCAGCACGCAAGCAGCTGCACGACGTGACCGGCGAGTTTGTCGGCGCAGACCATTCGGCGACGATGCGATTCACGTCCGTCGACGGCCGGCCCGGCAAGGCTGAGATCGCACTGACCGATTGCTGAAAGGGCGACCATGAGCAAGCTGCAAGACAAGATCGCCCAGGTTCGTGCGGCCTACAGCGAAGCGCTGCGCGGACTGACCGAAAGCCGCGAGGCCTACGTGAACGGCACAGGCAAGGCCTACGCAGCCATCTGCGCACGCGAGGCGGATCTGAAAACCAAGATGGCCCAGCACCGCGATGCGGCAGAAGCCGCGCAGATGAAGTTCAAGCACCTCTTCGCGCAGGCGAACCATGTCGTCACCAAGGAGGTCAAGGGCGCACTCGCGCTCAAGAACGAAGCGCTGGCGCTGAGCGATGAACTCGCCAACGCGCTCGCGGAGAGCGAGCAGGACTCGTTCGAGCCGATGGTGGCCGCGTCGCACGATGCGCGCAACTACCAGGTGGCGCATACCCAAGCCTTCGAGGCCTATGCACGGCTGGAGATTCTTCAGGCGCTGAGCGAGTGCGAGAGCGTGATGGCACGGGCCATGGCGTTGGCGAAGTATGTGCCGCTGAGTCCGGGCCTGGAGTGCTTGATCGACAACGTCGCGCCGGCGCGCATGGCCTTGGTCTGGGACGAGCTCAAGGCGATTGAAGCTGAGGCTGGCGCAAGCGCAATCACGGTTCCCGAGGAGGTCGGCAGCCTGGATCTCGGCCCGTTCTCGCATCGAGCGTTCCTGTCGCCTGCTGAGGTACACAGGGAGCGCAAAGTGCGCGAGCAGGGTGGCGCCAGCGTCGGCAAAGTCGAAGCAATGATCTGACAGGCAAGGCTCTTCAGCTATGCCTCCGAATGTCTACGAAAGAATCAGCAGCGCGGTGATGGGCTGAAGAAATTCCCCAACCATCATCAGTCTCGAAGGGCCCCCGCAGCATGCGGTGGCCCTTTTCTTCTTTCAGACGGTTATCTTCGCAGCAGCTTCAGAACAACCTCATGACAGACGCCACTACAACCAGCAAATTCTCAGGCACCAAGGTGCTGACCGTCTTTCTCTCCGTCTCGTCGGCTGCAGCCATCGTGCTGGCATTGCTCGGCTATGGCGTGGCGCTCTCGGCCGAGGCGAGCGTCGGAATACCGCATGCGGTGATCTTCAATTCCACGACAGACCTTCTCACGCTTGGCGGCTGGGCGGTGCTCCAGATGCTGAACTACTTGAGCAAACTGTCCGAGTGGGGCTTCTATGCCAGTGTTTGGAAAATGACCTGGCCGGCCACCAAGATCGCATTGGGTGTCGTGGCGGGCGTCATTGCGGTTGCCGGCGCAGTGTTTGGCGCCCAGGCCTTGCTGCGCCGTTGGAACTGGGTTGGTAAGCAAGTGGAAAAGGCACGGAGTGTTGCATCGGCTCACAGACGGCTTGTGGTCTTCGCAGCAGTCCCATTTTTTGCGTTCGGCACGCCGCTCGTTGTCATGCCATTGATGATGATCGCGCTTCTCGTTGGACTTGTTCTGCTCACGTGCGTCTTGAGCATCGTTCCAATAGCTGGCCTTCAAGCTGGAACCGTGCATATCGACGACTGGGTGATTGGCCCAGCGATCTGCGCGCCGCTGAAGTCACGTGAGGTCCGACTGCAGCGACAACTCACGCCGCAAAAGGATGGAGGCACCAAGGTGAGAGCCGCCACGTGTGTCACCGTGCGCAAGTCCGGCGGCACTGAATATCGCGGCCGAGTTGTTTTTGCGACCTTCAACGCCGTGGTGCTCTACGAACCCGCTGCGGGCTCAGTGCGGCGCGTCTCAACCGAAGACGCGAGCGTTGAGGTCATCGATCAGCTCTGAATTTTTTCGTCATCTGTGCGGGTGGGGCGTGACGTCACGGGCGCGTTTCGCGTATGCGCGTGGCGCCTTCAGATCACGTCGAAACTCGACGGTGCTGGGCATCGCGTCCGAGGCTCTTGCACGTAGTGGGAGGCCATGGCGAGCAGCCTCGGCAGTGCCGTCAAAAGAGAGACATTTAGCGAGCGGGCGTGGCGGGGTCATGACCGCGCGCCAGGGGCTGAGACGTCGGGGCCCCGGCGGGGGGCGGAGCGCAAACGGGCCGCATCGACTGCGCGTCAGGGCCTGCCGCCCGGCTGCGCGAGCAAGAACGATTTGCTCGTCTTGCCCAACAGTCCAGGAAAGGATCTGAGCTGCGCTCCAGGGGCGATGCAAACAAGTGAGACCACGTCGGCTAGAACTGGACTCTGATGATCAACAGCATGACACAGCACGGTGCGTAGGAAGACCAAGAATGACCCTCCCGGCAGACGACAACCGATCCACTTGAGGTGGTTGGGTTCGCTCAGAAGACCGTTCCAGCAGCGATCGAGACGTCGCGTTCGATACGTGCGTTCAAGCCGGTGCGAGCTGGGTGAGTACCTGCATCCGCTGGATAAATATCTCCTTGTCGACCGGCGCCGCAATTTTGGACTGGTAGAAGCGCCCGCTGCCAATCAACCAGAGCAGCTTGTCGAATTCGTAGGGGACCAGACTGTTGGCATCGCAGTATGCGACTGCGTCCTTGAAAACACCGAAGTCGGTCTTGGCCTTGCTGATGCCTAGGGCCCGACAGATGTCATTGATGTGCGTGTCAGGTTTCAAGAACTCCTTGTAGCCATTCTCTTTCAGGAAATCGCACGCTAGCGCGAATCCAAATCCGAAGATCTCCTCCTTGAGGAGCAAGGGCAGTGCAAGTTTCGAGTGTTCGTTGAAGTTGAAACTGTCGACAAAGGCATGAAATGAAGTGGCCGAGTCGAACGATTTGAGGAACGAGGCGCATGACAGGACTGACTTCGCGTACACCACCCAATGGCTTTTGGCAATCTCGGGCTCGAAGCGGCCGGGGACCTTGACGCCGTTCGCCACTGCGTCGAACAACTCACGCCAGGTCCGATAAGTCTTGAGCACCCGATCAGGATTGAAGTCGCAAAATACCGCGCGAAGGTTGTCAATGTCGCCGATGGAGTTCGGCATGCCCTGGCGATTCTGCGCGTGCATGACCATGGATCGGAACAACTCGGTTTTCGTGGCGCACTTGTCGCGCTTCCATCCCTGAAGGTGAATATCAAGCACTTCTGGCGTCACGCCGTCGAAAGTGAGCAGGTATGCGCGGCCCTCGCCGACAAGAAGGTCCGCTGCGATTGGCGTTTCAAGGGGATTCATTCGGCTAATGCAGTAGAGGAACGGGGTCCGTATCGCCGAGGCGATGGCCGCGCAAACAGTGATCCATCCTCCGGTATAGTCCCCCGCCGGCCTGTCACCCTAATATCGTTGTTAAGGTGTGAGACGGGCCTCACAACATGGCAAGCACATTGAAGACTGTCGGATTCGACTCGGAACTGGACCTGGTAGAGAGTATCGTTGCTTGCACGAAGCGAGCTAAACGACGCGATTATCGACTCGAGCTTGAGGTTGACGCGAGTGTTGGGATCGCAGACATCGTCCTCGCTAAGCGAACTGCCCGCAGCACCAAGGCGTTGAAAGCGCTCGCGAGCATAAATCCACGTCTTGCAGTGCTGCTAAGCAACGAAGTAGCGAGTAAGGTCACCTGTCGCGCGGACCTCGCTAGATGTCTGGGCGCATCCGAGAGCGCTGCTCAAAAGGTGTTCGCACAGTTGGCCGCTGGGGGCCTCGCCTTCGGCACGCCTGAGAAGTTGATTCTTGGCACGATCGTGACTCTCCCGTTCGAGAAGATCATTGCTGTGGAGGCAAAACTGAGCGACTGGCAGCGCGTTCTCGTGCAAGCTTATCGAAACCTGCAGTTTGCAGATGAATCGTGGGTTGTTCTAGACCATGCGTGCGTTAAGCCAGCGCTGGCTCAGCTAGAGCGTTTCAAGATGACGGGCGTGGGGTTGGCATCACTGGATCGGGTCCAGAAAGGCATGATCATCCATTTGCCTGCTGCACCGTCGGGTCCCGTTAGCGTCACTAAAAGATGGCAAGCCCAGGCGGTGCTAGCTGCTCGAGCAGTCAATAGATAATCGTTTTCAGAACGTTTCTAGGGCCTCCGCCCAAGCCGCCAGATGGCCGCCACGGCCATGCCGCTCAACTTGTATACGAGGCTCAAGCGCCTTGTACATGCTCTGAGCATGTGCGACCCGTCGCTTGAGGAGGTCCCGGCGTTCCGCCAAATTCAAGGGGCGTAGCTCATGAATGTGCGCGTTCATACAAAGAAAATAGTGCTTATAGAGCGCTGGTTGATTGAACGTCGGTTCAACCGGTTGTGAAAGTGTGGACTCTGACCACTCCGTCGCCATGTGCACCTGCTGCCAGACGTCCGGGGCAAGTCTACGAATCTGCAGGGCGTCTTGAAACTGCACCCAGTTCAGCAAGCCAGGAAGATAAATGCGTGCTTTAGGACCCCGCACGGCGCCCTCCGACTCTACGAACTTATCCTCTGAAAATATCCTTGTGTTCTCGAAGGCGCCCATCGTTATATTGGGATCGCCGACCGCCGAGAACAAAAGCCCCTCGGTGTTTGTATAACCGATGGTGAGCTTTAAGCCAGTGCTCATTACCTGACGGAAGAAGCGCAGAGCTTCCCTTAGGAAATTCGCGTCTTGTACCTGCTTGGCGTCCCGTTCATGGTCGTAGATAAGGTAAAGCTCATCAACCTGGTGGAACGCAGTGACCCAGTTCAGGAGCATCTCCCGCCAACTGGGATGTTCAATCATTGAGGCCTTAACGGCTAAGGATAGACATAGTGGCCGATTCCCAGCTGCTGAAAGAAAAGAGTTGACGGAGAACTCCTCTTGCATTTGGAAGTACTCAGGGTACATCTCCTTCAGATAGCGCGTCGGCACTACCACCTTCCTAAAGCCCTGCTCGAGCTGGAAATCGATGCAGGCCTGAGCCACGTTTTTTGAGTGTTCGTCAAAGGTTCCAGTTGCAAAGCCACCAGTAGCTTGCTCCGGGAAGAATGGGTACGAGAGGAGTTTGCGCTTTCGAGAATTAGGCAGATAGAACTGCGGGTCAAACAGCGATGCCGCGCGCAGTTCCGGGCTCAATTTCTCTACTGTCGGGAGAGCCTGATGCAGCGGGCTTAGCACGAGGCCGTCACCGCATCCAGATTGGAAAGACTCGATGTTCCAATTGGCGTTGTGTCCAACTTGATGAAGCAATCCGAGAGCCATAAGATTTCTCCAATCAGCTATTTTTAGAATCGCACAAGGCTGCAAGGTCACCAACGAAAATGTCGGGCGTACGATGGCGCTCGGCCTGGACTTTTTTCATCGATTTTTCAACAAAGTCTGAAAACGCCTGAGACGCGCCAGTGCAAATGGACAGCGCAGGCGGGTCGTGCTTCAAAGTCGCGACATAGATGTCGAAGCGTTCCATGTCTGGGTCATGCCTGAAAGGGTTGTTGCCCCACATGAGCTGATACATGACAACACCGATGGCAAAGAAGTCTGCCTTGAAGCAGACGAGGGCTCGCTCGTCTTTGTATTGCTCTGGAGCCGCAAACCCGGGTGTGTGCGGCGCGATAAACCAGTTTGCGTGAGACCCTTCGCTCCCGTCTCACGGACAACTCCCAAGTCGATCACGACCACATCGTCGTTGGGGCGGATCAGGATGTTGGGAGGCTTGATGTCGCGATGAACATAGCGTTGCGGGTGCACCCAAAGGGGCATCAAAGCATTCGCAATGCCAAGGGCCATGCGGGCAATTCGCTTCTCGTCCCCGACATACTGCTGCCAGATTTCCTCAAGAGAGTGGCCTGGGATGAACTCTTCGATGCTTACATACAACCGCTCTCTTAGCGGCTCTTCCGTCTCGGGGTTGTTCTTGAACAAGTTTGCGTAATGCAACTTCGGGAAATTAGCAGGCCGAAGTTCTCCGAGGACAGCCACTTCCGCTTCGAGGCGCATGATGGTGTCATTGTTTGCGTCAGAAACGACCTTTACAACGACTTGGCCCCACGATTCCCAACCAACCAAGAAAGATTGGTCGTCGGGATCATCAACGTCGACTTGGTGCGCCTTTTCCGTTTCCGCGCGGCGAACTTCCTCCGGGATTTTGGCGTCGTCGAACCTTGCCAAATAGACCACGCGCTGTCCAGACGGCGCGAGTGCGCGATCTAGAACAAGGCTGGGTAAGCAGGCGCGAAGTTCGTCGCGAAGGCGATCCGTATCTGTGGGCAAGCAGAACCCTCCGGGCTCTTGGGTGTTAGGGCGTACAAGCCTGACAGGGCAGCAGGCTGTGTAACGGAACATAACAGATCACCTAGAACGACGTACCTAGCTTTCTCCCTACCTCGAGTTTTTCAACTGAATCAGTCTGCAGCGGTCATAGCCGTTGAGTTGGCGACTGACCGGACTTGGCCGAAAGCCGAAGTGTCTCCGACATTGGTGCTGGCGACGATCTCTTCATTCGCCCTCGACGAAGTGATCCGTTCGGGCGTGAAGATCTGGTTTGATCAGGCGGCATCCAGCCGATCTGCCCACCACTGCATCAATCGCACCCGGTCTTGCACATAGGTCGAACGGTTGTAGGCCGCTCTCACCTGGTTGCGCTCCACATGCGCGAGCTGGCGTTCGATCACCTCTGGGCTCCAGCCGGCTTCATTGGCAATGGTCGAGAAAAGGGCGCGGAAGCCGTGGGCGGTGGCTTCGCCCTTGTAACCCATGCGAGCTAGTGCGCTATTGATGGTGTTCTCGCTGAGGGACTTGCTTGGGTAGAACGGACTCGGGAAAGTCAATTCACGGTGCCCGCTAAGCGCATGCATCGACTTCAGAATCTCGACAGCCTGTTTGGACAGCGGCACCAGGTGCTCGGCGCGCATCTTCATGCGCTCTGCTGGAACTCGCCAGACCCCGGCCTTGAGGTCGAACTCTTCCCAGCGAGCGCCTCGTACCTCGCCGGGCCGAACTGCAGTGAGCATCAATAGTCGCAGCGCATGTAGCGTGTGCGGGTCTCCTTGATAGTTGGCGAGCTTTGCCATGAACTCGGGCAGTTCTCGCTCTGCCAAAGCGGGGCGGTGGGTGACGCGTCGGGGCTTCAAGATCTCGCTTGGCACAAGATCCAGCATGGGGTTGCTGTCGATGCGCTCATGGGTCACGGCGTAGCGGAAGGCTGCTTTGATCCGCTGCAGAACGCGGGTGGCCATCTCGCCGGCTCCTCTTTCCTCGATCTTCTTTACGGCATGCATCACGTCGCGCGCGGTGATAGATGCCATTGGGCGGTCGCCGAAAGCAGGGAAGATATCGGCTTCGAGGGATGCTTGGGTGCGCTGCAGCGTGATGGCTTCCCAACGTCCTGCCTGGTGCGCCAGCCAGTCGCGGGCGACGGCTTCAAACGTGTTGGCTGCTTCGTATCGAATCTTTACCTTGGCGGCTTTGCGCAGCGCTGCTGGGTCTTCCGCTTGCTCAAGCGCTTTCCGAGCAGCGTCGCGACGCTCGCGGGCTTCCTTGAGGCTCACCTCGGGATAGACGCCAAACGCGAGGCGGTTCTCTTTGCCCGCGAATCGATACTTCATGCGCCAATACCTACCGCCGGCAGCCGTCAACTCAAGGTAGAGGCCGCCACCATCCGAGTGTTTGCCTACCCGCTCAAGCGTGCGGAGCTTGGTGTCAGTCAGTTTCATACGGTAGTCTAGGCACGCCTGGGGGCACAAATGGGGGCATAAATGCCGATTTCGGACCTTCTTCACAGGAGACTTTGGTTCCTGGCGGCGGACCACACACAAGACCGGAAGTTTCTCCAGAGACTTCCGGTTTTCTTGTTTCTGGGGCTGCTGGAGCGGCTTTTGAGCACACCCCCCTCGATATACACTGCGTCGTCACGTCCGAACAAGGCGTGATCGGGATTGGCGTCCCGTTGAAATCACTGCGACATAAGCCGCAGTCAACCGCAAGGTCTGCGGCTTTGTCGTTCGTGCCTCCAGTTTTGGCGGCTCGACGGGAGGGCTCGCGCCCTGCCGGTTTCACGCAAGTGGTTTCCCGGTACGCCAACCCGTCGAGCTGCCGCCCTCAATTGGCGTTGAGGGCGTCGGTTGAAGCACACCGAAACCACTGGAGGCCATCATGGCTAGTTCCGCTCCTGTTCCTTCATCTCCCGAATCTGCTGGCGGCAAGCCCTTTGCGGCGGCGAATTCAGCTCCCTTACCGAACGACACCGAATCCCTCGTCCTGCAGGCAGACGACGACATCGAGAACATCCGCCACGTGCACTGCGCCAGCGCGTGCCTCGAAAAGCTCATCCTTCCGCAACGCGTGAATGACACCGAGGAGATGCATCCCACCCGCTCCGAACTCGGTGCGCTGATGCGCCTCGTCAACGAAGAGCTGCACCGCCGCATCGACGCAGCCGACGCGACGATCAAGTCGCTGCGCAGCGCGACGCAGGCCGCTGCCCGGCAAGCCCTCGTCGACGGAGGTCCGGACCAGGCCGTCGGCTGCGGCTGGACGGCGAACGGACCCGTGCGCGTCGCACGCGGCTGACCGAAAGAAGAAGGGCGCCGCCGCCAGCGCCTACGCCATCGAGAAATGCGACGGCGGCCGCCCCAGCGTCCTGCGGAACATCGTCGAGAACGCCCCCGGGCTGTCGTAGCCCATGTCCAGCGCCACCGCCGTCACCGGCTCGCCGGCGGCCAGCCTCGACAGCGCCACCAGCACGCAGGCCCGCTGTCGCCATTTGCCGAACGGCATGCCGGTTTCCAGGCTGAAGCGCCGGTTGAAGGTGCGCTCGCTCACGTTCAGCCGCGCGGCCCACGCCGCAGGCGCCACATGCACGTCGGGCTGGCGAAGAAATTCCACGCAGAGCCCGGCCAGCGCCGTATCGCGCGGCAGCGGCACGTGCAGCGGCAGCGCTTCGGCGCGCGCCAGTTCGTGCAGCATGAGGCGCATCAGCACGCCGTCGCGCCCCTGCCGGTCGTAGGCGGGCGGCAGCTCGACCGCTTCCATCAGCAGCTGGCGCAGCAGCGGCGACACGCTCAGTACCTCGCATTGGCCGCTCCGGCGCGGCACGGCGCGCGGCTCGATGTAGAGGCTGCGCGTGCTCACGCCCAGCATGCGCACCCGGTGCGGCTTGCCGGCCGGAATCCACACACCGCGCTGCGGAGGCACGACCCAGGCGCCGTCGTCGCAGCCCACCTCCATCACGCCCGTGGCGCCATACAGGAATTGCGCGCGACGGTGGCTGTGCGTGGGCAGCAGGTGGCCGGGCGGGTAGTCGGTGCCGATGGCCAGCACCGGGCGGTCGGTGGCGTCGACGGAATCGATGGTGACGTTGCGCATGGCCGTGAAGCGACCCGTGAAGGCGGCTGGCTGAAACGAGTACATCATTGTCGAACATGCGCAAGCGCGCCAGGCGGTGCCGTCCTATCTTCAAGGGCTTGTTCCCTCACTTGCCTGGAGTTTTGTCGTGTCGATCTATCTCGTGCTCGCAGCCTTCGGTGGCCTGGCGGGCGTCACCACCGTGCTCTTCGGTTTCGGCGGCGGCTTCGTCGTGGTGCCCTTGCTCTACCGCGCGCTGATGCTGACGCACGGTGCCGACAGCGCCGTCGGCCGCTCCGCCATGCACATCGCCGTGGCCACCTCGACCTGCGTGATGATCGTCAGCGCGTGGCTGGCCACGCGCCGCCACCAGCGTGCCGGCACGCTCGACTGGGCGTTGATCCGGCCGTTGCTCGGCTTCATCGGCATCGGCGCCGTGGTGGGCGCTGCGATGGCGGTGGCCGCCAACGGCGAGTTCGTGCGCTGGGCCTTCATTGCCTACCTGGGCGTGACCCTCCTCGACTGCCTGTTGCGTCCCGGCTTCATGACGCACGACGCGTCGGCCGTGGTTCGCCCGCTGTCGCGCGCCGTCGCCACGGCCGGCAGCTTCGTCATCGGCCTGGTCGCCGCCTTTCTCGGCGTGGGCGGCAGCGTGATGACCGTGCCGCTGATGCGCCGACGCGGCATCGGCATGACGCGCGCCACCGCCATGGCCAACCCGCTGTCGCTGCCCATCGCGCTGGCGGGCACGGCCACCTACATGGCGATGGCGTGGCGCTCGGGCTCGGCGCTGGAGGGTTGGCACATCGGCTACGTCGACGTGCCGGCGTTCGCCGCGCTGGTGGCGGGTTCGCTGGTGGGCGTGCGCGCCGCCGCGCCGCTGATCGGGCGCATGCCCGACCGCGTGCACACCTGGGGCTACATCGCGTTGCTCGTGCTGGTGCTGGCGGGCATGGCGCTGCGCTGAGCGCGCATGCCGGCGTAGGCCGACTTCGACACCTGCGCGCCCGAGGTTGCAGCGCCTTGCCGACCCTGCCACCATGACCGCATGCCTTACCAACTCCACTACTGGCCCACCATCCAGGGCCGCGGCGAATTCGTGCGGCTCGCACTCGAAGCGGCCGGCGCCGACTATGTCGACGTGGCCCGCCTGCCCGAATCGAAGGGCGGCGGCGAGTCCGCGCTGGGCGAGCGGCTGGGCGACCCCGACAACGCCCGTCCCGCCTTCGCGCCGCCCTTCCTGGTCGACGGCGACGTCGTGGTGGGGCAGACCGCCGCGATCCTGCTGTACCTGGGGCCGCGACTGGGCCTGGCGGGCGTGGGCGAGTCCGACGGGCTGTGGACGCACCAGCTGCAGCTCACCATCGCCGATGCGGTGGCCGAGGCGCACGACACGCACCACCCCATCTCCAGCGGCGCCTATTACGAAGACCAGCGCGACGCGGCCGCGCAGCGCGCCAAGGCCTTTCGCGACGAGCGCATTCCCAAGTTCCTGGGCTGGTTCGAGCGAGTGCTGCAGCGCAACCCCGCCGGCAGCCTGCACCTGGTGGGCGACGTGCTGACCTACGCCGACCTGTCGCTGTTCCAGCTGGTGGACGGGCTGCACTACGCCTTCCCCAAAGCCACCGCGCGGGCACTGGCGAAGACGCCTGCGGTCGAGAAGCTGCACGGCAACATCAAGCGCCGCCAGCGCGTGCACGACTACCTGCAGAGCCCGCGCCGCATCGCGTTCAACGAAGACGGCATCTTCAGGCGCTACGCCGAGCTGGACGGTTAGCCCCGCGGCCGGTCAGCCGACCAGTGCGGCCGCGTCCTTCCAGGCTGGCAGCAGCACCAGCCCCTCCACCGTCACCGGCTTGCGCTGCGGGCCGAACAGGTAGCGGTTCGGCACGATGTCTTGCAGGTGGTGCAGCACGTCGGTGCGGTCGTCGATGAAGTGGGTGATGCGCAGTTGGCGGCAGTGGTCGGCCTTCTGCGGCCGCTGCAGGCAGAAGCGCAGGTTCTCGGGTGCGATGCCGGTGCGCTCGAAGAAGCGGTGGTGACGCAGCCATGCGCGGCTCTTGGCCTGCACGCTGGGCCCGCACTTCGACACGAGCCAGACACGGCCTTCGAACTTGTCGACGAGCGGCGCGACGGCCTCGAACATGCCTTCGCAGGGCGGCGTGTCCAGGGCGTCCTGCAGCGAGCCGCCGATGAACGCGGTGTCCTCGCCGTGCGGGCCTTCGGCAGCGATCAGCACGCGGCCGATGTCGATGCCCAGGCGGGTAGGGGTGTGCTTGTTCTTCATTTGCTGCTCCTTGTGTGTGTATGTATGCAGCCGGATCGTAGAAACGAAGCCCATCACCAGGAACTACCGATATTGGAAGCGCTATCCATAAAATGGATAGATGGACATTCCCCGCACCAATCTCGACGCGCTGCAGTCGTTCGCCGTGTTCGCCGACACGCTGAACTTCAGCGAGTCGGCGCGCCTGCTGCACATCAGCCAGCCGGCGTTGCACGCCAAGGTGCGCAAGCTGTCGGAGCAGCTCGACGCCAGGCTCTACGTACGGGTGGGCAGCGCGCTGGAGCTCACGAGCGCGGGCGAGCAGGTCGCTCGGCATGCGCGCGAGCTGCTCATGCTCAACCAGCGCTTCGCCAAAGGGCTCGCCGCGGGGCAGGACAGGCCCGTCGTCACGCTGGCGGCCGGGGAGGGCGCCTACCTCTACCTGCTGGGCAAGGCGCTGTCGCAGTTCTCGGGGCCGGACGCGTCGCCGCACCTGCAGCTGCTCACGCGCAACCGCGACGCGGCCATCCAGGCGGTGCGGGCGGGCCAGGCGCAGCTGGGCATTGCCCCACTCGGCACGGCGCCGGCCGACCTGCATGCGGTGCGCCTGACGGTGGTCGGGCAGGTGGTGGTGGTGCCGCGCGCACATGCACTGGCCGCGCGCAAGTCGGTGCGCCTGCGGGACCTGAAGGGCGCACAGCTCATCGTGCCGCCGGCCGGGCGACCGCACCGTGAACTGCTCGGCCGCTTGCTGCAGGCCGAATCGGTGGCCTGGCAGCCGGCGCTCGAAGCCGACGGCTGGGAGCTGATGCTGCGTTTCGCGCAACTGGGCTTCGGCCTCGCGGTGGTCAACGCCTGCTGCCGCATTCCCAAGGGGCTGGTGGCGGTGCCGCTGCAGGGGTATCCGCCGCTCGAGTACCACGTGTTCCATGCGGCGGACCGGCCACCGGCCGCGCATGTTCAACGGCTGTGGAGCGCGCTGCTGGCGCACGGCGATCACTGGAAGACGGCATGACCCCCGAAGACGTGAGCAAGTTCATGGCCTATGTGCTGCGGCATGCGCCGGAGTCCGTCGGCCTGCGGCTCGACCTGCAGGGCTGGGCCGACATCGACGCGCTGGTTGCGGGCGCGGTGGCCGAAGGCCGCGACCTGGCCCGTTCGGACGTCGTGCGCGCGGTCGATGCGGGCGCCAAGAAGCGCTACGAGCTGTCGGCCGACGGGCTGCGCATTCGCGCCCTGCAAGGTCATTCGACGCCGCAGGTCAGCCGCAGCTTCGAGGCGTTGACGCCGCCTGCGGTGCTGTTTCATGGCACGGCGACGCGCTTTCTGGATGCGATCCGCGCGCAGGGCCTGCGGCCGGGTGCGCGTCAGCATGTGCACCTGTCGGCCGACGAGGCCACGGCGGTGCAGGTGGGCCGGCGCCACGGCAAGGCGCATGTGCTGCGCGTCGACGCGGGCCGCATGCATGCGCGGGGCCACGCCTTTCATCGTGCGGAAAACGGCGTCTGGCTGACCGCTGCCGTGCCGCCCGAATTTCTCGAAGGCTAGTTTTCTTCCGCGTCCTTGCGAATGCGCAGCGCCGTGTCGTACAGCGTGTTGCGCGGCGCGCCGCTGATCTCTGCGGCCAGCTTCACGGCCGTCTTCACGGGCAGCTCGGCCAGCAGCAGGCGCAGCACGCGCTCGCCTTCGGCGCCGCCGTCGCCGCTCACCGCCACCGGGTGCAGCACCAGCGCGAATTCGCCGCGCGTGCGGTCGCGGTCGGCGCCGAACCAGTCGGGCAGGGCGCTGGCGGCCACGGTCGCGATTTCCTCGAACTGCTTGGTGAGTTCGCGGCCCACGGTGATGCGGCGTTCGCCCAGCGTGGCGAGCGCGCGCGCCAGGCTTTCGATGCGGTGCGGCGCCTCCAGCAGCACCACGGCGCGCGGCTCCTGCGCGAGCACCTGCACGGCGGTGTCGCGCTCGCCGGCCTTGCTCGGCAGGAAGCCCGCGAACACGAAGGCGCTGCTGGCGTTGCCGTCGCCGCCGTCGGCCACCAGGCCGGCCGCGCCGACCAGCGTGGTCACGGCGCTGGCGCCCGGCAGCGGCAGCACGCGATGGCCGGCCGCGCGCACCGCGGCAGCCAGCCGCGCGCCGGGGTCGCTCACGCCGGGCGTGCCGGCGTCGCTGACGTAGGCGATGCGCTCGCCCTGCGCGAGCCGCGCGACCACGGCCTGCGCGGCCTCGGCCTCGTTGTGCTGGTGCACCGCCAGCAGCCGCGAGCCGTGCCGGTCGATGCCGTAGGCGCGCAGCAGGGTCTGGGTGTGGCGCGTGTCCTCGCAGGCGATGGCGTCCACCAGCTGCAGCACGTGCAGCGCGCGCAGCGTGATGTCGGCCAGGTTGCCGATGGGCGTGGCGACCACGTAGAGCGTGGCCTGCGGATAATGCTGCGCACCCGCGGCGTCGTGCGCGGCCGCGAGGGCGGCGCCGAAAGAAGCAGGGGCGAGTGAAGCCAAGAAGTTTCTCCGTCAGAACGAACAAGAAGATTGCGGCAGGGAGCCATGAAGACCACCACCACGAAGACCACGAAGCATCGCGGCGATGCGGCGGAAGACGCCGCGCTCGACCACCTGCGGGACGCCGGCCTGACGCTGGTCGCGCGCAATTATCGGACGCCCGGGCGCGGCGGCGGCGAGATCGACCTGATCATGCGCGACGCGCGCCGCCCGCCGGAGGCCACGCTGGTGTTCGTCGAAGTGCGCCAGCGCAGCACCGGCACGCACGGCGGCGCGGGCGGCAGCATCACAGGTGTGAAGCAGCGACGCATCGTGTTCGCCGCGCAGCATTTCCTGAACGGGCTGCGCACGGTGCCGCCCTGCCGGTTCGACGTGGTGCTGGTGGAGGAGAAAATCACCTGGCTCCAGGGCGCCTTCGACGCCGGCTGAAGTGCCCCGTGCGGGAACCGAAGCCTTGGCTTGCGGCTCCACCACTCACACCTTTTGTTTCACAACCCCCAGTTATCATCCCGCCTCATGCTCGAGCAACGGATTCAGCAGCACTTCATTGACAGTGCCGACCTCAAATACCAGACCGGACCGGTCCTCAGCAAACCCATCTCTCAAGCGATGCAGGCCATCCTGGCGTGCGTGACCAGCGGCGGCAAGGTGCTGGCCTGCGGTTCGGGCGTGTCCGGCCTGCTGGCGGCGCAGTTCGCCGCGCAGTTCGTGGGCCGCTTCGAACGCGAACGGCCCGAGCTGGGCGCCATTGCGCTGCCCGGCGACACCACAGACCCCGACGCCGACAGCGCCACCGCGATGGACGCCGACCGCTTCGCCCGCCAGGTGCGCGCGCTCGGCCAGGCCGGCGACGTGCTGCTGGCGCTCAGCGCCAGCGGGCAGTCGGCGGCGGTGCTGGCCGCGGTGACGGCCGCGCACGAGCGCGACATGACCGTGGTCGCGCTGCTCGGCAATGCCGTCTCGGGGCCGCCTTCGGCGCCGGGCGCGGGCAGCAGCGGCTCGGGCGGCGCCATCGGCCGCGCGCTGCGCGAAACCGACGTCCAGATCAGCGTGCCGCACGAGCGTGCGGCGCGCATTCACGAAATCCACCAGCTCGCGCTGCACTGCCTGTGCGACGGCGTGGATGCCCAGTTACTCGGAGAACAGGAAGTTTCCTCATGACCTTCACGACCATGACGACGACGTCGACCCAACGCCTTGCCCTTGCCCTCACGTTGGGCGCCGCATTGGTGGGCGGCCTTTCCGCCTGCGTTCCGCTCGTCGTGGGCGGCGCCGCGGTGATGGGCGTGGGCATGGTGGCGACCGACCGCCGCAGCTCGGGCGCGCAGCTCGACGACCAGGGCATCGAGCTGCGGGCCGCGGCCCGCGTGCGCGACATCGCCAACGACAACATGTACGTGAGCGTCACCAGCTACAACCGCCAGGTGCTGCTGACCGGCGCCGTGGGCAGCGACGCCGACCGCCGCCGCGTGGAAGAGGAAGTGGGCCGCGTCGTGAACGTGCGCTCCGTGGTCAACGAACTGACCGTGGGCGCGTCCAGCACCTTCCAGGACCGCTCGAACGACCTCTACATCACCGGCAAGGTGAAGGCCTCGCTGCTCGACGCCAAGGACATCTTCGCCAACTCCTTCAAGGTGGTGACCGAGCGCGGCACGGTCTACCTGATGGGCATCGCCACGCGGCGCGAGACCGACCGCGCCACCGAGATCACGCGCGGCGTGAGCGGCGTGGCGAAGGTGGTGCGCGTGGTCGAGATCGTGTCCGAAGCCGACCTGGCAGCCTCCCAGGCCGCCAACCAGAGCGCCGCCCAGCGCGGCGGGCAGGGACCGGCGCCGGTGACGTCGGCCTCGCCGTCGGCACCGCCTGCGCCTTCGTCGTCGTCGCGCGTGCCGCTTCCGCCGATGGAGCCGCTGCCCGCGAGCGGCGCGACGACCTCGCCGATCCGCTGAGCAGGAAGCGCTGAATCAACAAAGCCCGCTGTTGCTGGCTTTTTTCGTGGAACACCGCGAAACCGGCTTTGCCGGGCCGCAGGTGTTGCCCCCGGCAGGGGGGAAGGAGACGCAAGCGGACACGAAGTGCCGCGAAGCCTGGGGGCGAGCCTATTTGAGGCGGGTAATGAGGCTTGACGTGTCCCAGCGTTTGCCGCCGGCCTGCTGCACGTCGGCATAGAACTGGTCGACCAGCGCCGTCACCGGCACGCGCGCGCCGTTGCGCTTGGCCTCGTCGAGCACCAGGCCCAGGTCCTTGCGCATCCAGTCGACCGCGAAGCCGTAGTCGAACTTGCCCGCGATCATGGTCTTGCCGCGGTTTTCCATCTGCCAGCTCTGGGCCGCGCCCTTGCTGATGACGCCCAGCACGGCTTCCATGTCGAGCCCGGCGCGCTGGCCGAAGGCGATGGCTTCCGACAGGCCCTGCACCAGTCCGGCAATGGCGATCTGGTTGACCATCTTTGCGAGCTGGCCGGCACCGCTCTCGCCCAGCAGCGTGACCGCGCGCGCGAACGCCATGGCCACCGGCTTGATGCGCTCGAACACGGCCGCGTCGCCGCCGCACATGACGGTGAGCGCGCCGTTCTGCGCGCCGGCCTGGCCGCCCGAGACGGGCGCGTCGATGAAGTGCAGGCCCAGCGCCTGCGCTGCCTTCGCCAGTTCGCGGGCCACGTCGGCCGAAGCGGTGGTGTGGTCGACGAAGGTGGCGCCCTTCTTCATGCCGGCAAAGGCGCCGTCGTCGCCCAGCACCACGGAGCGCAGGTCGTCGTCGTTGCCGACGCAGCAGAACACGATGTCCGCGCCGGCGGCGGCTTCGCGCGGGGTCGGGGCGTGGCGCCCGGGTGCGCCGAATTCGGCCGCCCAGGCCTGCGACTTGGCAGGTGTGCGGTTGTAGACCGTGACGCTGTGGCCGGCCTTGGCCAGGTGGCCGGCCATGGGGCCGCCCATGACGCCGAGGCCGAGGAAGGCCACGGTTTGCGCGGGGACGGATTCGTAGGTGCGGGTGTTGATGCTGCTCATGGGGCGACAGCTTAAAGCCATTCCGCCGCCGATGTGATGACCCCCAACCTGTACGTGAACGTACAGGTTGGCGCAGAATTGCGTCACCATGACCGACGCATCTGCCGCCACACCTGCCGCCACACCTGCCGCCACACCTGCCGCCACACCTGCCGCCAGCGCCCTCACCGTGCGCGATGCCGCAGCCCGGCTCGGTGTCACACCGCGCACGCTCAAGTACTACGAAGAACTCGGCGTCGTGGTGCCCGTGCGCAGCGAGGGCGGCTACCGCCTGTACGAGCAGGCCGACCTCGACAAGCTGGCGCGCGTGCTGCGCATGCGCTCGCTGGGCTTCTCGCTGCCGGTCATCACCGCCATGCTCCAGCAGCCCATGGACGCGCCGGCCGAAGGAGGCCGCCCGCGGCTGTCGAATGCCTCGCTGAAAACCCTGCGCGAGACGCTCACCGAGCAGTTGGGAACGCTCGATGCGCGCGTTGCCCAGGTCCGCCGCGAGCTCAAGGAGGCCGCGGCGTTGCAGGCGCAACTGCGGCGCGACCTCGGCTACGTCGAGCGCCGCCTGGCCGGCGAGCCGGTGGAAGAGGCCCTGGCGCAGCGCCGCAAGGAGCGGCCCGCGCCATGACCTCTTCGGCCCTGGCATGGCCTTCGCGCGGCAACGCCGCGGTGGCGCTGCTGCCCTGGGCCATCGGCCTCGTCACGGCCATCGACTATTTCGACAACGCACTCTTCGCGTTCTTCGCGAGCTACATCGCCGGCGGCGTCAACGCCTCGCCCGACGAGCTGGTGTGGGCCTCCAGCGCCTATGCGCTGGGCGCGGTGCTCGGCATCCTGCACCAGCATGCGTGGATCGAGCGGCTGGGCTACCGGCGCTACCTGGCCGTCTGCATGTTCGCCTTCGCCGCCGGCGGCGTGGGCGCCGCGCTGTGCGACAGCGCGATGCAGCTGACCGCCGCGCGCGCCGTGCAGGGCTACTTCGTCGGCCCGATGCTGGGCGCCTGCCGCATCCTGATCCAGATCGGCATTCCGCCCGCGCGCCGCGCCAAGGCGCTGAAGGCGTTCATGGTGCTGATCGTCTTCGGCGGCGCGCTGGCGCCCATTGCGGGCGCCTTCCTCGTCACCCACCTCGACTGGCGCTGGCTGTTCGCCAGCACCGCGCCGGTGGCCGCGCTGATCGGGCTGCTGGTGCTGTGGACGCTGCCCGACATCGGCGACGTGCCGGTGCACGAGCGCACCGAGCCGCACTACGTCGCCTACCTGGTGTTCGCGCTCGCGCAGGCCGCGCTGCAGGTGGTGCTGACGCGCTCGCACTTCGAGCTGTTCACCGGCTCGCCCGGGCTCATCGGCCTGACGATCGCCGGCGTGGCGGGGCTGGCCTGGTTCGGCTGGCAGCAGTGGCGGCACCCCGCGCCGCTGGTGCGGCTGCAGGCGTTTCGCCATGCGTCGTTCCGCGTGGGGCTGGCGCTGTACGTCGTCTACTACTACCTCTCCACCGGGTTCAGCTACCTGCTGCCGCGTCTGATGGAGGGCGGGCTCGGCTTCACCGTGGGCAACACCGGCTACTTCACCGGCGTGGTGTCGCTCGCGACCGGGCTGCTGGTGTTCGTCTACCTGCGCTATTCGGCGCGGCTGGCACGCAAGAAGTGGCTCATCGTCACGGGCTTCGGCGTTGCGGCGCTGGCGGCGTGGTGGCTGTCGCAGATGACGCCGCAGGCGGGGCGCGCGGCCTTGCTGCCGGCGCTGCTGCTGCGCGGGCTGCTGATGCTGTTCGTGGTGCTGCCCGTGGCCAACCTCACCTTCAGGCCCTTCGCGGCCGAGGAGTTCGCGCACGGCTACCGGCTGAAGAACCTGGTGCGCCAGCTCGCCATTTCCTTCGCGACCTCGTCGGTCATCGCGCTTCAGCAGCACCGGCTGGCGCTGCACGAGGTGCGCCTGAGCGAATCGGCGAACCCGGCCAATGCCAGCTTCATGCAGGCACTGGACTCGCTGACCCGTGGGTTCGTCGCGTCGGGCCATGCGGCGGGTGAGGCGCATGCCATGGCGCTGGGCACGCTGTACCGCACGCTCGAGCAGCAGGCCACGTTCATGGCCTCGCTGGACGGGTTCACCGCGATGGCGGTGATTGCGCTGGTGGCGGGGGTGTTCGCTGCGTGGCAGCGAACGATCGACTGACGGCGCCCGGGGCGCTCAGACGATCGCGAATATCGAATACGCGCTCAGACGATCGCGAAGTGCTCGGTGCCCGCCGCCAGATCGCTGCTGCGCGCGCGCTGGCTGTTGAGCTTGATCTGCAGCCGCAGGTCGTTGGCCGAATCGGCGTTGCGGATGGCGTCCTCGAAGCTGATCGAGTGGCTTTCGAACAAATCGAAGAGCGCCTGGTCGAAGGTCTGCATGCCCAGGTTGCGGCTCTTCTTCATGATCTCCTTGATCTCTCCCACCTCGCCCTTGAAGATCAGGTCGGAGATCAGCGGCGTGTTCAGCAGCACTTCCACCGCGGCCACGCGGCCCTGGCCGTCCTCGGTGGGCACCAGCCGCTGCGACACCAGCGAACGCAGGTTCAGCGACAGGTCCATCAGCAGCTGGGCGCGGCGCTCTTCGGGGAAGAAGTTGATGATCCGGTCCAGCGCCTGGTTGGCGCTGTTGGCGTGCAGCGTGGCCATGCACAGGTGGCCTGTCTCGGCGAAGGCCACCGCGTGCTCCATGGTCTCGCGGTCGCGGATTTCGCCCATCAGGATCACGTCGGGTGCCTGGCGCAGCGTGTTCTTCAGCGCGGCTTCCCAGCTGTCGGTGTCGATGCCCACTTCGCGCTGCGTGATCACGCAGTTCTTGTGCGGGTGCACGAACTCGACCGGGTCTTCCACCGTCACGATGTGGCCGAAGGAGTTCTCGTTGCGCCAGTCGATCATGGCGGCCAGGGTGGTCGACTTGCCCGAGCCCGTGGCGCCCACCATGATGGTGAGGCCGCGTTTGGTCATGGCCACGTCCTTCAGCACCTGCGGCATGCCCAGGCCGTCGATGGTCGGCAGCTTGGCGGGAATGGTCCGCAGCACCATGCCGACCTTGCCCTGCTGCACGAAGGCGTTCACCCGGAAGCGCCCGATGCCGGTGGGCGAGATCGCGAAGTTGCACTCCTTGGTGCGCTCGAACTCGGCCGTCTGCCGGTCGTTCATGACCGAGCGCGTGAGCGCCAGCGTGTGCTGCGCGCCCAGCGCCTGCTGCGACACCTTGGTGACCTTGCCGTCGACCTTGATGGCCGGCGGAAAGTCGGCCGTGATGAACAGGTCGCTGCCGCTGCGGCTCACCATGAGCTTGAGCAGGTCGTTGATGAACTGGCTGGCTTGATCGCGTTCCATGAGAGCGCTCCTTGATCTGTTTAGATTGAACCCGCTGGCGGCCGACCGCCGGGCCGCCCCAAGGCGGCCGCGCCTCCCCCCTGGGGGGTGGAGTTACACGCAGCGCAGCGAAGTGAAAAGCCGGGGGGCCTCATGACTAGCCGGGGAAATTTTCGGGGATCTTTGCCTTGCCGCGGGCTTCGGCAGCCGAGATGGCGTTGCGGCGCACCAGTTCGGTCAGGTTCTGGTCGAGCGTCTGCATGCCCTGGCCCTGGCCGGTCTGGATGGTGGAGTACATCTGCGCCACCTTGGCCTCGCGGATCAGGTTGCGGATGGCCGGCGTGCCCAGCATGATCTCGTGCGCCGCCACGCGGCCCTGGCCGTCCTTGGTCTTGCACAGGGTCTGCGAGATCACGGCCTGCAGCGACTCCGACAGCATGGCGCGGATCATTTCCTTCTCTTCGCCGGGGAACACGTCGATGATCCGGTCGATCGTCTTGGCGGCCGAGGAGGTGTGCAGCGTGCCGAACACCAGGTGGCCCGTTTCGGCCGCGGTCATGGCCAGGCGAATGGTTTCCAGGTCGCGCAGCTCGCCCACCAAAATGGCGTCCGGGTCTTCGCGCAGGGCGGAGCGCAGCGCGTTGGAGAACGACAGCGTCATCGGGCCGACCTCGCGCTGGTTGATCAGGCACTTCTTGGACTCGTGCACGAACTCGATCGGGTCTTCCACCGTGAGGATGTGGCCGTACTCGTTTTCGTTGAGGTAGTTGACCATTGCGGCCAGCGTGGTCGACTTGCCCGAACCCGTGGGCCCCGTCACCAGCACCAGCCCGCGCGGCTTGAGCGCGAGCTCGCCGAAAATCTTCGGCGCGTTCAGCTGCTCCAGCGTGAGGATCTTCGAGGGAATGGTCCGGAACACCGCCGCCGCGCCGCGCGCCTGGTTGAAGGCGTTCACGCGGAAGCGCGCGAGGCCGTCGATCTCGAACGAGAAGTCGACCTCCAGGAATTCTTCGTAGTGCTTGCGGTGCGTGTCGCTCATGATGTCGTACACCATGGCGTGCACGCCCTTGTGATCGAGCGCATCCACGTTGATGCGGCGCACGTCGCCGTTGACGCGGATCATGGGCGGCAGGCCTGCGGAAAGGTGCAGGTCGGACGCTTTGTTCTTGACGCTGAATGCCAGCAATTGGGTGATGTCCACAGGGCTCCTCGGCTCGGGTGCGGTGACGTTTTGATACGATTTTGGACGATTATGACGATGATTGGCGACGACCTCCAGCAAGTAAACAACCGGATCGCGAAGGCATGTGTAACGGCCGGGCGCGCGCCCGGCGAGGTGCGGCTGCTGGCAGTGTCGAAGACCTTCGGCCCGCAGGCCGTGCGCGAGGCGCATGCGGCGGGGCAGACGGCCTTCGGCGAGAACTACGTGCAGGAGGGGCTGGACAAGATTGAGGCGCTGGCCGACCTGCGCGCCAGCCTTCAGTGGCACTGCATCGGCCCTCTGCAAAGCAACAAGACGCGGCCCGTGGCCGAGCAGTTCGACTGGGTCCACAGCATCGACCGCCTGAAGATCGCCGAGCGCCTGTCGGCCCAGCGGCCGGCCCATTTGCCGCCGCTCAATGTGTGCCTTCAGGTCAATGTGGACGGGGGCTCGAACAAGTCGGGCGTGACGCCGCAAGAGGCCGTGGCGCTGGCCCGCGCTGTGGCGGCGTTGCCACAGCTGCGGCTGCGCGGGCTCATGGCGATCCCCGAGCCGGCAGAGGGTTTCGACGCACAGCGCGAGCTGTTCCTGCGCGCGCATGCGGTGTTCGAGTCGATTCGCGCGGCGGGCATTGCGGGTGTGGAACTCGACACGCTCTCGCTGGGGATGAGCGCGGACCTCGAAGCGGCCATCAGCGCAGGTAGCACGATGGTTCGCGTCGGCACCGCGATCTTCGGCGGCCGGGCGCGCAAGCCCGCGTAGGCTTCAGACGCCCAGCGGCAGGCGCGCGCTGCTCTTGACTTCTTCCATCACCGCATAGGTCCGCGTTTCCCGCACGCCGGGCAACTGCCACAGCACGGTGCCGGCGAACTCGCGGTAGGCGGCCATGTCGGCCATGCGGGTCTTGAGCAGGTAGTCGAAGCCGCCCGCGACCATGTGGCATTCCATGATCTCGTCGCGCACCTGCACGGCAGCCTTGAACTGGTCGAACACGTTGGCCGTGGTGCGGTCGAGCAGCACCTCGACGAACACGGTGAAGCCGCGGCCCAGCTTGTGCGGATCGAGCCGCGCCTCGTAGCCCAGGATGAACCCTTCGCGCGTGAGCCGCTGCACCCGTGCCAGCACCGCGGTGGGCGACAGCGCCACCGCCTCGGCCAGCTTGAGGTTGGTGATGCGGCCATCCTCCTGAAGGGTCTTCAGCAGCCGGAGATCGATGCGGTCCAGGTCGAGCATCGGAGGATTATCCGGCGCGGGTGTCGATCGGCGGCGGAAGATGCGGCCTATGGCAGCCGGCTACAGGAGATAGAACCAAGGAAGTGCCCTTGGCCTACCCTTTGGGGCTCGTTTTCGCTGCGACCGTGTTCTGGCGCATGCACAGGGCGACCTGAACAGATCAGCGAACCGTCGTCCCCGGCTGGGCTTGTGCCTGCGCCCCGGCCCGCCCGGACATGTAGTTCGCCACGGCTTGGCGGTACCCCGGCTGCATCACGTCAGCCCCGGCCTCGCCGTTCTGCCTGGCCGCCAGGCCCGACTGCATCCACAGCCGCGTATCGGCAGCCACCGCGGCCCGGGTGTTCGTCGAGACCACGGCCGCCTGCTGCGAGATGCCGTCGGTGTAGCCCTGGGTGGGCGCGGCCTTGAGCCATTGCTGCGTGTCGGCAGCGACGACGGCGCGCGTGGTCGACGAGGTCGTCGCCACGGGGCGCGGGTCGCCCTCGGCGTAGTTGCCGGCAAAGCCGGGTGCCGAAACCAGGCCGAGCACCGCGGCGATGGCGGCGGTGCCCAGGAGGCGGGTGGCGTTCGGTTGCTGGGTCATTCGGGAAGCTCCTTGAGGTCGGTTGTGGTTGGTGAGCCCACTCTAGGGAGCGCATCCGCCGGATCGATAACCCGTCGATGACGGTTTCGTCATGTGCCGCGGGCGCCGCCCCAACGTCTCTTGCATAACCGCCAGCGCGCCGCGCATAAGCCATGGCGTCGCGCGCGGGACAGGTCTATCGTTGTGCCCATCCGTTCAACCCTGGGATCTCTCATGAGTGAAAAACTCTCCTTCGTCAGCCCGACCGCCAACAGCCCGTGGGGCACGTACCTTTCGCAGGTCGACCGCGTCGTGCCGTACCTCGGCCCGCTGGCCCGCTGGGTCGAAACGCTCAAGCGCCCCAAGCGCGCGCTGATCGTGGACGTGCCGATCGAAATGGACGACGGCCGCATTGCCCACTACGAGGGCTACCGCGTGCAGCACAACATGAGCCGCGGCCCGGGCAAGGGCGGCGTGCGCTTCCACCCCGACGTCACGCTCGAAGAAGTGATGGCGCTGTCGGCCTGGATGACCATCAAGACCGCCGCCGTGAACCTGCCGTACGGCGGCGCCAAGGGCGGCATCCGCGTCGATCCGAAGAAGCTGTCGCAGAACGAACTGGAAAAGATCACTCGCCGCTACACCAGCGAGATCGGCATCATCATCGGCCCGCACACCGACATTCCCGCACCCGACGTCAACACCAATGGCCAGATCATGGCCTGGATGATGGACACGTACTCGATGAACACCGGCGGCACCGCCACCGGCGTCGTCACCGGCAAGCCGCTGCACCTGGGCGGCTCGCTGGGCCGCGTCAAGGCCACCGGCCGCGGCGTGTTCGTCACCGGCCGAGAGGCGGCCCGCCGGCTGGGCATGGACCTGCGCGGCGCGCGCATCGCGGTGCAGGGCTTCGGCAACGTGGGCTCGGTCGCGGCCGAACTGTTCGCGGAAGCCGGCGCCAAGATCGTGGCCGTGCAGGACCACACCGGCACCATCGTCAACAGCAACGGCCTCGACCTGGCAACGCTGATCCCCATTGCCAACAAGGACGGCGTGATCGCCTTCAAGGGCGGCGACGTGGTGCCCAACGACGCCTTCTGGGACACGGCCTGCGACATCCTGATCCCGGCCGCGCTCGAAGGCCAGATCACCGCCGAACGCGCGAAGAAAACCACCGCCAAGCTGGTGCTGGAAGGCGCCAACGGCCCGACCGTGCCGGTGGCCGACGACATCCTCGCCGAGCGCGGCGTGCTGGTGGTGCCCGACGTGATCTGCAACGCCGGCGGCGTGACGGTGAGCTACTTCGAATGGGTGCAGGACTTCTCGTCGTTCTTCTGGGACGAGGACGAGATCAACGTGCGCCTGGACCGCATCATGATGAACGCGCTCAACCAGATCTGGGACACGGCGGACAAGCACAAGATCACGCTGCGCACGGCGACGTACGCGGTGGCTTGCGAGCGCATCCTGATGGCGCGCCAGGAACGCGGCCTGTACCCGTGATTTTTTGACGGGAAGGGGTTGTACGCTCGGGGCATGACCAGCATTCCTGTGCAGAAACTCCCTCCCATTCCTGCAGACAGCCTCGCCCGCCTGCACGCCCTGATGGCCGGCGGGCAGCGCAAGCTGCTGGGCCTGGTCGGCGCCCCCGGCGCCGGCAAGTCCACGCTGGCGGCGGCACTCCTCGGGGCCATCGGCGCCGACCGCGCCCAGGTCGTCCCCATGGACGGCTTCCACCTCGCCAACGTCGAGCTGCAACGGCTCGGCCGCGCCGGCCGCAAGGGCGCCCCAGACACCTTCGACAGCGCCGGCTACGTCGCGCTGCTGCAGCGCCTGCGCGAACAGCGCCCCGACGGCGACATCGTCTATGCGCCCGAATTCCGCCGCGAGATCGAGGAGCCGGTGGCCGGCGCCATCGCCGTGCTGCCGAGCACGCAACTGGTCATCACCGAAGGCAACTACCTGCTGCACGACGTCGGCCCGTGGGCAGGGGCGGCGGCGATGCTCGACGAGGTCTGGTACGTGGACATCGACGACGCCCTGCGCGAAGCGCGCCTGGTGCGGCGCCACCAGCAGTTCGGCCGCAGCGCCGAGGAGGCCCGCGCCTGGGTCGACAGCACCGACGCGCCCAATGCGCGGCTGATCGCGGCGACGCGGGTGCGCGCGCAGCACGTGCTGCCCTGGTCCTGAAAATTTATCGCGGCGGGGAACGCCGGGCCGCTGGCACGCTCGAAGCCTTGCCGGCGCGCTACGCCGGTTAGCATCCGCCGCTTCATGCCGACCATGCACCTCACTTCATCTGCTTCTACCTTCTCCTTCGTTCGCGCCCCGGTCCTGCTGCTGGGCCTGGTGTCCGCGCTCGTTCTGGCCGGCTGCGGCACCAGCTCGCGCCGCGTCACCTACGAGCCCGAGGAGTTCGGCTCCACCACCACGCACACCCGCAACTACGAGGCCACCGAGGCCCAGACCTGCGAGGCCGCGCGCCGCGCGCTGCTGAGCCAGGGCTACATGATCACGGCCGCCAACGCCGACCTGGTGACCGGGCGCAAGAGCTTCCAGCCGGCGGCCGAGGTGCATGTGGAGGTCGAGTTCCGGGTGGTCTGCGCGCAGGAGGGCGGCAGGGGCACCAGGGGCACCAAGGGCGGCACCGCCAGCAAGAGCACGGTGGCCTTCGTGACGGCGCTGCAGGACCGCTACGGCATCAAGAAGGTGAACAACTCGGCCAGCGTGGGCGTGGGCGCGATCGGCTCGCTGTCGCTGCCGTTCTCGGCCAGCGACGACGCCATGGTGAAGGTGGCGAGCGAAACGCTGACCGACGAGCGCTTCTACGACCGCTTCTTCGCGCTGCTCGACCGTTTCCTCGAAGGCCCTGAAGGCGCTGAAGGCGCTGAAGACGCCGGCGACAGCCAGGCCGAGGCCCCCACCCAACCGCCCGCGGCCAGATTGCCAGCCCCGACGTCGCCTGCCGCGCCGGCCACGCCACCTGCGCCTGCACCGGTCATGACCTTTCCCGTGCCGTCGTCGCCGAGCCGCGGCTGAGGGCGGCCCCGCCCCGCGGGGCTCGACGTCAACGCACCAGCGTCGACTTGCCGAACAGGCTCTCGATCAGCTCCACCGCCACCTCGGCCGTCTGGTTGCGCACGTCCAGCGCGGGGTTCAGCTCGACCACGTCGACGGAGCCCAGCCGCCCGGTGTCGGAGATCATTTCCATGCACAGCTGCATCTCGCGGTAGGTCGGCCCGCCGCGCACGCCGGTGCCCACACCGGGCGCAATGCCGGGGTCCAGGCAGTCGAGGTCGAAGCTCACGTGGAGGTGCGTGTCTTCGTCCACGTCCTGCAGCGCCTCGGTCATGGTGGTGCGCATGCCGTGCTCGTCGATGTGGCGCATGTCGAACACATGCAGGCCCAGCGTGCGAATGGCTTTCTTCTCGTCGCTGTCGACGCTGCGGATGCCGATGAAGCGGATGGCGTCGGGCTGCAGCGCCGCGCGCTCGCCGCTCCAGCCCGTGAGCACCGCGGGCCCGTGGCCCAGCAGGCACGACACCGGCATGCCGTGCAGGTTGCCGCTGGGGCTCGTGGTCTCGGTGTTGACGTCGGAATGCGCGTCGAGCCACAGCACGCGCAGCTTCTTGCCGCGCTGGCGCGCGTGCCAGGCCACCGCGCTGATGGAGCCGATGGCCAGGCAGTGGTCGCCGCCCAGCATCACCGGCACGTGGCCTGCGCCCAGCGCGCTGTCGACGGCCGTGTACACCGAGCGGTTCCACGCGATCACCTCGTCGAGGTGGCGCAGCCCGTTGGCCGGGGCCGTCCAGGGCGTGGCAGGGCCTGCGAGGTTGCCGCGGTCGATGATCGCGAAACCCTGCCCCGCGAGCGCCTCCGCGAGGCCCGCCACGCGCAGCGCGTCGGGCCCCATGCCGGCGCCGCGCACGCTGGCGCCGATGTCGGTCGGCGCGCCGATCAGTTCGAGGGTGGTGGGGTCGTTGCTCATTTCGGCTTCCTCAGGTGTTGCCACAGGTACGCATAGCCCAGCGCGTCCATGAAGGCGGACTCCTTGTTGTCCGTGGCCGCGCTGTGGCCACCCGCCAGGTTCTCGTAGAAGCTGCTGTCGTGGCCCAGCGCCACCATCTTCGCGTGCATCTTGCGCGCATGCACCGGGCCCACGCGGTCGTCGCGGGTGGAGGTGGTGAACAGGGCGGGCGGATAGGCCCGGCCGGCCTCCGCGTTCTCGTAGGGGGAGAAGGTCTTGATGAACGCCCATTCGTCGGGCTGCTCCGGGTCGCCGTATTCCGCGATCCACGACGCGCCGGCCGACAGCTGCGTGTAGCGCCGCATGTCGAGCAGCGCCACCTCGCTCACGATGGCGCCGTACAGCTGCGGGTACAGCGTGAGCATGTTGCCCATCAGCAGGCCGCCGTTGCTGCCGCCCATCGCGCCCAGGTGCGCGGGCGAGGTGATCCTGCGTGCGATGAGGTCTTCGGACACGGCCGCGAAATCCTCGCAGGTGCGCAGCCGGTTCTCCTGCAGCGCGGCCTGGTGCCAGCGCGGGCCGTACTCGCCGCCGCCGCGGATGTTGGCAACGACGTACACGCCTCCCTGATCCAGCCACGCCCGGCCGATGCTGCCGCTGTAGCTGGGCTGCAGCGAAATCTCGAAGCCGCCGTAGGCGTACTGCAATGTGGGGTGGGTGCCGTCGGCCTTCAGGTCATGGGCGGCAATCTCGAAGTAGGGCACGCGCGTGCCGTCCTTCGAGGTGGCGAAGTGCTGGCTCACGCGGTAGCGCGAGGCGTCGAAGAAGGCGGGGCTGTCCTTCAGCACCTGGGGCTCGCCCTGGCCGATGGTGCCGATGTAGAGCGTGGTCGGCTGCAGGAAGCCGCTCACGGTGAGGAAGTAGTCGTCGTTCTCGTCCTCGTCGATGCCGCCTGCCGCGATGGTCGACAGCGCCGGTGCACCGCCCAGGCTTTCGCGTGTCCACGCGCCCTTGCCGTCGGCCGGGGGCGTGAGCACTTCGAGCCGGTTCACCACGTCGTGCATCACGTTGACGATCAGGTGGTGGCGCGTCCATGAATGGCTGTCCAGCGCGGTGGTGTCGTCGGGCGCGAACAGCACGGTGAGTTCGCGCCGGCCGGCCATGTAGTCGTCGAATTTCGTGGCCAGCAGCGAGCCCGACTTGTACGTGGTGCCGCCCACGGTCCAGTCGGTGCGCGGCTCGATCAGCATCCACTCGCGCGTGATCTCGGCCAGCGAGTCGTCGGGCACGTCGATCTTGGCGAGCGCGCCGTCGGCGCCGCGCAGCCAGGTCTCGCTGTCGTAGAAGTCGATCTGGCGCGAGACGTAGTCACGCTCGAAGCCGGGCGTGTTGTCGCGGTAGGCGCCGACGGACATGTCCTCGTGCAGGCCTTCGTACACCGTCACGGCGCTTTCCAGCGGCGTGCCGCGACGCCACTCCTTCACGATGCGCGGATAGCTGGAGCTGGTCATGGAGCCGGGGCCGAAGTCGGTGGCCACGTACAGGTGGTCGATGTCCTTCCAGCCCACGTGGTTCTTCGCCTCGGGCAGCGTGAAGCCGCCTTCGACGAACTGGTTCGTTTCCAGGTCGAACTCGCGCACCACGTCGGCGTCGGCCCCGCCGCGCGACAGCGAGATCAGGCAGCGCTTGTAGTCCGGGTCCAGGCAATCGGCGCCGTGCCAGACCCAGTTCTCCTGGTCGGCCGCGGCCAGCGCGTCGAGGTCGAGCACGGTCTCCCAGGCGGGCTGCGGCTTGCGGTATTCCTCGAGCGTGGTGCGCCGCCACAGGCCCTTGGGGTGCGCCTTGTCGCGCCAGAAGTTGTAGAAGCGCGCGCCGATCTTGCGCACCATCGGAATGCGCTCTTCCGAGTCGAGCACCTCGAGGATGCCCTGCTGGAGCGCATCGAACGCGGGCGACTGGGCGTAGGCCTGCACGGTGAGCGCGTTCTGCGCACGGGCCCAGTCGAGCTGCTTCTCGCCGTCGATGTCTTCGAGCCAGAGGTGGTCGTCTTGCGCTGGTTGCAGCGATTGCGGGGGGAGGCTGGATGTCATGGCCTCAGTGTACGGAGGCCGTGTGAAAGAGGGTCCGCACAAGCCCCTGGGCGCACCTGTCGCGGCCCCGCCGGGCATGCGCAACCTTTCCCTTACTCCGGGCAAACCCCTGCCCCGCCGGTGCCTTCCCCCCGGTGGAAACACTGAAGAAGACGGGGCCCACGAACGCAATGCCCGCGCTATCCTGCCCCACGGCGCCAGCCCCACCTAGGAGACACAACACATGAAACACCTGAGCGGTCTTGATGCCACCTTCCTGCACCTGGAAACGCCGGAAATGCCGATGCACGTGGGCTCGCTCAACGTGCTCGACCTGCCCAAGGGCTACAAGGGCGACTTCTACGAAGACGCCAAGAACTTCATGGCCAGCCGCATCCACCTGGCCGACGTGTTCACGCGCAAGCTGGCGCTGATGCCCTTCGACATGTCCAACCCGGTGTGGGTGGACGACGAGGACATCGACCTCGACTACCACGTGCGCCACATCACGCTGCCCAAGCCCGGCACCAACCGGCAGTTGCAGCAGTACGTGGCGCGGCTGCATTCCACGCTCATCGACCGCAGCCGCCCCATGTGGGAGTTCTTCATCATCGACGGGCTGAAGAGCGGCCAGGTGGCGCTCTACACCAAGGTGCACCATGCGGGCATCGACGGGCAGGCCGGCGTGGAGCTGGGCAAGGCGATCTTCGACCTCGAGGCCACGGGCCGCATGGTGAAGCCGCCGCGTTCGCGCCCGCGCAGCAGCGGCTACCAGCTGGGCATGGCCGAGCTGGCCACCGCGGCGCTGCGCAACACCGCGCAGCAGTACGTGAAGCTCTTCAAGATGGCGCCGGCCATCGCGCGTGCCATCGGCGGGCTGGCCAAGCCCGACGAGAAGTCGGCCGAGAAGGACACGGCCGCCGCGCCGAAGAAGTTCAACCTGTTCGCGCCGCGCACCTCGCTCAACGTGTCGATCACCAACCAGCGCACCTTCGCCGGGCGCACCATCTCGCTGGCCGAGACCAAGTACGTCGCCAAGCATTTCGGCGTGTCGCTCAACGACGTGGTCATGGCCACCGTGGCCGGCGCGCTGCGGCACTACCTGGCCGACAACAACGAGCTGCCCGCCAAGCCGCTGGTGGCCGGCGTGCCGGTGAGCCTGCGCGAGGCGGGCGACAGCACGGCCAACAACCAGGCCAGCATGATCCTGGTGAGCCTGGCCACCGACATCACCGACCCGGTGCAGCGGCTGAAGGCCATCAACACGTCGTCGAACGCGTCGAAGTCGACCATGAACCGCTTCAAGGCGGTGATCCTGGACGACTTTCCGACCTTTGCTGCGCCCTGGCTGGTGTCGGGCATTGCGTCGATGGTGGGGCGCTCGGGCATCGTCAACCTGCTGCCGCCGGCGGCCAACGTGGCCATCTCGAACGTGGCGGGGGCGCCGTTCCCGATGTACTTTGCCGGCGCGCTGGTCACCTGCTACTACCCGGTGTCGATTGCCAGCCACGGCACGGCGCTCAACGTCACGGTGCAGAGCTACAACGGCCGCATGGACTACGGCCTGATCGCCTGCCGCCGCGCCGTGCCCGACATCACCGAGATCGGCGACTACATGCTGGCCGAGCACAAGCTGCTGATGGAACTGACGCAGAAGCACCCTGCCGCCGCGGGCGCGGCGCCCGCGCCCGCGCCGCCGAAGACGGTGGAGGAGCCGTCGGACGAGGAGGCGCCGGCCGTCGCCGCAAAGAAGACGCCTGCCGCCCGGAAGAAGGTGGCGGCCAAAGCGTCGGTGAACGCGCCGGTGAACGCGCCGGTGAACGCGCCGGTGAAAGCGCCGGTGAAGGCCGCCGCCCCGAAAGCTCCCGGCAGGGCGACTGTGAAGGCGACCGCAAAAACGGCCGCCAAGGCGCCTGCCAGGGCCGCCGCGAAAAAGGTTGCTGCAAAGAAAGCCGTCGCGCCGAAGCCGCCGGCCCGCAAGGCCGCGCCGGCCAAGCGCGCCCGCGCCCCGCGCGCCGCTGCGGCATGATCGGCGCGCGGGCCCGGCCTGCAGAAAGTTGGGGCAGTTGGACTAGTTTTCCGACCGTTCTAGTTTTCCAGGCCTAGGCCCCCGGGAAGAAGATAGGCCCATCGCGACAGAACCTCTCGGTTTCCTTCGCGAGCCCATCCACTTCAAAGGAAATCACCATGTCCACGCAAACCACCATCGCATCCGCAGCCGTCCACGTCGTCGGCCAGTACAACGACGCGGGCAAGACCCTGGTCGGTGCCTACCGCACCGGCGTGCACCGCCTGCTGGGCGGCGCCGCTTCGCGCTACAGCAACTTCCTGGGCAGCCGCCAGATTCCGATGGTGAGCGAACAGGTGAAGGCCAACCTGATCGGCGCGCAAGAAAAGATCAACGGCTTCCTGGCCAACCGCCTGGACATCGACACCGGCCGCATCGTCTCCGTGATGGACCGCGTCGCAGCGGGTACCACCACCGGCATCGAAACGGTCGCCGGCCGCGTGGCCCGCGTCGAGTCGCCGGTCGTCACCTCGGTGATCAACGCCCTGGGCGCGCTGAACCAGCCGATCGCCACCGTCTCGGTGCAGATCGCCGACAAGATCGTCGCCGGCACCCGGCAGATCGAAGCCCGTGTGAGCGGCGCCGAAGAAGCCAGGCCGGTCCGCACGGTGAAGGCCAAGGCCGCCGTGGCCCGCACGCCGGTTCGCCGCGCTGCGGCCCGCAAGGCCGCCTGACCCCGGGGCCTTCGGGCCCCTTTCTTTTTCCCGGCATCTGGAGCACCGCATGGCGACCCGTCCTGAAGAAACTGCAAAGTTGAAGAAGAGGGCGGCGCCTGCGAAGAAGGCGCCGGCTTCGCGGAAAGCGGCCGCCCGCAAGGCGGCAACCGCAACGAAGAAGACGCCGAAGACGCCGAAGGCGCCCGAGCCCGGCAAGGCCGAAGGCCTGCTGCGCGCGGGCCTGAAGGCGCTGGACACCGTGCGCCACGACGTCGCCAAGCGCCAGGCCAACGTGATCGAAGGCCTGCTCGGCATCCGGCAGGGCAAGGTTCCCAGCCTCGACAGCTTCGGCATCCGCAAGTTCGAGGACGTGTTCGACCAGCGCGTCGCCACCGCGCTGGAGCGCCTGGGCATGCCGGGCGCGCAGGAGGTGCAGGCCCTGCGCGATGAGGTCGCGCAGTTGCGCGAACGGGTGGCGCAACTCGAAGGCACCGCAGGCACCGGCGTTGCCGCCCCGCGCGGCCGCGCCAGGCGCTGAAGCCACGACACAAGCCGGTTGTGGCCAGTTCCAACACCACGCGCGATCGCATCCTGCAGGCCAGCCTTGCGCTGTTCAACGCGCAGGGCCTTGCCGCCGTGTCCACGCACAAGATCGCGGCCGAGCTCGGCATCAGCCCGGGCAACCTGCACTACCACTTCAAGGCCAAGCAGCTGATCGTCGAATGGCTGTTCCGGCGCTTCGAGCAGCGGCTTGAGGCCCTGAACGGTTCGTCGGCCGCCATTGCCGCCATCGACGACCTGTGGCTGGCGCTGCACCTGCGCTTCGAGGCCATTGACGAATACCGTTTCATCTACCGCGACATGGCCTTTCTGGCCAGCGAATACCCGGCGCTGGGCCAGCGTGCCCAGGCCCTGACGGCGCACAACCTGCTGGCCGCGCAGGCGCTGTGCGAAGGGCTGGTGGCCTCGGGCGTGATCGAGACCAGCGCCGAGCAGGCGCGCATCCTGGCGCTGCAGATGGTGTTCACCACCACCTGCTGGCTGTCGTTCGAGCGGCTGGTGCCGGGGCGCGACGCGCTGGCGCAGGCCGACCCGGGCCTGGCGGCTTTCTACACGCTCACGCTCGTTTCGCCGTATGTTTCCAGTGAATCGAGGGCTTACCTCGATTACCTGAGGGGCAAATACCTCGGATAAATGACGTTGTTGTCCGACGGGGCATGGGCTGCCAGAGCCCCAACTTCGTCGTCAACAGACAAGAATCGGCAGACAAGGAACCCGCACCATGACCACCGCCACCCACGCCAAAGACACCATCGCCCCGCCGTCGCGCCTGCTGCTGCTGGCCGAAGCGCGCGCGCTCTGGGAAACCGGCGCCGGCATCGCCATGTGGCCGCTGCTGCAGCTCACGCCGCGCGGCGACGGGCACCCGGTGATCGTGCTGCCGGGCCTGGTGGCCGGCGACGGCTCCACGCTCTTGCTGCGCCGCTACCTGCGCAGCCGCGGCTACGATGCGCACGGCTGGGGCCTGGGCCGCAACCTCGGCCCGCGCGAAGGCGTGGAGCACGGCATGGTCGAGCTGCTGAAGACCCTGCACGAGAAGAACGGCGAGAAGGTCAGCGTCATCGGCTGGAGCCTGGGCGGCGTGTACGCACGGATGCTGGCGTCGTCGTATTCGCACATGATCCGCGACGTGATCACCCTGGGCAGCCCGTTCTCGGGCAGCCCGCGCGCCACCAACGCCTGGCGCGTGTACGAGGGCGTGAGCGGCCAGAGCTCGCACGACCCGCGCCGCATGAAGTTCGTGCAGCCCACGCCGCCCGTGCCCACCACCTCCATCTTCAGCCGCACCGACGGCGTGGTGGCCTGGCGCTGCAGCATCGAGAAGACCGGCCCGCAGTCGGAGAACATCGAGGTGATGGCCAGCCACCTGGGGCTGGGCGCGCACCCGGCCGTGCTCTATGCGGTGGCCGACCGGCTGTCGCAGGCCGAGGGCCAGTGGAAGCCCTTCAATCGCGGACTGCTGGGGCCGCTGGTCTACCCGGACCCGGACCGCGCGAGCTGACCTGCGAGGCTGGGCGAGGCTACGCGCCGGCCCAGACGTCGAGCACGTAGCGCTGGTCGGCAATCATCCTGTCCATCCACGCCGCGCTGTCGTGCCCATTCTCGCGCGCCAGGTCGCTCAGCGTGCGGCGCACGTCCGGCTCCATGCGCGAGCCGTCGCCGCACACGTAGAGCACGGCACCCGCTTCCAGCAGCTTCCAGACTTCGGCCCCCTGCTCGCGGATCAGGTCCTGCACATAGACCTTGCGCTCGCCCGAGCGCGAGAACGCGGTGTGCAGCTTCATCACGCCGCGGTGCGCCCAGCCCTTCAGCTCCTCGGCATAGATGAAGTCCTGCGCCGGATGACGGCAGCCGAAGAACAGCAGCGCCTCGCCCAGCGAATGGCCCGCCTCGATCTGCGCCGCGCGCTCCTGCAGGAAGCCGCGGAACGGCGCCAGCCCCGTGCCCGGGCCGACCATGATGAGCGGGCGGCTCGCATCCTCGGGCAGGCGGAAGCCCTCGGCCGTGGTCTCGCGCACCACGCCATGCACCGTGTCACCGGCTTCCGCGCGCGCCAGGAAGTTGGAGCACACGCCCTCGAAGGTGCCCATGCCCGAGCGCGCCGGTTCCCGCACCACCCCCACCGTCACGCTGCAGCGGCCCGGGGTCATCGTCGGCGATGAAGAGATCGAGTAATAGCGCGGCGACAGCGGCGACAGCATTTCCAGGAACACCGCGAACGGCACCTGGCAGGCGCGGTGTTCCTCGAGCAGGTCGAGCAGCGACTTGCGCTTGTGCAGCACCTCGGCCTTGTACGCCGCCTGCGAGGCCTCGTCGCTGCCCGACAGCGCCGCCAGCTTCGGTTTGGTGAACGGGCATTCGGTGTACGCCGCGAGCGTGGCGATCTGCTTGCGCGTGGCCACGTCCTGCAGCTCGACGTAGTCGCCCAGCAGCCGGTCGACGGCAATCACCTGCTCCACCGGCAACGCCGCCTTGCGACCCGCGCCCGCATGCAGGCGCACATGGGCCGTGCGGTCGAAGCCGAAGCGCGCCATCGCGCGCTCGACCTGCGCCGGGCTGTTGCGCGGCACCACGCTCAGGTGGTCGCCGGCGCGGTAGACCAGGCCTTCGGGCAGCATCAGCTCGACGTGGCGCGTGGAGCGGCCGGCCTCGCCGTGCACACCGCCATCGGCCGGGCTCTGCAGCTCGCGGTTCTCGATGACCCGCAGCGCCACCGCGCCCAGCGCATCGACGATCGCGTTCTTCTGCGGCGGCGGCAGTTCTTCCAGCGTGTACAGCGGCTCGCTCTGCGCGGGCGTGTCGGCGCCGGTCTTGATGTCGAAGGCCTTCACCAGCTCGGGCCACAGCGCGTCGCTCCAGTCCTGGAAGGCGCCGTCCATGTCCTCGCGCGCATCGCCTTCGCCGCGCGGATGCACGCGCGTGGCGCCCAGCGCCTCGAGCCGCTCGTCGATGCGGCGCGGCACGGCCTGGTAGGTGGCGGCCCAGTCGGTGTTGCCGCAGCCGAACACGCTGAAGCGCACGCCGTTGAGCGCGTCGTCGGCCTTGTCGAGCCAGCGGTGGAACTCGGCCGCGTTGTCGGGCGCCACGCCGTTGTACGAGGCGCAGACGATGGCCACCGCGCCGTTGGCCGGCAGGCGCTCGGCGTAGTCGTCGAGCGAGGCCAGCTGCGTCGAGAAGCCGCGCAGCTCGCCCGCTTCGGCCAGCTGCCGTGCCAGGTCTTCTGCCGTGCCGAGGTTGGAGCCCTGCAGCACCAGCAGCGAAGTGCCGTGGCGCGCGGCCTGCGGCTTGCGCACGGCCGGCTGCGTGGGCTGCACCGGCGCCGCCGCCGCGTCGGTCATGTTGCCGCGCGGCCGCGTGGCCGGGTCGCGCAGCAGCGCCTTGATCTTGAAGCCCTCGGGCTTGATGGTGAGCGCCTCCTTGATCTTCAGCTGGTAGCCCGCGTGGTCCACCAGGTTGAAGCGCTGCAGGATCATGCCCAGCGTGAGCACCGCTTCCTGCAGCGCGAACTGACGCCCGATGCACGCGCGCTGCCCGTTGCCGAAAGGCTTGAAGGCGTTCACCGGGCGCTCGCGCTCGGCCTCGCGGCTGAAGTTGTCGGGGTCGAACTGGTCGGCGTTCTCACCCCAGATGCCCTTGTCACGGTGCAGCGCCAGCGCGTGCATGATGACCATGTTGTTCTTCTTGATCGTGTACTGCCCGCCGATCGTCGTGTCTTCCTTGGCGCGCATCGAGATGGCCGGCGCGGTGGGAAACAGGCGCAGCGATTCCTTCAGCACCTGCATCACGTACTGCAGCCGGTTGACCTGCGCGTAGGTGGGCTTCTGCGTGGTGTCGGGGCCGAACACGTTGTCGACCTCGGCCTGAGCCTTGGCCAGCGCCTCGGGGTTGTTCAGCAGGAAGTAGATGGCGAACGAGAGCAGCCCGCTGGTGGTCTCGTGTCCCGCGATGAGGAATTCGATGCACTCGTCGCGGATCATCTTGTCGGAGAGCTTCTCGCCGCTCTTCTTGTCCACGCCCGCGATCATGTAGCTCAGCAGGTCGGGCTTGGTGGCAATGTCGGCGCCGCTCGCGCGCCGCTCCTCGATGATGTCTTCCACCATCTTGTGCATGTAGCGGATGTCCTTGCGCTGCTGCGCGAGCTCCTTCTTCAGCATCAGTTCTTCGAGCGGCAGGCCGCGGCGGTTCTGCACCGTCTCCAGGGTGCGCACCATCGCGTCGACGAAGGGGTGGAAGCCCTCGCGATAGAACGAGTTGAAGCGGTAGCCGAAGCCGCACAGGCCGATGGTGTCCAGCGTGAGCGCGGTCATGTCGCGCACCACGTCCACCTCTTCGTCGAAGTTCAGCCGTTCCCACTTGGTGACCAGCTGGCCCGCGATGTCCAGCATCATCGGGTGGTAGGCCTGCATGGCGCGCTGGCTGAAGTTGGCCAGCAGGATGTTGTGCGGCTTCGACCAGGTCTCCTCGTGCGTGTCGGAGGTGAACAGGCCGTGCGATGCGGCGCGCAGCCGCCGCAGTGCGCCGCGCGTGCTCTTGTCGAAGCGCTTTTCCTCGCAGAGCTCGTCCACCAGCGCGGGCGAGGACACCACGATCACCGGCATGCCCGGCATGTCGAGCCAGTAGATGCCGCCGAGCTCTTTCGCGATCTTCCACATGTCGAGCACGGGAGAGTCCGACCCGATCGACAGCAGGTTGCCGACGAAGGGCTTCTTCGCCGGATGCGGGATCGGGTGGAGCGAGTTTTTGCCTGCCATGGTCTGTCGTGCCTTTGGAGTGCACCCGCTTCGGATGTCCGGGGTGTAACAACCGAGTATCCCGACGGCACAGGGCGTGGGCAGGGCGGGGATTCCCTTAGGTCCTCCCTTGAAAGCCGGAGAGGGGCGGGTGCTTCAAGGAGCGCTCACGCCGACGGGGTACCTTGCTCCGCGAATGTCCCCCGGCCTGCGGCCTCCTCCTTTATTTCGCTGCGCAAGGCACCCCATCGGCGTGAGCGTTGTCAGCAGCGGTTGTTGATCAGCCGCAAACCGACAGCGTGCCCGGGTGAACAGGGCGTCGGGTGCTCCCCGCAGCGAAATAAAGGAGGAGGGGCGCAGCCCCGGGGGACATTCGCGCAGGGGAGTACCCGGCGGCCTGTTCACACGCCCTGAACAGCAGCGCCTGATGAACCACGGCGCCCCGAAGACTCAAGGCCGGACCATCTTGCAATCAGTCCCCTGTGCCAGTTCGTTCCCCGTATAGACAGCGTCCGTGCGAAAGCCGTAGTTGGTGCCTTCCCAGCCCACCTTCACCGTCTTGCCGTCCACCGGCGCGATGGTGTTGACCACCTGTGGCAACAGCAGCTGGTGGTCTTCGCCCCGCATGCGCACCGGGCCGACCACCGAGTCGAAGCTCAGGTCTTCCAGCGCGCGCGCCACCTTCACTGTGTCGACGCTGCCCGCCTTGTCGATGGCAGCGGCCAGCAGGCGCGGCGTCATGTCGATGCGCGGCGCGAGAAAGTCCTTGCCCGTCTTGGCCTTGTAGGCCTTGGCCAGCGCGTCCACCTTCGGCGTGTCGGCCTCGCCCGGGTGCCACTCGGCCACCCAGGTCAGCTGGCCCAGCCTGGCTTGCGACACCGCCGTCACCGTGCCCGGCACCGAGCCCGCGCTGTGGTTGAAGTAGCGCAGGTTGTAGCCCGCGTCGCCCGCCGCCTTCAGCAGCAGCGTCATGTCCTGGCCCCAGTTGCCGGTGATCACCGAGTCGGCACCGCTTTGCTTCACGTTGGCGATGTAGGGCGCGAAGTCCTTCACGCGGCCGATCGGGTGCAGCGTTTCGCCGACGAACTGGATGTCGGGGCGCGCCAGGCCCACCAGCTGGCGGCCGTAGCTCGCCCACTGCTTGCCGTGCGCGTAGTCCTGGTTGAGCAGGTAGACCTTCTTCACGTCCGGCGTCTTCTTGATGTAGTTGGCCAGCGCCTTCATCTTCATCGCCGTGTTGGCCTCGGTCTGGAAGTGCCAGAAGCTGCAGGCCTTGCCCGTCATCTCCGGGTCGATGGACGAGTGGTTCAGCACGATCAATTCCTTGCCCGGGTTGCGCTGGTTCCAGCGCGCCACCGACTGCACCAGCGCCGTGACCACCGAGGAGCCCGAGCCGCCCGTCACGATCGCCTTGGCGCCCTGGTCGATGGCCGCCTGCAGCGCGCTCTGGCTTTCCTGCGCGGAGAGCTTGCTGTCGAACTGCAGCAGCTGCAGCTTCGTGCCGCCGAGCACGCCGCCCTTGGCGTTGATGTCCTCGATGGCGTACTGCGTGTGCATCAGCATCAGCTCGCCGACGTTGGCGAAGGGGCCCGAGAGTGGGTCGATGTAGGCGATCTTGTAGGTCTGCTGCTGGGCCTGTGCGGCGCCTGCTGTGGCAATCAGGCAAGCAAGGGCGATCCGCGCCAGGGGCGCATTCTTCAGCTTCATGGTGTGTTGTCTCCGGGGATGGTGGTCAGTTCTTCGCCTGCAGCCCGATCACGCGGCTGGCCAGCCTGGTGAGCTCGGCCACCACCTCGTCGGGCGACAGGCGCCCGCCCGGGCGGTACCAGCTGTACAGGAAGCCCGGCAGGCTGCAGGCCGCGAGCGCGGTGATCTTGGTCTCCGCAAAGTCGAGGTCGCCGTCGCGCCGCGCTTCCTCGAGCAGCGGGCACAGCAGGTCGTAGAAGTGGTGCGCCAGCCTCTTCTGCGCGGCGATGTATTCGGGCCGGTACACCTGCGGTTCGCGGTACGCGAAGAAGGCGCAGGGGTGGTGCGCGATGGTCGCGCGAATCAGCCCTTCGATGCCTTCGATCACTTTCTCGCTGGCGCGGCGCGGGTCGCCGGCCGCGAAGTCCAGCGCGGTGAAGCAGTCGACCGCGGGGCGCCAGGAGAGCGTTTCGAAAATCTCCTGCTTGTCGCGGAAGTAGTAGTACACGAAGGGCTTGGTCACGCCCAGCGCGCGCACGATCTGCGCCATGGTGGTGTTCGCGTAGCCCTGCGCCGCGAACAGCTGCGCGGCCGCCTGCAGGATGCGCTCGCGCTGCACGTCGGTGCTTTGCGTGGCCGCGCGCTGGCGGCCGGTGCCCTGCGGCAGGTGCGGCTGTGCCGTGGTCTCGCTCTGGTCTCCAGAGGGTTTGTGCCGTGTCGCCGAAGTTATACCCATGGGTAGGATTGTTCGTGCACCATGCGGCATTGGCAAGCGCCCGCCATGCGTGGGCGGCTATCGATAACCCTGAGAAAGAGACGCCATGGAGACAAACAAGCCCGCAGCGCAGAACCTGCGCGAACTGCCGCCGCGCACCGAGCAGCCGTTGCACGAGTACCTGCGCGGCCATGCGCGCGAACGCGGCGACAGCGCGGCCTGCATCTGGTACGGCCGTGCCCTCAGCTGGGCCGAGCTCGACCGCGCGAGCGACGCCTTCGCCGCGCGACTGCAGGCCCTGGGCGTGGCCAAGGGCGAGCCGGTGGTGCTCTTCCTGAACAACTGCCCGCAGTACCTGGTCGCGCATTTCGGCATCCAGAAGATCGGTGCCATCGTCTGCCCGAGCGGCCCGCTCAACAAGGAGCACGAGTTGGCCTACCAGCTCAACGACCTGAAGGCACGCGTGATCGTCGCGGCCGCGCCGCTGCTGCCGGTGGTGCGCAAGGTGCAGTCGGCCAGCGCGCTCGCGCATGTGTTCGTGGTGCACTACGCCGACCTGCTGCCCGCCGAGCCGGCGCCCGACCTGCCGGGCGAACTGGCGGCGGAGCTCGCCGCGCAAGGCAAGGCCGAACGCAGCGTGCCGCCGGACTGCGAAGACTTCCTCGCGGTGATGGGCACCGATGCGAAGCCTCGGCCCGTCGCCATCGGCATGGACGACATCGCGCTCATGACCTACACCTCGGGCACCACGGGCCTGCCCAAGGGCGCGATGCTGAGCTACGGCAATGCGCTCTTCAAGACGCGCGCCGCGGCCGACTGCAACGGCGTGGGCCCTGCCGACGTGCTGCTGTCCATCGCGCCGCTGTACCACATCGCCGGCATGCTGATGGGCGTCAACGTGCCCGTGCTGAGCGGCGCGACCTCGGTGCTGCTGCACCGCTTCGATCCGCATGCGGTGCTGCAGGCCATCGCCACGTACAGGGTGAGCTGGTGGTACAGCATCGCGCCGATGAACGTGGCCTGCATGCAGGTGCCCGGCATCGCCGGCTTCGACCTGTCGAGCCTGAAGATGAACCCGGTGACCAGCTTCGGCATCACCTTCACCGAGCCGCTGGCGCAGCAGTGGCGTGCGCATGCGCCGAACTGCACCTCGTTCGAGGCGGCCTACGGCCTCAGCGAAACCCACACCTGCGACACCTACACGCCGCACCACGCGCCGCGCTGGGGCACGCAGGGCATCGCGGTGCCGGGCGTGACCATTCGCGTCATCGACACCGACACGCAGGCCGACATGCCCGTGGGCGAGGTCGGCGAGATCGTGCTGACCAGCCAGGGCACGTTCAAGGGCTACTGGAACAAGCCCGAGGCCACGGCCGCCACCTTGCGCAACGGATGGGTGCACACCGGCGACATGGGCAAGCTCGACGCCGACGGCTACCTCACCTTCATCGGCCGCTTCAAGGAAATGATCAAGGTCTCGGGCTACAGCGTGTTCCCGGAAGAGGTCGAGACCATCCTCATCAAGCATCCGGCGGTGGCGCAGGCGGCCGTCGTTGCGCAGCCCGATGCCGAGAAGGGCGAGGTCGTCAAGGCTTTCATCGTGCGCAAGCCCGGTGCCACGCTCGAGGCCGACGCGCTCGTGGCCTGGGCGCGCGACAACATGGCGAGCTACAAGGCGCCGCGCGCCGTGCGCTTCATCGATGCATTGCCCACCACGGGCGCGGGCAAGGTGCTGCGCCGCCTGCTCAAAGACCCCCACTGAGAGGTTCCGCTTGTTCTCCAAAGTTCTGATTGCCAACCGCGGCGAGATCGCCGTTCGCCTGGTGCGCGCGCTGCGCGACCTGGGGCTTTCCAGCGTGGCGGTGCATGCGCGCGACGACGCTGCCGCCCTGCATGTGCAGTTGGCCGACACCGCCGTTGCGCTCGATGCCACCGGGCCGTCCGCGTACCTCGATGCCGCCGCGCTGATCGCGGTGGCGAAGGCGCAGGGCTGCGATGCGGTGCATCCCGGCTACGGCTTCCTCAGCGAGCGGGCCGACTTCGCGCAGGCCTGCGCGGACGCCGGCCTGGTCTTCATCGGCCCCACGCCCGAGCAGCTCGGCCTGTTCGGCGACAAGGCGCGCGCGCGTGCGCTGGCCATGCGATGCGAGGTGCCGGTGATGCCGGGCAGCGCGGGCGCGGTCACGCTCGCGCAGGCGCAGGCCTTCTTCGCCGAGCAGCATGCGCAGGGCGCGGGCGTGATGGTCAAGGCCATCGGCGGCGGCGGCGGGCGCGGCATGCGCGCGGTTTTGAACGCGCAAGAGCTGCCCGAGGCGCATGCGCGCTGCATGTCCGAAGCCAAGGCGGCGTTCGGCATTGAAGGCGTGTACGTCGAGCGGCTGATGCGCAATGCGCGGCACATCGAGGTGCAGGTGCTGGGCGACGGCACCTCCGTGGCCAGCCTGGGCGAGCGCGAGTGCACGCTGCAGCGGCGCTTTCAGAAGCTCGTGGAGATCGCGCCCAGCCCTTCGCTGCCCGAAGCCCTGCGCGCGCAGGTCACGCAGGCGGCGCTGCGCATGGCGAAGACGGTCGGCTATCGCGGCCTTGGCACCTTCGAGTTCCTGGTCGATGCGGCATCGGCGACGCTGCCCTTCGTCTTCATCGAGGCGAACCCGCGCCTGCAGGTGGAGCACACGGTCACCGAAGCGGTGACCGGCCTGGACCTGGTGCAACTGCAGGTCGCCGTGGCAGGCGGCCAGGCGCTGGGCGAACTCGGCGTGGAGGCCGACGGCACCGCGCCGCAGCGCGGCTTTGCGCTGCAGTGGCGCATCAACGCTGAGACGCTCGACGCGCAGGGCAACGCGCGGCCATCCAGCGGCACGCTTGCGCGCTTCGACCTTCCGTCGGGCCCCGGCGTGCGCGTCGACACGCACGGCTACGCGGGCCTGGCGCCTTCGCCGCACTACGACACGCTGCTGGCCAAGCTCATCGTGCAGTCGCCGTCGCCGCGTTTCGAAGACGCACTGCGCCGCTCGCTGCGCGCGCTGGACGAGTGCCACATCGAGGGCATTGCCACCAACCTGTCGCTGCTGCGCGCGATCGCGGCACGACCTGAGTTCGCGACGCAGGCGGTGCACACGCGTTTCGTGGAAGCGCACCTGGGCGACCTGCTGGCCGGCGCGGCCTTGCTCGACAAGACGAGCAGGAAGACGGTGGCGGTACCGGTGGTGCAAGCGGTCGCTGCCGACGACGGCTCGGACGAGCTGGCCGTGAAGGCACCGATGCCTGCGCGCCTCGTGCAGTTCGAGGTCGAGGTGGGCGACGTGCTGCCCGCCGGCGCACAGCTCGGCGTGCTCGAGGCCATGAAGATGGAGCACCTGCTGCATGCGCCCGTGGCCGGCCGCGTGGTCGCGCTGCTGGCCGCGCCCGGGGACTACCTCGTCGAAGGCCAGTCGCTGGTGCAGCTGGAGGCCGTCGATGCGCAGGCCGTGCAAGCCGAGGCGCGCACCGCGCAGGACCTCGACGCGATCCGTCCCGACCTGCAGAAAGTCATCGACCGTCACGCACCCACGCTGGACGCCAACCGCAAGGCGGCCGTCGACAAGCGCCACGCACAGGGCGGACGCACCGCGCGCGAGAACATCGCCGACCTGTGCGACACCGCATCGGACCCCGGCAGCTTCATCGAGTACGGTGCGCTCGCCATCGCCGCGCAAACGCGCCGCCGCACGCTCGAAGACCTGATCGCCAACACGCCCGCCGACGGCATGGTCACCGGGCTGGGCAGTGTCAACGCGAAGCTGTTCGGCCCCGAGGCGTCGCGCTGCGCCGTGCTGGCCTACGACTACACGGTGCTGGCCGGCACGCAGGGCATGCGCAACCACCACAAGACCGACCGGCTGCTGGCGGTGGCGCATCAGCTCAAGCTGCCGGTGGTGCTGTTCGCCGAAGGCGGCGGCGGGCGGCCGGGCGACACCGACATGCCCATCGTCGCGGGCCTGAACAACCACACCTTCAGCCAGTTCGCGGCGCTGTCGGGCAAGGTGCCTGTGGTGGGCATCGTGCACGGCCGCTGCTTCGCGGGCAACGCGGCGCTGCTGGGCTGCGCCGACGTGATCATCGCCACCAGGGGCAGCAACATCGGCATGAGCGGCCCCGCGATGATCGAGGGCGGCGGCCTGGGCACCTTCGCGCCCGAGCAGATCGGCCCGAGCAGCGTGCAGTCGCGCAACGGCGTGATCGACATCCTGGTGGAAGACGAAGCGGCTGCGGTGGCTGCCGCCAAGCAGTACCTCTCGTACTTCCAGGGGCCGACCACCGGCTGGCAATGCGCCGACCCGCGCGCGCTGCGCCACGTGGTGCCCGAGAACCGGCTGCGCGTGTACGACGTGCGGGCCGCAATGCGCGGCGTGGCCGACACCGGCTCGCTGCTCGAACTGCGTGCGGGCTTCGGTGCCGGCATCGTCACCGCGCTGGCGCGCATCCAGGGCCGGCCGGTCGGGCTGATCGCCAACAACCCGCACCACCTCGGCGGCGCCATCGACGTGGAAGCGGCCGACAAGTCCGCGCGATTCATGCAGCTGTGCAATGCGCACGGCCTTCCAATTGTGTCGTTGTGCGACACGCCGGGCTTCATGGTCGGCCCGGAGATCGAGGCGCAGGCGCAGGTGCGCCACGTGTGCCGCATGTTCATGGTGGCCTCGCATTTGCGCGTGCCGTTCTTTGCCGTGGTGCTGCGCAAGGGCTACGGCCTGGGCGCGCAGGCGATGACGGCGGGCGGCTTCGACGCGCCCGTGTTCACGGTGGCCTGGCCCACTGGCGAATTCGGCGCGATGGGGCTGGAAGGCGCCGTCCGATTGGGTTTCCGCAAGGAACTGGCTGCCGTGCCGGAGGGTGCGGAACGCGACGCGCTGTTCAAGCAGCTCGTGGCCCAGCAGTACGAGAACGGCGAGGCGATCCACATGGCGCAGACGCTGGAGATCGACGCGGTGATCGACCCCGCCGAAACGCGCACCTGGTTGGTGCGGGGGCTGGAATCGGCCACGCGCGCGCTGCAGCCCGTCTCGCCCTGCGTGGACACTTGGTAACCACATGGCTAGGCCTCGTCACGCAAGGGTCAAAGGAGCTGCCTACACTCAGCGGCTTTGCCTGCATGACATTGGTTTCACGTTGGTTGGCTCATGCGCGCGAGCTTGCTCTCGCGCACGGGCTGGCCGCTTTCTGCTTGGCGGCGCTGGCTTTCGGCGTCCAGGCCATTCCTACCGAGAACACGCCCAAGCAATCGGCCGATGCGCACTGGGTCGCGAGCTGGGCCGTTGCGCCGCTCGATTTCCGCGAAATGGCCGCGAGCCCGAACGGTGCCAGCTATTCATCGCCCGCAGGCAATGACCTGCGCGGGCAGACGCTGCGCCAGCAGCTCGAACTGACGCTGGACGGCGAACGCATCCGCATCCGCTTTTCCAACCGCTTCGGCAAGACACCGCTGCGCATTGCCGCCGCCAGCGCGGCGCGCGGCACCGGCGCCGATGCCTTCTCGCCCACCACGCTGCGCATGCTGCATTTCGGCGGCCGCACCAGCCTCACCATCGCACCGGGTGCGGACGCCTGGAGCGACGGCATCGACCTGCCGGCGCAGGCGGGGCAGACCGTGGTGGTGAGCGCCTTCTTCGATCAATCGACGCCGTTCTCGACGGTGTCCATGCCGGAGTCGGGCACGACCTGGGTGGCGCCCGGCAATGCCGTGAGGGCACCCAAGCTGAAGAGCCCGACGCCGCTGGTGCTCAACCAGATCATGACCGGACTGGACGTGCTCACCAGCAAGCCGGTGCGCACCGTCGTGGCCTTCGGAGACTCGATCACCGCGGGCAGCTCGGAAGCCACCTCCGGTGCCTACCCCGACATGCTGGCCACGCGCTTGCGCGACACGCAACCAGGCGGCAAGGGCGTTGCGGTGATCAACGCGGGCATCGGCGGCAACCGGCTGCTGGCCGACGGCCTGGGGCCCAGCGGCCTCTCCCGTTTCGAGCGCGATGCCTTGCGCCAGAGCAGCGTGACTCATGCGATCGTGCTGCTGGGCACCAACGACATCGGCCGCACGGTGTTCGCCCGGGTGCCCGGCGCGGAGATGGCGCCTCGCGACACGCCGACGTCCGAGCGCATCACCGAGGGGCTGCAGCAGTTGGTCAAGCAGGCGCGCGCCAAGGGCGTGAAGCTGCTGCTGGGCACGGTGCCACCGTTCAAGAACACGCCTTACTGGACCGAGGGCAACGAGGCGATGCGCGAGGCCGTCAACCGCTGGATCCGCGGGCGGCAGGACATCGACGGCGTGATCGATTTCGATGCGGCGCTGCGCGACCCGGCGGACCCGCAGGCTTTGAATCCACTGTTCGATTCGGGCGATCACCTGCACCCCAACAAGGCCGGCCATGCAGCGATGGCCGCGGCGGTGGACCTGCACGAGCTGCAGGAGTAGGCGGGCGCAAAAAGCGCGAAACAGCTTTACACAAGACTTCGCGCCCCGCTTACAGGCGGTTCACATGTGCTGTGCAGGATGAAGGCTCCTACAACTCATGAGGAGTCCTTCATGAAAACAATCGCATTGGCTCTTTCCATCGGCGCTGCTTCGCTCCTGTCGGTGGGTGCATTGACCGTTCCCATGGCCGCGCAGGCGCAACCGCTGGTTGCGGTGCAGGTGGCACCGCCGCCGCCGCGTTTCGAGCGCGTGCCGCCCCCGCGACGCGGCTACGTGTGGGCGCCGGGGCACTATGAATGGCGCGGTGGCCGCCACGCGTGGGTGGGCGGCGTGTGGGTGCGCGAACGCCCGGGCTATGCCTACCGCGCGCCGGAATGGCGCCAGGACGGCGGCCGCTGGCAATACAGCGCCGGACGCTGGGACCGTGACGGTGACGGCGTGCCGAACCGCTACGACCGCCGGCCGAACAATCCGAACCGGAACTGACCGCGCAGCAGCTGCGGCCAAGAGGCCTGCCTCCGAAGTGGGGCAGGCCTTTTTACATTACCGGAACACCACCGTGCGATGGCCGTTCAGCAGCACGCGGTGCTCGCTGTGCCACTTCACCGCGCGGGCCAGCACCTGGGTCTCGGTGTCGCGGCCGCGGGCCGTGAGGTCTTCGACCGTGGCGGTGTGGTCGGCGCGGGCCACGTCCTGTTCGATGATCGGGCCCTCGTCGAGATCGGCCGTCACGTAGTGGGCGGTGGCGCCGATGAGCTTCACACCGCGGTCGTGCGCCTGGTAGTAGGGCTTGGCGCCCTTGAAGCTGGGCAGGAACGAATGATGGATGTTGATGGCGCGGCCGGCCAGGTTGCGGCAGAGGTCGTTGCTCAATATCTGCATGTAGCGCGCCAGCACCACCAGCTCGGCACCTTCGGCCTCGATGATCTCCAGCTCCCTGGCCTCGGCCTGCGCCTTGGTCGCGGCCGTCATCGGGATGTGGTGGAAGGGCACGTTGTAGCTGGCGGCCAGCTGGTAGAAGTCGCGGTGGTTCGAGATGATGGCGCGCACGTCGATGGCCAGCAGGCCGCTCTTCCAGCGGAACAGCAGGTCGTTGAGGCAATGGCCTTCCTTGCTCACCAGGATCACCGTCCTCATCGGCTCGGCGGCGGCGTGCAGCTGCAGGGTCATGCCGAAGCCGGCACCGAAGGTCTTCAGTTCCTCGCGCAGCACCGCGTCGCTGTGCGCGCCGCCGGCAAAGCGCACGCGCATGAAGAACAGGCCGGTGCCGTGGTCGTTGTACTGGGCGGCCTCTTCGATGTTGGCGCCGCGTTCGAGCAGGAAGCCCGACACGGCGTGCACGATGCCTGTCCGGTCTGGGCAGGAGAGGGTGAGGATGTAGGCGGGCGAGGAAGGCGTAGTGGTCGTCATCAGGGGCGTCATTGTGGCAGGGGTGCCAGAATTGCGATTTTCGTCCACCACATACCCGCAGGAGCGAGACATGGCCCACCAGGACTTCAACATGGACAACCAGTGGTTGCCCTTCACCCCCAACCGTCACTTCAGGAAAGACCCGCGCGTGTTCGTCGCGGCCGACGGCATGGAGTTCACCACCCACGACGGCAAGAAGGTGATCGACGGCATTTCCTCGCTGTGGTGCGTGGGCGCGGGCCACAACCGCAAGCCCATCAACGAAGCCATCAAGAAGCAGCTCGACACGCTCGACTACGCCACCGCCTTCCAGGTCAGCAACGACCGCGCCTTCGAGGCGGCCGAGCGCATTGCCGCGCTGGCGCCGGGCGACCTCAACAAGGTGCTGTTCTGCAACTCGGGCAGCGAGGCGGCCGACACCTCGATGAAGGTGGCGCTGGCCTACCATCGCGCGCGCGGCGAAGGGCACCGCAACGTGTTCATCGGCCGCGAAAAGGGCTACCACGGCGTGGGCTTCGGCGGCATGTCGGTGGGCGGCATTCCGGGCAACCGCAAGGTGTTCGGCTCGGCCTTCCTGCCGCGCGTGGACCACATGCGCTTCATTCACGACCCGGTGAACCACGCCTACATCCACAACGAGGAGCCGGTGTGGGCCGAAGACCCGCTGGTCGAGCTCGAGACGCGCATCCTGCCGCTGCACGATGCGAGCAACATCGCCGCGATCATCGTGGAGCCGGTGGCCGGTTCGGCCGGCTGGTACCTGCCGCCCAAGGGCTACCTGAAGCGCCTGCGCGAGATCTGCGACAAGCACGGCATCCTGCTGATCTTCGACGAGGTCATCACCGGCTTCGGGCGCATGGGCACCAACTTCGCGTCGGACTACTACGGCGTGGTGCCCGACATGCTGAACTTCGCCAAGTGCGTCACCAACGGCGTGATTCCGCTGGGCGGCGTGATCTGCCGCGACAAGCTCTACGACGCGATGATGAAGACCGACGCACCCGAGCACGTCGTGGAGTTCTTCCACGGCTACACCTACTCGGGCCATCCGGTGGCGTGCGCCGCGGCCGTTGCCACGCTCGACCTGTTCAAGCAGGAAAACCTGTTCTCGCGCGCCGGCGAAATGGGCAAGGTGCTGGGCGATGCCTTCCACAGCGCCTTCAAGGGCCTGCCCAACGTCATCAGCATCCGCAGCCTCGGCCTGGCCGCGGCGGTGGAGCTCGCGCCCATCGCGGGCCTGCCGGGCAAGCGCGCTTATGACATTTTCCTGGACTGTTTCCACAAGGGTGCGCTGGTGCGGGCCGCAGGCGACGTGCTGGTGATCGCGCCGCCGTACATCGTGGAGAAGTCGCACATCGACAGGCTGGTGAACACGCTGGCCGATTCGATCAAGGCGCACGCCTGATCATCTGAATCGGCGCGGCCGATCCACGGCGGGGAGTGACTGCATGTCGCTCCCCGCTTTTTTTTGGCGACGGTTCTTCGATGCATGACGCACCCGCGCGTGGCCCTGCAGCCACCGGATCCGGTGGCTGCGGCTCCGGGTCGTCCCCATCAATTCCACCGGTTCGCGGGATACCGGCGGCATCGGCCCATCCCTAGCATCCGTTCGCGAAACGTAGCACTTTGGATTCACGAAGTGCGGTTCTCGAAAGGAGCAGTCATGCCTCGCGTATTTCATATCGCCGCCGACCCCGGGTCGGTGTACCGCCGCAGCCGTCGTGCACCGGTCGCCATGCTCGGGCTGGTCCTCGCATGCGTGGTACCGCCGGCGCTCGCCAACAACGCCGGCGAAAACTCGTCGTGGCAGTTCCAGACGAGCACCGACAAGGTCAACCAGGCCGCCATCCAGGACATGGTGCGCAAGCAGAAGAGCGGCTACTACGCGGCGCCGGTCTACAACACGACCATCGGGCGCCAGTACAACTGCAGCGTCTCCGCGAGCTCGACGGGCAACGACGGCAACAACAGCACGACGGCCAACTCGCCATCGACCTCGGGTGCGAGTTCGGCCGCTTCGGGCAACGACAGCCGCACGGCGGTCGGCACGCTCGGCGGCGCGACGGTGGGCACCTCGCAGGCCAATGCCGGCGCGGTCGGCTCGGCCGTCGTCGGCGGCACCAGCACGCAGGTGCAGGGCGCAGCCAACCAGGCGCTGAACTCGACGCAAGGCAACGCGGGCGCACAGACGGCCAGCGTGGGCGGCAGCTCGGCCTGCGCCTTCGGCGTTCTCAACTGAACGGAACGCGCACCATGCACACCACACGACCTTTCACGCGCTTTTCAGCGCGTCCTCTCGCACGCCTGGCCACGGCCGCGGCCGCCACCGCCCTGCTCGCCGCCTGCGTCTCCGCGCCGCAGCAGCGCTTCGCGGCCGGCGAAGCGCCCGTGGTGCTCGGCCCCGCGGTGCGCGACAACGTCACGCCGATGGAGGCGGTGCTCGCCTGCTACGCCGACCACATCGCGGCCACGCGGCGCGCGCCCATCGTCATCGGCGTGGGCGACGTCAAGGACTACACCGGCAAGTACAGCATCAACGAGGGCAACGCCATCACGCAGGGCGGCGCGCTCATGGTGTATTCGGCGCTGGGCAAGCTCGGCGGCGCGGTGAGCATCGCCGAGCGCTTCGATCCGGTGATCGCCGAGCGCGAGCTGGCCTATGCCGATCGCCGCCAGCTCGGCGACGGCCGCACGCACCAGCTCGGCGGACCCAACGGCGGACAGAACGTGCCGTGGCTGCCGTACTTCGGCGGCACCATCAACAAGTCCGACTACTTCATCGTGGGCGGCATCACCGAGCTCAACTACAACATCAACTCGGGTGGCGCGGAGTTCGCGGTGAACCAGGTGGGCGTGAAGGCGCGCACCTTCAGCCAGTCGGTGAGCGTGGACCTGCGCATCGTCGACACCAAGACGCTGATGGTGGTGCGCACGGTGAGCCTCACCAAGCAGTTCAACGGCTACGAGGTCGGCCTGAACGTGTTCCGCTTCTTCGGCAGCAAGCTGTATGACGTGGACATCGGCGCCAAGGGCCAGGAGCCGGTGCAGATGGGCGTGCGCGCGGCGCTCGAAGAGGGCGTGGTGCGGCTCATGGCGACGGTCACGCAGGTCGACCACCGGCCCTGCATGACGATGCGTCCGGGCGGCGGCGAGCAGATTCCGCTGGTGCCCGCCGACCAGCTGCGCAAGGTCGACAACCCCGGCGACGCCACGGTGGGCGGCGCGGCGGTGACGACGCCCGTGGTGCAAAGCGGCGTGGCGGTCAACGCGGCCGGCCAGGGCGGCGCGCGCCTCACCGGCACCGCCACGCAAGTGCCGTTCGACTTCGGCGCTACCGCGCTCGGCGGCAGCACGCTGGCGCTGATGGACCAGATCGCGGGCGCCGCCAAGAAGGGTGCGAGCGACATCGTGCTGGTGGCGCGCGACACCGAGAACTGGGACGCCCGCAAGCGCGACGAGCTGACCGACCAGCGCATCGCGGCCGTCACCTCCGCGCTGGCAAACCGCGGCGTGCCGCCGGGCGCCATCAGCGTCACGTGGCGGCCCGATGCGGCCGACACCTCGATCCACCGCGACGGGCCGGGCCTGCAGGAGATCGCCAAGCTGCGTGTCGGCAGCCCGGTGGTGAGCGGCGCTGCGCCCGCCACCCCCGCCACGCCCTCTGCATCCGCAGCATCCGTCGTTGCCGCCAAGGCCGACTGAACGGCCGCCGGCATTCCTTTTCATTTTTTCGACCCAGTCCGCTTCCCACATTCCAGGAGTCACGCAATGAAAGCACGCAAGATCCAAAGCCGCGCCGCACACGCACCCATGTTCAGCCGCAGCCGCATCGGCTCGGCCGTTGCGATGGCGCTGATCGCCGCCGCCGGCGCGCACGCGGCGGAGACTTCGGTCGACGCCGCCTACAACGGCACCGCCACCGGCACGCCGACGGTGAACGCCGACATCGACAACACCGCGAACGTCGGCGCCACCATCACCGGCGCCACCGTGGGCACGACCTCCACGGGCACGCCATCGAACCCGAACCCGGTGGCGGCGAGCACCACCGGCAACCTGATCGGCGCCACCGCCACCGGCAACAGCTTTGCCAATGCCATCCAGTCGCCCTCGCCCACGCCGGTGAACAACGCGGCCACGCTGGGCGTGTCGACCAACAGCGGCGCGATCAACAGCAGCGTGACCGGCAGCAAGCTGGCGCTGGAGTCCAGCGTGCTGCAGTCGGGCAGCGTGGTCAACGCGGACAACACCATCTCGGCGGCCACCACGCTCAACAGCGGCAGCTCGCTGGTGTCGGGCACCGCTGCCGTGGGCGCCGTGCCGCAAGCCGGCACCTCGGTGCTGACCTATCCGGCCGGCGCGCCGCTGTTCGACGCCAAGGGCAACATCGTGGTGACCACGCTGCAGGCGGCCACCGGCAACAGCTCCGGCGCACTGGTGTCGGGCAACACGGTCGACCTGCTGCTGACCGCGAACGCGGGCAACACGCTGACCACGGCGGCGGTGCTGGAGCGCAACTCGATCTCGGCCGTGCTGAAGGCCAACAGCGCCACCAGCACGGCGGACCTCCAGGCGGGCGGCGCACCGGCCTTCGCGGGCTCGGCGGTGGTCGCCAACCTGCAATCGAACGGCAACGGCATCCTCGCGGCCACGCACTCGGCGGTCAACACGGGTTCGGTCATCCTGGGGATCGTTAGCGGCGCGCCCATGGGCGGCGCCAATGTGCTGAGGGGTTCGCTGTCGGTGCAGGGCAATGAAATTTCCAGCGCGGCCACCGGCAACGAGGCACTCGGCGCCACCGCCGGCGTGGCGGGCAACCGCATCCTGGTGGGCGACGTCACGGTCGCGGGCACCGGCACGGCGGGCACGGACGCCAACAACAGCACCCACAACGGCGTGGGCGTGACCACCCACGTGGACAGCGACCTGGCCATCGTCAACAGCCAGGGCAACATCGGCGTGTTCACCTTCGGCCAGACCGCGGGCGCGCAGATCCTGGCCGGCGTGCAGTCGATCCAGGGCGGCGCGCTCACGCTGGGGGACAACCGCGTCACGGCGCACGCCACGGGCAACACGGCGTCCAGCGCCATCGCCACAGGCACCAACGCCGCTTCGTTCACGGGCACGGCCGCGGTGTCGAACCAGCAGGCCAACTTCAATGCGCCGGTGACGGCCTTCATCCTGCCGTCGGTCATCGCGGCGCAGACCGGCGAGTCGCCCGGCGCAGGCCAGACCCAGGGCAGCACGGTCACGGTGGCCGGCAACACCTCTTCGGCCACCGCGCAAGGCAACCAGATCAGCCAGGGCCTCGCGCTGCAGGCCGCCGCGCTGAACATCGGCAACGCCGGCGCGGTGCTCACTGGCGGCACCAGTTCCGACGGGCGCGTGTCTGCCGGCGGCGCGGCCACAGTCACCAACCTGCAGGGCATGTATGACGGCGGCGTCGCGGCCCTGAACTTCGGCTCGCAGATCGCGCTGACCGTCAACGGCGGCGGCGCACCCATCGCGAACAACACGCTGGCATCGAGCGGCAATCGCCAGGAGGCGGTGGCACTGGGCAACGGGGCCAGCAGCACGCTGACCTTGTCGGGCAATGCGGTCGGCACGGGCGCGGGCATCGCGAGCGTGCAGATGGCCGACGCCAACTCCGGCGTGGGCGCGGGGCTGAGCGACGCGAAGGCGTGGATCGGCGTGAACGGCAACGTCACCGGCGGCTCGGTGGCGCTCACCGACAACCTGCAGCGCGCCATTGCCTACGGCAACTCGGCGACGAACACCGTGGGCGTCACCGCGGGCAACCTCGCGGTGGCTCCGGGCGCGGGAACGCCGGCCTCGGCCGTCACGGTCGACCTGGCGAACGGCCTGGCCTTCGACAACACGGCTGCCACGCAGCCCACGGTGCGCGCGGCCTACGGCATCCTGAACGACCAGTCGGTGCAGGCGAACATCAACAGTTCGGCCACCGGGGCGAACACGGTGGCGCTGACGGTGGCCGGCAACGCCGCGGGCGCCAGCGTGGCGAACGACCGCAACGCGCTGGTGGCCGCCACCTACGGCAACGACGCGGCCAACGGCCTCGCGCTGAAGGTCAACAACCTGAGCGGTGCGAATGCGTCGGTGGCCAACGTCACCAACACGCAGGCGGTGGCGGGCAACGCCACCAACATCTCGGCCATTGCCGCCGGCGGCACGGTGGTGCGCACCACGGTGGGAGGCGCGCTGTCGGGCGGGTCGGTCTCCAGCTCGGGCAACACGGCGCAGGCACTGGCCTTCGGCAGCCGCGCCACCGGCAACACGGTGCAGGTGAGCGGCAACAACATCGACACGGCCGGCTTCGCGCTGAGCGGCGCCACGCTGACGGGCACCACGCTGAACACCAACGCCGCCTTCAGCGTGCAGAACGCGCAGTCGGGCCAGGGCAGGGTGGAGGCCCAGCGCAGCGGTGGCGCCGAAGTGCTGACTACCATCGGCGGCGCCGTCGCCAACGCGAAGGTGGACGCCGACGGCAACGCCACGCTGGCGGACGCCACCAGCAACAGCGCAGCCAACGGCGTGGGCCTGAACGCGGTCGGCGTGGCGACCACCACCGCGGTGCAGAACCTGCAGCTCACCAGCGCCTCGGTGTTCTCCATCACCGGGCAGGAAGGTGCGTCGCTCGCCACCAAGGACGGCGTGCGCGTGGTGCTGGACGGCGCGAGCATCCAGGGCTCGCAGGTGAGCGTCGACGGCAATGCGGCCGGCGGCTCGGCCACGGGCAACGCCGCGGTCAACCGCATCGACGTGAAGGGCAACACGGTCGCGGTGGGCAATGGCCTGCCGCTGGGCGGCGCGGCCAGCTTCGGCGGCGTGACGGGCGCGGTGTCGGACCACGCGCTGTCGAACATCCAGCTGGTGACCGGCACCACGGTGTCGTCCAAGGTGGCGGCGGCCTTCGGTGTGGACACGGCGCCGGGCGCCGCGATCGGCAACGCCACGCTGAGCGTTTCGGGCAACACGCAAAGCGCCAAGGCCGTGGCCAACACTGCGAGCAACGCGGTGGCGCTGGCGGGCAGCGACGTCTCGGCGCGCGCCGCGCTGCTGTCCGCGCAGGGCAGCACGGCGGCGGTGGTGTCGCGTTCGTTCACGCAGGCCTTCGCGCCGGCTTCGGTGTCGGGCTCGTCGGTGCGCATCGCCAACAACGCCAACACGGCGGTGGGTGTGATCAACGACGTGAGCAACACGCTGGCGGTGACGGGCGGCACCTCGGGCGGCCTGGGCATTCCCGCGGTCATCCTGCAGGGTCCAGGGCCGGCCTCGAGCCTCGCGCTGGGTGACCAGGCGCTGGTGAACATCCAGTCGGCCGGCACCTCGGTCACGACCATGGCCGACACCGCGCTCTACAACGAAGACCGTGCCGTCGCCGGCAACGCGGGGCTCGTGAACAGCAGCTTCGCGATCACCGGCAATTCGACCTACGCGGAGGCTTCGGCCAACCGCGCGACCAACGCGGCCTCGTCGAGCGGCGGCGCGTCGCAGTCGGCCAAGGTCGCGGTGCTGAACGCACAGGACAGCAGCGCAACCGTGGCCGCCAGCGGCAACAGCGTGGCCCGCCTGACGCTCACCGGCGCCAACGCGCTCGCGGGCAGCAGCGCCACGCTGGAGGGCAACGGCAATGCCGTCGCCGCCACGGGCAACGCGGCGACCAACAGCATCGACGTGAAGGGCGGCGCCCTCGTGGGGGGCCTGCTCCCGACGGCTGTGGCGGCGGCAGGGCCGGGCGTCCAGGTGCTGGCCACGGCCGACCAGGCGCTGGTGAACGTGCAGCAGGGCAGCGGCGAGGTGACGGCCACCGCCACGGGCGGTGTGGGCATCCGCAGCGCGGCGCTGTCCGGCGTGGGCAGCTCCACGTTGAGCGTGTCGAACAACAGCCAGAGCGCCAAGGCCGTGGCCAACACGGCACTCAACAGCGTGAGCCTGGCGGGCTCGAACGTGGCGGCGCGCTCGGCGCTGCAGTCGACCCAGTCGGGCAGCGCGCCGGTCACCGCGTCTTCCACGCTGGAACTGTTCGCTCCGGCCGCGTCCATCGCCTCGACGGTGCGCCTCTCGGGCAACAGCAACACGGCGCTGGCCGTGACCAACGACGCGACCAACACGCTGAGCGTGAGCGCAGCCAGCACGCTGCCGCTGGGCGCCTCGGGCACGGCCACGCTCAACGAGACCGGCAGCGCCGACAACGTGGTGGCCACCGGCGACCATGTGCTGTCGAACCGGCAGTCGGCCGCCGCGGCAGTTTCCAGCACGGCCAGCACGTCGGTCCGCAACGACGACGCGGCGGTGCCCGGCACGCAGGGCCTGATCAACGGCGCGCTCACCATCTCGGGCAACAGCACCTTCGCCGAAGCCGCTGCCAACCGCGCGACCAACACCGCCACGGTGGCGAGCAGCGCGACGCAGGGCGCCAGCAGCGGCATCGTGAACGTGCAGGGCAGCACGGCCGGCGTGACGGCCACGGCCAGCACGGTGGCGAACGCAACGCTCGCGGGCGCGGTGCCGCTCAACGGCGGCAGCATCTCGCTGGACGGCAACACCACCGTGGCACTGGCGCGCGGCAACGCGGCGACCAACGTGCTGGAGTCCAGCGGCGGCAGCGGCTACGGCGCGGCGGCCACCGTGGGTTCGTCGAGCCTGGCTGGCGCGCCGCTGGCGCTCAACGTGGGCGCCAGCGCGGCCATCCTGAACAGCCAGACCAACGCGGGCGCGGTGTCGGCGACCAGCACGGGCACGAGCTACCAGGTGGCGCTCAACGCGACCGGCGCGGGTGTGTCGGGTGGCGCGGCGGGTGTCACGGGCAACACGCTGGCGGCGCAGGCCTTCGGCAACAGCGCGACCAACCGCGTGACGCAGACGGCACTGAACACCGGCGCGCCGAGCGCGGCCATCGCCAACTACCAGGTCAACACCGGCCCGGTGACGGCCACGGTGAGCAGCGTGAACGTCGGCGTGGGGATCTCGGGCGCGGTGGGCAACAGCACGCTGCGCACCACGGGCAACCAGATCACGGCATCGGCCACGGGCAATTCGGCGGTGTCGACGATCTCGGCGCGCTGATCGCTCGCCAGGCGCCTTGCTCGCAAGCCGCGGGTCTTCGGGCCCGCGGCTTTTTTCATGGGGCTCAGCTCTTGGGTTGGGGCTGGGGCCTTGATGGCTGCTTGAACTCCGCGCAATAGTCTTTCTCGGGCACCGGCGGCGTGCGCCAGGTCTTGTCGTATTCGCCGGGCACAACCTCGGCGGTGGCCGGCGCGGCCATCAGCCGAACCGCGGCGAACTTGACGTCGTCAGGCAGGTGCTGCGGCACGCCCAGCGTGCGCACCACGTGGCCCGCGCCGGCAATCAGCAGCACGGTCTGGCCCGGCTTGCGCGCCTTGAGGATGGCCTGTGCCATCGCGCGGTCGCGGCCGACCTGGATGCGGGTCATGGGAAGGATCTGCGACGCGGGGAGCATGCCGCAGTGGCCGTCGCGCACGGCGTTCTGCTGGGCCGTGTAGGCCTCGCCGTTGAGTTGCACGTCGAGCGAGACGTCGGCCATGGCGTCCTTCATGCGCACGCGCGGCATGTTGGCGCCGACCACCGGCACACCGGCGCGCACGGCCGCCATCACGGCGGGACCGTAGTCGCTCCAGGGCCAGGCCTTCTCGCTCCAGTCGAGGGCGGCGCGCACCTGGGCTTCGGTGGCGGTGGGAGCGACATGCGCGGTGCTGCGGCCTTCCTCGGCCATCTCGAGCGCCAGCGCGGCCAACTGGCCGCGCGCGGCGAGCGCCTCGACGGCCTCGCGTTCGATCACGTGGTGTTCGGGCGCATCGTGCTGCTCACCGAGCAGCAGGGCGTCGACCGGCTGCAGCGCGGCGACGCGCCTGGCGATGGGAGCGTCCGGCGCATCGGCGCCGCCGGACAGCGCGGCGCAGCCTGCGAACGCGGTGGCGGCCAGCACGGGGAACAGGAAACGGGAAGCCCGAACGGGCCAGTGTGGGAGAGGCATCGCGCCATACTATGCGCCGGCGTGCGCACGCCGTGCCGTCCATTTCCGCCTTTCGCTGTCGTCCCTTCCGTTGTCCTTGCCTCCCCGTTTTCTCGTTCGCGTGCTCGCCACGCTGCTGCTGGCGCTCGCCGCGGCGGGCGTCTGCCTGGCGCTGCACACGCCCTTGCCCTGGATGATCGGCCCGCTGGTCGCGGTGTCGCTGGCCTCGATTGCGGGTGCCCCCACGGCCAGCCACACGCCGCTGCGCAATGCGGGGCAGTGGACCATCGGCACCGCGCTGGGGCTGTACTTCACGCCGCACGTGGTGTCGCTGGTGGCCAGCGTGTGGTGGGCGATCGTGCTGGCCATTGCGTGGGCACTGCTGCTGGGCTGGGGTTTCGGGCGCTGGCTGTACCGGCTGCATGCCGCCCGCATGCCCCACGTGCCGGAGCGCTCCATGAGAGCCACGACTTACTTCGCAGGCGCCATCGGCGGCGCGTCGGAGATGACGCTGCTGTCCGAATCGGCCGGCGCGCGCACCGACCTCGTGGCCGCCGCACACAGCCTGCGGCTGGTGGTGGTGACGGTGACGATCCCCTTCGCGATGCAGTGGAGCGGGCTCCACGGCCTGGAGATCAACCCGTCCGGCGCGCGCGAGGTGAACTTCGGCGGGCTGGCGCTGCTGGCGGTGGCGACCGGCCTCGGCGGCCTGGCGATGCGCGCGCTGAAGCGCACCAACCCGTGGTTCATCGGGCCGTTGCTGGTGGCGATGGCCTTCACCGTGGCGGGTCAGTCGCTGTCGGCGGTGCCGGGATGGATGTCGAACGCTGCCCAGTTGGTGATCGCGGTGAGCCTGGGCGTGCGCTTCAGCCGCGAGTTTCTGCACACCGCGCCGCGCTGGCTCGGCTCGGTGGTGCTGGGCACGGTCGGCATGCTGGTGCTGTGCGGCGGCGTGGCCTGGTTGCTGGCCTGGGCGACGGGGCTGCACCCGGCCACGATGATCCTGGGCACCTCGCCCGGCGGCATCGCGGAGATGTCGATCACGGCCAAGGTGCTGCAGCTGGGCGTGCCGGTGGTCACGGCGTTCCAGGTGTGCCGGCTGGTGGCGGTGCTGCTGATCGTCGGGCCGATGTTCCGGTGGATCTACCGCTGAAGACGGCCGTTGAATGAAAAAAGCGCCCCGCAGGGCGCTTTTTGTCGCTGGAGAGCGAAAGAGGCTCAGTGCACCAGCACCGGCGTGTGGGCCAGTTCGGCATAGCCTTCGAGCGTGTCTTCCACTTCTTCCTGGGTGGGGGTGTTGAGTTGCCAGGCCGCGATTTGCTGCTGGAACAGCTCGGCCCACGAGCCGTCGAGGTAGACCTCCTTGCCCGAGCGCTTGTCCACGATCTCGAAACCGTGGCGTTCCAGGACGGGCATGTTGGGCAGCACGGGCTCGTCGCCCTCGTTGGGCTGCACGTGCACGACGACGAAAGACTCCGAGTCATAAAGCATGTTCATGGCGGGCCCAGTGAGGATGTCGATGGCGTTCATGGAGGTTAGATAGCAATCAACGCGCCAGTTTCAAGACAGGTTGTCATTTTGTAAAACCAACAGGTTAATTCTCGCGTTTCACTTCAATGACGTGACTTTCTCCTCAGTTCGACGGCCCCGCAGGCAGGGATTCGCGCAATTCCATGTCGGCGAAGTCGCCGTTGGGCTGTGTCTGCTTGATCCGTACCGGCAGGTAGCCCATCGACGGTGCGAGCCAGACCTCGAGCTTCACGTCGAAATCCCTGCGCGGGCTGCGGGTGAGCTTGCGCACCGTGTATTCCCCGGCCTGCACGGTCACTTTTTCTTCGTTTTCGATGTTGAAGACCCAGGTGCCGGCCTCGCGCGTGCCGGCCGTCTGCACCGTGATCTGGCTGCCCCCGGGGTAGCGCCCCGGGTTGCCCGCAAGCAGGCCGCCGAGCTGCATCACCACGCTGAGCCGGTCCTGCGCGCCGGGCAGCAGGGGCACGGACGGCGCGTTGTTGCTGAACAGGATCTGCCCCTGGTCGCGCACGAAATGCGCCGCCACCTCGCCCTTGCGGCTTTCGGAATAACGCTCCGGCTCGATGCCCGACGGGCCGATGCGGCCTGTGCTGTGCTGGCTGAGGATGGTGGCGAACAGCAGCTTGAGCGTGAGCCGCGCGTCGTAGGTGCTGCCGTCCTGCAGCCATTCCAGCGTGCCGAACACGCCCTGCATCGGCGAGGCGCCGCGCTGGCCCGTGGCCGAGAACGACAGCTTGACCGAGCCCGGAATGCGCAGCGACTGCGTGCCGGCGATGTTGCCGGAGGTCGGGCTGGCGCCCGCCCTGCTGCCGGGCGCACCGTCGCCGGTGCCGCCCGCCGCCGTGGCCGCACCCGCGGCGGCACTGGCGCTGGCGGGGGCTTCGGGTGCCGTTGCGCCTGAATCGGTAGCCGCTTGCGCAGTCAGGTCGGGCGTGTCGGGATCTTTGGGCGCCGGCGCGTCCGGTGGCGGGTCCGGTGCAATCTGCGTCTGGGCCACCTGGGGTGCAGGCTTGGGCTTGGGCACCGACGGCGCGCGCGGGCGGCGCGGCTTGGGCGGCGCCGCCGGCTGGGCCTGCGCCGGAGCGGCGGCGGGTGGCGCCGCGGCCTGTTCCGCAGCGGGCGGTGCGATCACGATGGTGCGCGTGATGAACTTGTTCGCCAGCGGCGAGGGCTCGGGCCCGAGGGCCGTCGGCGCCAGGCCCAGCACCAGCAGGTGGACCAGCGCCACCGCCAGGGTCAACGCGGCCAGCACCCGCCAGGGCGGACGCCCGGGCGGGCCGGCAGGCAGCGAAGGGGGCGCGACGAGCGTCGACATCGGTGTGTGGAGTGGGGCGTTGGCGCGGAGGTTCACCAAGACCACCTCGGTACACTGCCGCCCGTTCAACCAGTTTAAGTGGGAGCGGCGCGCGGCCTCGTGGCCGCGCCGCGCCTTCCCTCACGCATTCACGCAGGCACGCACCGCATCATGAAACTCGCCACCCTGAAGGACGGCTCGCGCGACGGCCAGCTCGTCGTTGTTTCGCGCGACCTTACGCTCGCCCACTACGCCACCGGCATTGCGAGCCGGCTGCAGCAGGTGCTGGACGACTGGGGCTTCATGAGCCCGCAGCTGCAGGAGCTGTACGACGCCCTCAACGCCGGCCGCACGCGCCACGCCTTTCCGTTCGACCCCGCCCTGTGCATGGCGCCGCTGCCGCGCGCCTACCAGTGGGCCGATGGCTCGGCCTACCTGAACCACGTCGAGCTGGTGCGCAAGGCGCGCAACGCCGAGGTGCCCGAGAGCTTCTACCAAGACCCGCTGATGTACCAGGGCGGCAGCGACGACTTCCTCGGCCCGACCGACGACGTCGTCGTGCCCAGCGAAGCCATGGGCATCGACTTCGAGGCCGAGATCGCGGTGATCACCGGCGACGTGCGGATGGGCGCCACGCCCGAGCAGGCGCTCGAAGGCATCCGCCTCGTGATGCTGGCCAACGACGTGAGCCTGCGCAACCTGATTCCGGCCGAGCTGGCCAAGGGCTTCGGCTTTTTCCAGAGCAAGCCCGCCACCGCCTTCAGTCCCGTGGCCGTCACGCTCGACGAACTCGGCGAGGCCTGGCAGAAGGGCCGCGTGCACCTGGCGCTGCACAGCAGCTGGAACGGCCGCAAGGTCGGCATGTGCGACGCGGGCCCGGACATGACCTTCCACTTCGGCCAGCTCATCGCGCACATCGCCAAGACCCGCAACGTGCGCGCCGGCAGCATCGTGGGCAGCGGCACCGTGAGCAACAAGGGCGTGGAGAAGAAAGACGGCCAGATGGACTGGCCCAAGGGCTACTCGTGCATTGCCGAGAAGCGCTGCATCGAAACCATCCAGGGCGGCGCGCCCGTCACCGAGTTCATGAAGTTCGGGGACACCATCCGCATCGAGATGAAGGGCGTGGACGGGCGCTCGCTGTTCGGTGCGATCGACCAGGAGATCGTGTCGACGGCAGGGCGTGCGAAGGAGGCGCCGGTGTCGTTGGCGAAGCCGCAGGCCGAGGACGTCGCCGAAGACTGACCCGGCGCGCAGCGCTGCGTGCCCCCCGCTCGCCGAGAGCGGCCCGCTTGCCATGGCTATGATCCTGCCGCTGCTGCGACGAGTCTTCAATTCGTCCGGCAGCGCGTCCGGCGGCTGCATTCCGCGGCCGCCATTCATACCTAGAAAAACGGGAGTTTTCCAATGCGTTATTTGCCTGTTGCCGCCGCCGTCGCGGCCTTCGCCCTTGCGGGCTGCGAAACCATGAAGAACGCCGACACCGGCGCGCTCACCCAGGCGGGCGGTTCGGCCTTCAAGGCCATGTCGCTGAGCGACGCCGATGTCACCACGATGTCCGACCAGTCCTGCGCCGCCATGGACCAGAAGAACCAGATCGCGCCCGCCGGCAGCCGCTACGCCACGCGCCTGAACCAGGTCATCAAGCAGATGCCCACCACCGTGAACGGCAAGACGGCCAACTACAAGGTCTACATGACCAAGGACGTCAATGCCTGGGCCATGGCCAACGGCTGCATCCGCGTGTACAGCGGTCTCATGGACCTGATGAACGACGACGAACTGCGCGGGGTGATCGGCCACGAAATCGGCCACGTGGCGCTGGGCCACTCGAAGTCGCGCATGCAGACCGCCTACGCCGCCTCGGCCGTGCGCGGACTGGCCGGCGCTGCCGGCGGCGTCGCGGCCCAGCTGTCGCAGTCGCAGGCCGGCGACCTGGGTGAGAAGTTCGTCAACGCGCAGTTCTCGCAAGCCAACGAAAGTGCGGCCGACAACTATTCGTTCGACCTGCTCACCGAACGCAAGCTCGAGCGCAAGGGGCTGGTCAGCGCCTTCGACAAGCTGGCGAAGCTCGGCGGCGGCGGCTCCGGCAGTTCGCTCATGAGCTCGCATCCGCCTTCGGCCGAGCGCTCGGCGCGCATGCAGAAGCGCCTGGACGCCGCCAAGTAAGCGCTACGCGCTCTGCGTCAAACGCATCAGCAGTTCCTTTTGCGAACGGATGCCGAGCCGCCGAAAGGCCCGGTACTGATGCGTGCGCACGGTGGTCAGCTCCACGCCGATTTCCCGTGCCGCCTCCTTCGCCGTCCTGCCCGCCATCAGGTGCCCGATGACCTCGCGCTCGCGCAGGCTCAAGGTCAGCAGGCGCGAGGCGAGGGCCGGCTCCACCGCGCCCCGCACCGCCACCGCACTGCGCCCGTGGGCCGCGGTGGCGTCGGCCAGCAGCGTGGCGTGCGCTTCGATCAACGCGAAATCTTCCGCGCCGAACTCCGGCTGCGCCAGGCTGCGGTAGAAGCTCACGGCCACGCGCAGCCCGGTCGGCAGCAGCAACAGCACCGACGCGCGCTCGCGGATGCCCACGTCGCCGTAGCAGGCCGCGCGGTACGCCGGGTCGGCCACTTCGTCGGCGCGCTGGTGGCCCAGCCATAACTGCGCGCGCCGCGGCAGCTTGCGCGCGGCCAGCCAGGCCATGTTGGGGTCGAGCTGGTCGAAGCGCTGCGCCACGTAGCGCTCCGACGTGCGCTCGGCCGTGCTGCCGTAGCTGCTGGCCGCCGACACCGCCTCGATGCGCCCCGCCGCACTCACGGCGAACACGGTGCAGAAGGTCATCGGCATCACGCGCTGCATGGCTTTCAGGTAGCTGGTGGCCAGGTGCGCCGTGCCCACGCCGGACAGCACGTCGCCGACCACGGCGGCGGCCAGTGCGGTGTCGGTGGGGTGGAGGCGCCAGCGTCTCATGCGGAGTGAGTAAGAAAAAGCGAGGGTAAGTACCTCGTACGAAGTTATGACATTGCCGCGGCCTGCGCATCGGGACAATCCCGTCGCATGACGAACCCTTCCGCAGCCGCCCCGGGCGACGCCGCCAGCGGCCCCGTGCCGCCGCCGGCCAGCACCACCCAACTGCCGCCCTCCGTGGGCGCCTTCCACTACACGCGCTACAAGCCCTGGACGCCGCCGCTGGAGCAGGGCGAACAGGGGGGCGTCGAGCCCGGCCGCCATCCGGTGGTGATCGCCGGCGGCGGGCCGGTCGGCATGGCGCTGGCGCTGGGCCTGGCGAACCACGGCGTGCGCTGCGTGATCCTCGAGGCCGACGACACGGTGTGCGTCGGCAGCCGCGCGGCCTGCATCTCGCGGCGCAGCCTGGAGATCATGGAACGGCTCGGCGTGCGCGAGGCGTTCATGGCCAAGGGCCTGCCGTGGACCGGCGGGCGCAGCTACTACAAGACGGCGGAGGTGTTCCGCTTCGAGATGCCGCACGACGCGCAGCAGAAGCTGCCGCCGATGATCAACCTCGAGCAGTACTACGCCGAGCACTACCTGCTGGAAGAGATCTTCCGCCGGAACGAGCAGACGCCGGGGCTCATCGACATCCGCTGGGGCACCGAGCTCACCGGCCTCGCGCAGGACGACGACGGCGTGACGCTGGACGTGCGCAACGCCGAGGGCGCCTACCGGCTGCACGGCCAGTGGCTCGCGGCGTGCGACGGCGGCCAGAGCTTCGTGCGCAAGGCGCTGGGCCTTGCGCTGGAAGGCACGGGCTACGAAGGCCGCTACGTGATCATCGACATCGAACTGCACAGCGGCCATCCGACCGAGCGCCGCGCCTGGTTCGACCCGCCGTGGAACCCGGGCTCGACCGTGCTGATGCACCGCCAGCCCGACGACATCTGGCGCATCGACTACCAGCTGCGCCCCGGCCAGGGCACCGAAGAAGCGCTGCAGCCGCCGGCGGTGGCCGAGTTCGTGCAGCGCCACCTCGACGCCATCGGCGAAGGGCACCTGCCGTGGAAGACGGTGTGGACCTCGGTCTACCGCGCGGGCGCGATGACGCTCGACAGCTACCGCCACGGCCGTGTCGTGTTCGCCGGCAACGCGGCGCACGCCATGCCGATCTTCGGCGTGCGCGGGCTCAACTCGGGCTTCGACGACGCGGACAACCTGGGCTGGAAACTGGCGTTGGTGGCCAAGGGGCTGTCGAGCGCGGCGCTGCTCGATTCGTACTCGCACGAGCGCATCGCGGCCTTCCATGTGAACGCCGAGAACGCGATGCGCAGCACCGAGTTCATGTCGCCGCCCTCGCGCGGCTTCGACCTGCTGCGCGAGGCGGCGCTGTCGCTGTCCGAGGCGCACCGCGGCATTGCGCAACTGATCAACCCGCGCCAGACGCAGGCGGTGCGCTATGCCGATTCGCCGCTGTCGAGCGCGGGCGACGTGTTGGCGGCCGGCCCGCTGCCGGGCGAGGTGATGCCCGAGCAGCAGTTGGCGCGCGGCCACCTCACGGACCTGATCGCGCCGACCTTCACGCTGCTGGTGCTGCGGCCCGACGTGGCGTTGCCGCCGGCGGCCGACATCGCGGCGGCGCAGCAGGGCGCGCTGCCGTTCGCCGTGCGCACCGTCGCCGGCCCGGGCATCGACGGCGCGGATGCGCACGCGGCGCCCGCCGTCTTCGAAGCGCTGGGCGCGCAGGACGGCGCGGTCTACCTGCTGCGCCCCGACGGCCATGTGGCCGCGCGCTGGCACCGCCTGCCCGTGGGCGCCCTGCAACCCGCATTGGCACGCGCCGCATCGGCTGCATCGGCCGCACAGGAGCTTTCCGCATGACCGCCACACCCCTGCACCCCGACGCCCGCGACCGCCTCTATGCCGAGTGCGCGCGCGCCATCAGCGAAGCGGGCGCCGAGCGCGAATCGCTGTTCCTCGCGCGCCTGGCGCTGCTGCTGTTCGAGCAGGTCGGCGACGAGGCGCGCTGCCGCGCCGCGCTGGCCGACGCGTTGCACGCGCTGCCCGTACCATCGCTGTCCGCTTCGTGAAACAAGCCTGCTTCTGCCTATCTACAACTGGAGACTGATCCATGGATCGCCGCACCCTTCTCGCCACGCTCGCCTCCGGCGCCGCCGTGGCCGCCTCGCCCTTCGCCCACGCGCAGGAATACCCCCAGCAGCTCGTCAAGTGGGTCGTGCCGTACCCGGCGGGCGGCGGCACCGACGTGATCGCGCGCGTGCTGGCCGAATCGATGCGCCAGACGCTGGGCCAGCAGATCGTGGTCGACAACCGTCCCGGCGCGTCGACCAACATCGGCGCCGACTTCGTCGCCAAGAGCAAGCCGGACGGCTACACCATCCTGTCGGCCGACAACGCCCTGCTGGCCTTCAACGAGCACTTGTTCAGCAAGCTGCCGTTCAGCCCTGAAAAGGACTTCACCTACATCGGCGCGATCGGCAAGTTCCCGCTGGCGCTGGTGGTGCACCCAGACTTCCCGGCGAAGACCTTCAAGGAATTCCTGGCCTACGTGAAGGCCAACCCCGGCAAGGTGAACTACGCGTCGCCGGGCAACGGCTCGCCGCACCACCTCGCGATGGAAATGTTCAAGGTGCGCACCGGCACCTTCATCACCCACATTCCGTACCGCGGCGCGGCACCGGCCATGGCCGACGTGATGGGCGGCCAGGTGCCGTGCATGTTCCTCGACCTGGCCTCGGGCCTGGGGATCATGCAGAGCAACAAGGTGCGCGTGCTGGCCATCGGCTCGGGTGCGCGCAACAAGCTGCTGCCCAACGTGCCGACGCTGGCCGAGGTGGGCGTGCCCAACTCCGAGGTGTTCGCATTCCAGGGCATCCTGGGCCCGGCCGGGCTGCAGTCGGCGGTGGTGAACAAGCTCAACGCCGACCTGAACAAGGCCTTCGGCACGCCGGCGGTCCAGAAGCGCTTCGACGATTTCGGCATGGAAGCCATGCCCGGCACGCCGGCGCAGTTCGCGGCGCTGTCGCGCGCCGAGTCGAAGCGCTGGGGCCCGATCATCAAGCAGGCCGGCATCAAGCTGGACTGACGCGGCCACAGCGCCTGGTTGGATCCCCGATCGTTCGGGAAACACCACGGAACCGGCTTTGCCGGGCCGTTGGTGTGGCCCCCGGTAGGGGATTGGAGAAGCGACGCGAAGTGCGCGAAGCCTGGGGCCGAGCCTATTGCGCGAACGCCTTGCGCGAGCCGTCTTCGAAGACCTCGTCGTCGCGCTGCAGTTCGCCGTTCTCGTCCCAGCTGCGCTCGCGCGTGATGCGGCCCTTGGCGTCGAAGGTCGATTCGGCCAGCAGCGTGCCCTTCTCGCTGAAGCGCTGGTGGGTGCCCACAGGAATCTGCCGGCCGCGGCTCACCACCTGGTAGCGGCCCTGCGCGGCGCGCTCGCCGCTGTCGTAGAACTCGGTGATCTCCACCGTGCGTCCCTCGCCGGTGCTGCCGCTGTAGGTCGACTTGCTGGTCGGCTGGCCGTTCAGGTAATAGCTGTCGTCGCCGATCGGCTCGCCCGCGCTGTTCCAGCGCTGGTCGCGCACCAGCGTGCCTTTTTCCGAGAAGGCCTGCTCGCGAATGCGCACGCTGGTGCGCTCGGCCAGCAGGTACACGGTTTCGCGGCGCTTCACGCCTTCGGATGAGTAGTTCTGCTCGGTGCGCTGGTTGCCCACGGTTTCGTCGAGCACCGCGGTCTTGCCATTGTCGTAGAAGCTCTGCGAACGCACGCGCTTGCCCGACACGTACGACAGCCGCGAGCGCAGGTTGCCGCGCGCGTCGAACAGATCGACCTGCGACGGGCCGACGCCCGCGAAGCCGCAGAGCCTGGCGTCGTCGACCACCGGCGCGAGCGCCGGCGCGTCGGCGCAGCGCAGCGCCGACAGCTGCCCGCGCTCGGTGAACTCGACCGATGCGCGCTCGCTGCCGTTGCCCGTGTCGGGGTAGAACGCGGCGCGGCGCAGTTTGCCGTCGGGGTAGAAGCTGCGCACCAGGCCGCGCTCCTGGCCGTCGTCGTAGGTGCCCTCGCGCAGTACCTTGCCCGTGGGCGAGAACTCGCGCGCGCGGCCCTGGATGTTGCCCTTGGCGTTGACGCTGTGCTCCTTGGCCAGCTTGCCCTTCTCGTAGATGCGCACCAGCCCCATCAACACGCCGTTCTGCACCTGCTGCTCGCGCTGCAGCTCGCCGCTTTCGCGGTCCTTGCAGCGCAGCAGGCCGGTCTTGCCGGCCGTGGTGGCGCCGTTGGCCGGGTTCACGCTGCGGCCGTCGAGCTCGCAGTCCTGCTGGGCGTGCGCCGCGGCCGCGCAGAACAGGGGCACCAGCGCCGCCAGGCCGAGCCGCAACAGGCGCCCCGCAGTGCCCGGCACAGCGGCGGGTCTGCGGGGGGCGGCGCGGCGCGGTCTCATTTGTCGTAAAGCGTGGCCAGGGAACGGAATCCCTTGACCTCGATCGGATTGCCGAACGGGTCATGGAAGAACATCGTCCATTGCTCGCCGGGCTGGCCCTCGAAGCGCACCTGCGGCTTCAGCACGAACTCGGTGCCGGCGGCCTCCAGGCGCGCGGCCAGGGCCTGCCAGTCGGGCAGGGCGAGCGCAAGGCCGAAGTGCGGCATCGGCACCATCACGTCGCCGACGCGGCCGGTGCGGGCGGTGGCGAAGGGCTCGCCGAGATGAAGCGAAATCTGGTGGCCGAAAAAGTCGAAATCGACCCAGGTGTCGGTGCTGCGGCCCTCGGCGCAGCCGAGGACACCGCCATAGAAGCGGCGGGCGCCGTCGAGGTCGCGAACGTGAAAGGCAAGGTGGAAGATGCTCTGCATGGTTTTGGATTATGGGCAGCGGTGCTGTGAGAATGCCGGACTTTCTTTCATCGTGGAGCACGCCTTGCGGATACTCCGGACCCTGGTTGCACACATGCGCAACATCGATTTTTCGGCGCCTGTGCGCCTGGCAAAAAGCCTCCAACGGCTGCCGCGCCAACTCCTGGCGGGCGCCTGCTGTGTCTTTACATTTGCTGCGGCGCACGCCGCCTGCCCGCCCTCGGCCATCGCCAGCCTCGAGAAGCCCGGCACCACGCTGCGCAACGGCGTCGACCGCGGCATGCTCTGGCGCATCGAGCGCGACGGGCGCACCTCGTGGCTCTACGGCACCATCCACATCGGCCGCGGCGACTGGGTGCGGCCCGGCCCGACCATCCAGAAGGCGCTGACGCAGAGCGACACCCTCGCGCTGGAGCTCGACTCGCGCGACGAAGCCACCGCTGCCGCCATGGCTAAGCCGGCCGACCCCGAGGTGCTCGGGCGCGTGCTCAGCGGCGAGCGCGCGCGCCGGCTGGCGCGACAGAACGCCGAGGCCTGCGTGCCGCCGGGCGCGCTGTCGAAGCTGCAGCCCATCCTGCAGGTGACGGCGCTGGCCGGCCTGGTCGCGCGCGCCGACGGGCTCTATCCCGAGTTCGGCGTGGACGAAACGCTGGCCGTGGCCGCCCGCAACAGCAACAAGCCGATCGTCGCGCTCGAAAGCGCGGCCGCGCAATTGAAGGTGCTCACGGGCGAATCCGAGGCCGAGGAAGGCGAGCAGATCGACGCGGCGCTCGACGAGCTGGAGTCGGGCAAGCTGCGCGGCCAGCTGAAGGAGCTGGCCGACGTGTGGGCCCGCAGCGACGTGGGCAAGCTGGGCCGCTATGCCGAATGGTGCGACTGCCTCAACACGCCCGCCGAGCAGCGCCTGACCAAGCGCCTGCTCGACGACCGCAACCCGAACCTGGCCGACGGCATCGAGCGTTTGCACGCCGGCGGCAAGGGCGTGTTCGCGGCCGTGGGCGCGCTGCACATGATCGGCCCGCAGGGATTGCCCACGCTGATGGCGGCGCGCGGCTTCACGGTGACGCCGGTGCTGACCGATGTGCAGGCGCAAACCGCGGCGCCGATGGCGGCGCTCGCGGCGCCGTCGCCGGCCCCCAGGGCTGTGCGCGGCGGCAAGGCCGTGAAGGGCCAGCGCGGGCCGAACGGGCAGAAGGGCGCACCGGCCGCTGCGGTCAAGGGCGGCAAATCGGCCAAGGCGGCGCCCGCGGCCAAGGGCGGCAAAGCCACGGCCAAGGCGCCCGCCAAGGCGGCTTCCAAGACCGCCGCCCCTGCCGCCAAGGGCAAAGTGCGCAGATAATCGCGCCCGCCATGCACGCGCTGCGCCACCCCACCCGCTTTCTCGGCCTCATCGGCCGCGGGATGCTGCTGTGGTTCGTGCTGTCGCTGGGCGCGGCGGTGGCGTCGCCGCTGGTGCATCCGCAGGCGATGGAGCTGGTGTGCTCCAGCGTCGGCTCCATCAAGGTGGTGGTCCACACCGAGGACGGCACGCAGGCGCTCGGCGCCTCCCACATGGACTGCCCGCTGTGCGTGCTGACCGGCGCACCGCCGCCGGCCCTGTCGGTGCCCGCTTTCTATCTCCCCTTGCCGCTGGGCCGCCTGGTCCAGTCGATTCCCGCCACGCGCCTGGCCGCCGCCGCCGCGCCCCTGCCGGCGCGCGGGCCCCCGACTTTCTCCTGACGCTCTCGAAACCATAGCTGCCTACGCACGAACGACGTGCGTGTCCGGCTTTTTGGGCTCGAAGTTTCGAGCGCGACCTGAACGGGTGGGCACGGCGCAGCACGTCGATGCCATCCGCACGCGCATGCCCGAAGTGGTACTGAACGCGGTCGACGCGGGCCCGCCTCTGCCCCTGTTCGTGCAACACACCTGCCTGGCTGAACTCAGGTTCGACCCATGACGCTCTCATTCCAACTGCAAGGACCCGACATGACCAAGACATCGATGATCACTCTCAAAACCATAGCGGCATGCGCAATGCTGACGGGCGCTGGCGCCACTCTTGCACACGTCACGCTGCCGCCGGGCAGCGCCACCGTGGGCAGCGACTACAACGCCGCCTTCCGCGTCGGCCACGCCTGCGAAGGCGCCAAGGCCACCACCGGCCTGGCGGTGCGCCTGCCCAAGGGCTTCGTGCTGAGCGACGCCCAGGCGCGCAAGGGCTGGAAGCTCGACGTGACGAAGAACGGTGACGGCGAAGTGCGCTGGAGCGCCGAGACGCCCGGCAATGCGCTGCCCGGCAGCGAGCGCGCCGAGTTCGTGCTGCGCGGCAAGGTGCCCGCCACGCCAGGCACGCTGTGGTTCAAGGTGCTGCAGACCTGCGACACCGGCGTGGCCGACTGGGCCGAGGTGCCGGCGTCGGGCAGTTCGACGGCGGGCCTGAAGAGCCCGGCCGCCAGGCTGAACGTGGTGGCGCAGGGCGTGGCCACGGTCGATGTGCAGGGCGGCTGGGTGCGCCAGTCGGTGCCGGGCCAGAGCGGCACGGGTGCCTTCATGAAGCTGACCGCGCCCACCGGCACGAAGCTGGTCGGCATTTCGACCCCGGCGGCGGGCACGGCCGAAGTGCACGAGATGAAGATGGAAGGCGACGTCATGAAGATGCGCGAGCTTCCGGGCGGCCTCGACCTGCCCGCGGGCCAGACCGTCGAGCTCAAGCCCGGCGGCTACCACGTGATGATGATGGACCTGAAGGGCGCCTTGGCCAAGGGCGCGAGCGTGCCCTTCACGCTGAAGTTCGAAGATGCCAAGGGTGTGAAGACCGCTCTGGACGTGTCGCTGCCGGTAGGGGCGCCCGAAGGTGCCGATGCCGCCGGGTCGGCACACAAGCACTGACGCACAGGCCCCGATCGAGGGTTTCTAGAGCAGTTCGTCGGGCGCAAGCGGCCCGAAGAGCTTGAGCATCAGCCGCAGCGTGGCGCTGGTGTCGGGCTCGGTGGTCGCGTCGGGCAGCTTGCTGTCCTTGGGAGCGCGCCACACCAGCGAGCCGTCGACCAGCTCCACGTGCCACGAGCGCTCGGCCATGCCGCGCTCGATCTGCTCGGACGCCGCGCGCGACAGCTCGTTGCTGCGGATCAGCAGCGCGATCTCGGTGTTCTGCAGCTGCGAGCGCAGGTCGAGGTTCATCGAGCCGACCACCAGCAGCCGGCCGTCCATCACCAGCACCTTGGAGTGCAGCATGGCGCGCGATGCGCCGGCGATGCTGCCCGTTCCGCTGCCGCCGCCGCTGCTGCCGGTGGAGCCGAAGACGCTGCCGAAGCTGGTCTGCTCGCTGCGCAGTTCGTACAGCTCGACGCCCATCTTCAGCAGCGCCTCGCGGTGGCGCGCGTAGCCCACATGGGCCACCGGCGCGTCGTTGGAAGCCAGCGAGTTGGTCAGCACGCGGATGCGCACGCCCCGCGCGCGCGCCGCGGAAAAGGCCTGCAGCATGTCCTTGCCGGGCACGAAGTAGGGCGAAATGATGAGCAGGTCGGTGCGTGCCTGCCCGATCATCTGCAGCAGGCCTTCGACCACCGTGTCGCCGTTGGCGGCCAGGTCGGAGGCGGCTTCCAGCGAGGCCACCCGGCGCGACGCATTCGCCTTGTCGTCAGGCTGGCTGACCACGAGGCCCGGCGCCTTCGCGCTGTCGGGGCCGGAGGCGGAATCGGCGGCGATCTTGCCGGGCTTGTCGGCCAGCATCACGGCCGGCGCCCAGACGAAGGTGGCGGTGCGCAGGTCGAGCGCCTTCTCGTCCCAGGCACGGGCGCGCTGCTCGGGCGTGGGCGGCGCGTCGGCGCTGGGCTTGTCGTCCGGGTCACGGGCGGCTTGCGCGACCAGTTCCTGGTCGGCCTTGCTCGCGCGCTCGCGCGTCGCCTGCAGCTCTTCGCGCGTGACCAGCGACTGCACCGGGTACGCGCGCTCGTTGTTCCAGTAGCTGTCGAAGCTGCGCGACAGGTCCTGCACGATCGGGCCGGCCGCCAGCACGTCGACATCGACGAAGTTGCCAGTGGTCGCGTTGCCGAAGTAGGCGTCGCCCAGGTTGCGCCCGCCCGTGACGGCGAGCACGTTGTCGGCCAGGAACAGCTTGTTGTGCATGCGCTGCTGGATGCGCGAGGCGTCGTCGATCGAGTTGAACAGGCGGCTGAAGCTGGAGTCGCGCGAGCCGGCCAATGGGTTGAACAGCCGCATCTGGATGTTCGGGATGAAGGCCAGTCCCAGCACCAGGGCGTCGCGCCCGGTGGTGTGGAAGTCGTCGAGCAGCACGCGCACCCGCACGCCGCGCTCCGCGGCCGTGCGCAGGCCGCGCACCAGGCGGGCGGTGCTGGCGTCGGCGTGGATGGCGTAGTACTGCAGGTCCAGCGTCTTCTGGGCGCCTTCGATCAGCGCGAGCCGGCTGCCATAGGCGGCCTGCGGTCCGCCCAGCAGCAGGAAGCCGGATTCGTAGCGGGCCTTGTCGGCCTGGCGTCGCTGCTGCACCAGGTCGGCCAGCGCGGTGCCGGTGGCCGGGGCGGCGATTGCAGTGGAAACGGGTCGATCGACGTTCTGCGGCAGTTGCGCGCACGCGCCCAGGATCAGCAGCGCCAGAAGCGCGGTGGACCGGCGAAACAACGTCTGGAAGGAAGAAGGCATGCGGCTTTTCCGGGGCTTGGAGAGGGAAGCCGCATGTATAGCCTAGTCGGCGCCCGCCACGCGTCGGACGGGCGGACGACCGGCATCGGCTTCAGCGCGTGACGCCGAGTTCTTCCTGGCGCTCGAGGGCGGCGAGTAGCTCGTCGTCGATCTTTGCGTGGCGCTCGGCGAGCTCGGTGGCGCGCGAGGCATCGGTGGCGTAGAGGGCGCCGCCGTCGAGTTCGAGCAGTTCCGTGATGCGCTTCTGTTCGCCTTCGAGGGCGGCGATCTGCGCGGGGAGGGCCTCCAGCTCGCGTTGTTCCTTATAGGAGAGCTTCTTGCGCGCACCTGCCGCCTTGGGGGCGGCGGCTTCGGCGGCCGGGGCGGGCGCCGAAGCCGGCGCAGGGGCGGGAGCTGCGGCCATTCGCTGCTCGGCGATGTCGCGGGCGCGCTTGGACTGGATCAACCAGTCCTGCACGCTGCCTTCGTATTCGCGCCAGCGGCCGTCGCCTTCGTAGGCGATGGTGCTGGTCACCACGTTGTCCAGGAAGGTGCGGTCGTGGCTCACGAGGAACACGGTGCCGTCGTAGTCCTGCAGCAGGCTTTCGAGCAGCTCGAGGGTGTCGATGTCCAGGTCGTTGGTCGGCTCGTCGAGCACCAGCACGTTGGCCGGGCGTGCGAACAGGCGCGCCAGCAGCAGGCGGTTGCGTTCGCCGCCGCTGAGCGAGCGCACCGGGGAGTTGGCGCGCGCGGGCGAGAACAGAAAGTCCGACAGGTAGCTCTTGACGTGCTTGCGCTGGCTGCCGATCTCGATCCACTCGCTGCCGGGGCTGATGAAGTCTTCCAGCGTGGCGTCGAGGTCGAGCTTGTCGCGCATCTGGTCGAAGTACGCCACCTGCAGATTGGTACCGCGGCGGATCTTGCCGCTGTCGGGTTCGAGCTCGCCCAGGATCAGCTTCAGCAGCGTGGTCTTGCCCGCGCCGTTGGGGCCGAGCAGGCCGACCTTGTCGCCGCGCAGGATGGTGCCGCTGAAGTTGCGGATGACGGTCTTCTCGCCGAAGGACTTGGTCGCCTCGGTGAGTTCGGCCACGATCTTGCCGCTGGACTGGCCGGACGCCACGTCCATGTTCACGCTGCCCTGCACTTCGCGGCGCGAGCTGCGGCTGGCGCGCAATTCCTGCAGGCGGGTGATGCGGCTCTGGCTGCGGGTGCGGCGCGCTTCCACGCCCTTGCGGATCCAGATCTCTTCCTGGGCCAGCAGCTTGTCGGCCTTGGCGCTGATCACGGCCTCCTGGGCGAGTTGCTCTTCCTTCTGCAGGAGGTATTGCTCGAAGTTGCCGGGGTAGGAGTTCAGCTTGCCCCGGTCCAGCTCCACGATGCGGGTGGCGACGCGGTTCAGAAAGCTGCGGTCGTGGGTGATGGTGACGACGCTGCCCTTGAAGTCGATCAGCAGCTGTTCGAGCCACTCGATGGAGTCGAGGTCCAGGTGGTTGGTGGGCTCGTCCAGAAGAAGGACGTCGGGTGCGGCCACCAGGGCCTGGGCCAGGGCGACACGCTTGCGGGTACCGCCGGACAGGGAGCCGACGCGGGCATTGCGGTCGAGGTGGAGGCGGTGCAGCGTCTCCTCGACGCGCTGCTCCCAGTTCCAGGCGTCGAAGGCTTCGATCTTCGACTGGAGGGCGTCCAGGTCGAGGCCGTCCGCACCGGAAAGATAGAGGTCGCGCACGGCGATGACCTCGGCCAGGCCCTGGCTGGCGGCGGTGAACACGTCGGCATCCATGTCGAGGAGGGGTTCCTGGGCCACGTAGGCCACTCGGAGGTTCTGCTGCAACTGAAGGGTGCCGTCGTCTGTCTTCTCGAGTCCGCCCAATATCTTGAGCATCGATGACTTGCCGGCGCCGTTGCGGCCGATCAGGCCGATACGCTCCGATTCCAGAAGAGAGAAGTCCGCGTGATCTAGCAGGGGGACGTGACCGAACGCCAGTTGGGCGTCGAGGAGTGTGATGAGTGCCATGTGGGGAGGATTATCGGAGGACGCACTGGACAGGGCTTGGAGCGCATCGCTGTGTGCCGCTCTGGAGAAGGGCGACTTGAACGCGATTTTGTTCGCATGGGGTTGCCGGGCTCATTTCCTGGCATATACTTGCGGGCTCGACTGACAGTCACTGCAAGGTGTTTGAAGCGATGGGTTCTTCGGAGCTGATTGCGAGTTGGTTGGGTGAAAAAAGCTTCTTCGAAGTTGACGCTGATTGAAAAGTCGGTGCATAATCGAAGGCTTCGCTGAAACGGATTCGGCGGCTGGTTGCGAAAGTGGCGAGCTG